>JBBQJG010000470.1:0-1525 GCA_038325725.1 Polyangia bacterium | reverse complement strand
GGGCGCGGCGATCGCGCACGACGCGAACAGCAGGGCGATGGGGAAAATCATGCGCTTATCCTAGCCGATTCGCGCGCGGCGCTCGCTGGAATCGTTCAAATAAACTTTTCATTTCGGGAATTCCAAGCCGGCCGCCATTGTGTCAACGTGGTCCGATGGCCTATAAGCCCGTCGGCAGCTACGGAGTAATCGGCAATATGCGCACGGCCGCGCTCGTGGCGATGGACGGCTCCATCGACTGGCTCTGCTATCCCCATTTCGACTCCCCGAGCGTGTTCGCCGCGCTCCTCGACGATAAGAAAGGGGGATTCTTCCGGATCGGGCCGGCCCAAGGGATCGACGCCCAGAGAAAGCAATTCTATTGGCCTGACACGAACGTCCTCGTGACGAGGTTCCTGACCATCGACGGCGTCGCCGAGATCACGGACTTCATGCCGGTCGGCGGCGACTGTCCGAGCGGGCACGTGAGCCCCGTGATCCGCCACGTGTACGCCGCGCGCGGGACGATGCGGCTGCGCATGGACTGCCGGCCGGCGTTTGACTACGCGCGCGTCCGCCATGAGGTGTCCCTTGGCAAGCACGGCGCCTGCTTCTCCTCGCCGAAGATGTCGCTGTCGCTGACGTCCACGGTCTCGATGCGGGTCGAGGGCGACGGGACGGCCGCGGACTTCACGCTGAACGAGGGCGAACGTGCGGTCTTCACGCTGAGCCACCACGAGGGCGGAACCTGCGCGCGGCTGGTGCCGGTCCCCGAGGGACTCGATCAGCTCAACCGCACCGTCGATTATTGGCACCGGTGGCTCGCGGGCTGCACCTACAAGGGACGCTGGCGGGAGACCGTGCAGCGCTCCGCCCTGACGCTCAAGCTCATGACCTTCGAGCCGACGGGCGCCATCGTCGCCGCGCTGACGACGAGCCTGCCCGAGGGCCTGGACGGACGGCGCAACTGGGACTACCGCTACACCTGGATCCGCGACGCCGCCTTCACCGTGTACGGCCTGCTTCGCATCGGCCTCAAGGACGAAGCCGCCGCGTTCATGGGCTGGATCGAGGAACGCTGCCATGAGCTCAAGCCCGGCATCCCTCTGCAGGTGATGTACGGCATCGACGGCCGCCACGGCCTCGCCGAGAGCACTCTCGACCACCTCGACGGCTACCGCGGCGCCAAGCCCGTGCGCATCGGCAACGGGGCCCACGACCAGCTCCAGCTCGACGTCTACGGCGAGCTTATGGACGCCGTCTACCTCTACAACAAGCACGGCGCGCCGATCGCCTACGAGCTCTGGACCCATCTGCGCCGCTTGACCGACTGGGTCTGCGACAACTGGGAGAAGCCGGACAAGGGCATCTGGGAGGTGCGCGGCGAGCCCCGGCACTTCGTCTACTCGAAGGTGATGTGCTGGGTGGCGCTCGATCGCGCGCTGCGCCTGGCGGACAAGCGCTCGTTCCCGGCCGACCGCCTTCGCTGGACGAAGGAGCGCGACCGCGTGTTCGAGACGATCATCGCGCGCGGCTGGAGCGAGAA
>JBBQJG010000469.1:0-1528 GCA_038325725.1 Polyangia bacterium | reverse complement strand
GGTCGCGGACGGTGTTGTTGTATTCGCGGTTCGTGAGGCGCCGCATCGGCATCAGGCCCGCGGCGTTCGGATCGCCCGGCGTCACGGGAATCGCGGTGCTGGTCGCGCCACCGGTGCCCTGGGCACCAGCGCCGCCCGCGGATCCGATCGCGCCCGCGGACCCCGTCGCGCCGGCGGACCCCGGGCTTGCCACGGCATTGTCGGAGATCGTGCCCGTGCAGGACACCGACGCCGCGAGCGCGCCAATCAGAAAAACGTGAGATGAGAATACGAACCGAAACGCACGCCGCACGAATGCCTCCTGGGGGACTCTCGCGACCTCGGCCGCGGGGAGAGAATCGACGCGTTGACCGCCCACAAGCGTAGGGGGATGGCGCGCGTATGTAAAGCGCGGCGACGTCGAAACAGGCTTGTTTTCTCGGGCGTTACGCTGATCTGTTGCGGTCGAAAGTTGCGCAACCGCGCCGTTCGCGCGACCGATGTGGCGCAACCGATGTGCGAAGGTGTGCGTGAAGGTCGGGCGGCGTCAGTTCGCGCAGCCGATGCGGTTGACGTCGATCGCGACCTCGTCGATCCACGCGACGAAGCCCAAGTCGGCGGCCGCGACCGCTTGATAGTTCCACCAGCCGACCTTGAGCGACGCGAAGACGTTGGGGATGCCCGTGCCGACGAGGTTGCCCGCGCCGTTCATCTTCGCGATCTGCGTGACCTCGGCGTCGTCGAAGTAGAAGTGGTAGCTCTGAGTGGTGGCGTCGATGTGCCATTCGGCGCAGTGCCACTGCCCGTCGTAGTGCCAGTTGTAGTTGCTGCCCGTGCCGAACTCGGCGCCGGTCGGCTGCACGTTGTAGAGGAACTGATGCTTGCCGGTCGGATCCTCGACGGTGTCGACGACACGCACCTCTTCGTCGCCCGCGCCCTGTGGGTTCTTTCCGACGAGCGTCACGAGCGTCGAGTGGAGGTAGCCGTTGATCTTCGGCGCGGGCAATTGAACTTTGTAAAAGATGCGCCCCCAGTGCGCGGAGCCGAACGAGGTCGCGGGCATGACGATCCGTCGCCAGCCGTTGATGGAGGCGCCGAGCCGGAGCGCGTGCGCGCCGCGCGCCGACTGCGCGTCGTCGACGCCGACGATCGAGGCGTCGCTGTCTCGTGTCCAGCCCATGGGAACCGCGCCCTTCGCTGTCGACTCGAAGCTCTCGCAGACGAGGTACTTGCCCGCCACGCAGCGCGACGCTCCCGAGAGCGGGACGCCCCCGTCGGCGTTCGAGCCGCCGGCCGCGCCCCCGCCCACGCCGCCCGTCGCTGAACCAGCGGCGCCGCCCGTCGCTGAACCGCCGGTGCCGCCCGTCGCCGAACCAGCGGCGCCACCGCTCGCTGCGCCAGCGGCGCCGCCCGTCGCTGAGCCAGCGGCGCCGCCCGTCGCTGAGCCGCCCGCGCCGGCCGTCGCCGCGGCGCCCGCGCTCCCGCTCGCCCCCGCGTTGCCAGCCGCGCCGGCCCGCGCGCCAGCCGTCCCCGCATCACCATTCTGACT
>JBBQJG010000468.1:0-1542 GCA_038325725.1 Polyangia bacterium | reverse complement strand
ATCACCACCGCGCTGGCCAACGAGGGCGCGCGCGTGCTCGAGGACAAGTTCGCGACCCGGCCGGGCGACATCGACATCATCTATGCCTACGGCTTCGGCTTCCCGCGCCAGAGCGGCGGGCCGATGTTCTACGCCGACACGGTGGGGCTGCCGACCGTGCTGTCGCGCGTCAACGAATACCGCGCGCGGTTCGGCGACTACTGGGAGGCGGCGCCGCTGCTCGAGAAGCTGGTCGCCGAAGGGAAGGGCTTTTATGCGCAGGGCTGAGGGCTGCACACGGAGCGCGAAGGCTTTAGCCGAGCGAATCCTATGATCGATATCGACGTCCGCACGATCGGCACACGCATCGGCGAGGAGATCGCGGTCAGCGGCTGGCTGGAGGTGACGCAGGCGCGCATCGACCAGTTCGCCGACGCGACCGGCGATCACCAGTGGATCCACGTCGATCCCGCGCGCGCGGCGGCCGAGCTGCCGTCCAGAAGCACGATCGCGCACGGCTTCCTGACGCTGTCGCTGCTCAGTACGCTGATCCGCGAGTCGATCCGGTTCACCGGCCTGCGGATGGCGATCAACTACGGCCTCAACCGCGTCCGCTTCGTCTCGCCGGTGCCCGCCGGCTCGCGCATCCGCGCGCTCATCACGCTGCAGACGGTGGACGCCGTCAGCGGTGGCTTCCAAGTGACATGGGCGGTCACGATAGAGCGGAACGGTGGGGAGAAGCCAGCGTGCGTCGCGGACTGGATCGTCCGCTATCTGCGCGAGTGAATCGAAAGGACCGACCCACGTCCATGACGGCTGTCTGTCCGTCTTCGAGGACCGCGGCGACGGGGATCGTCAGGCCACCATCAGTTCGTGCGTGAATTTTCTCCGCCGATCTGGCAAAGTTGTTGCCTGTAGTCCAGTGGAGATTTAGTCATGATGAGAACAACCAAATCGATCGCCGCCGTTGCCCTTGCCGCCCTCGTCCTCTCGACGCCGGCGTTTGCAGGCCAGCGGAGTCGCGGGGGCGGCCGCTCAGGAAGCGGTGGATCGGGCCATTCGAGCGCGGCGCCGGCGGGTCGCGCCGTGGCGCGCGGTCCGGTGCGAGTGGCGCCTCGAGGTGGGACCTACTACCGTGGGGGCTATTCCTATCGTCCCTACTCGTACTATCGCCCCTATTTCTACACACCGTACGGCCGGGGCTTGAACTTCAGTCTCTTCTACGGCTACCCGGGCTACTACGGCTACGGCTACCCGGGCGCCTACGGTGGCTACTACGGCGCGTATCCTTATGGATACGGCGGCGTCGACAGCTACGGCTATGGTGGCAGCGGCGGCTACGTGACCGCAGCTCCAGGGCGGGCTCGTGGCTACGGCGGCGTCCGCATCGACCTGCCCGAGCGTGATGCCGAGGTCTACGTCGACGGCTACTACGCCGGAATAGTCGACGACTTCGACGGCGCGCTTCAGCATCTCGAGCTCGAAGCGGGTCCTCACCACGTCGAGATTCGGGCCGACGGGTTCGAGCCGGTGGGCTTCGACGTCAACGTCGAACCCGGCCGG
>JBBQJG010000467.1:0-1546 GCA_038325725.1 Polyangia bacterium | reverse complement strand
CGCAGGACCTCTCCCGCGGCGAGGGTGGTTCCGTCGCGCGGCGGCGCGACGGTGGGCGGGCTCGCGGCGCCGCAACGCCCGACGACGCGGCCCGCGCCGTCGACGAGCACCGCTTCTCCGTCGCGGAGGACGGCGACGCCGTCGCCCACCGCGACGACGCGATCGATGCGGCCACCCAGCACAGTGCGCTGCGCGGGGGAGCCTGCCGCGTGCGCAAACCCATTGAGCGAGAGGCCCCCCGTCAAGGCGAACCAGACGACGACGTGCGCGGGACTGCTCGTGAACATGACGTCGCGCGATTGAGCAACGGCCGTGCCGAGGCCGTCGGCCCGCGCGGCGCGCGCCGCGCACGCGAGCGTCCTCGTGACGGCCGGCGCGCGCACGGAATCCGGACGCGCGCGTCCGGGCCGCGTGTTATAGGACCGCCATGTCGAGCGCCGCGAAGATTCTGGACGGCAAGGCCCTCGCGGCGCGCATTCGCGGCGAGCTCGCCATCGAGGCGCGCCGGCTCACGGCGCGCGGCGTGACGCCCGGGCTCGCCGTCGTCATGGTCGGTGACAACCCCGCCTCGGCCGTCTACGTCCGCAACAAGACGAAGGCCTGCCACGAGGCCGGCTTCCGCACCTTCGATCATCACCTGCCCACGACGACCTCCGAGAGCGATCTCCTCGCGCTCGTCGCGCGCCTCAACGACGACGTCGAGGTCGACGGCATCCTCGTGCAGCTCCCTCTGCCGGCGGGGATCGATTCACGCCGCGTGCTGCTCGCCGTCGATCCGCGCAAGGACGTCGACGGCTTTCACCC
The DNA here is from genome assembly GCA_038325725.1 of Polyangia bacterium. Taxonomy (GTDB): domain Bacteria; phylum Myxococcota_A; class Polyangia; order Fen-1088; family Fen-1088; genus DASZFV01. Next base: position 742 of record JBBQJG010000467.1, on the reverse strand, counting down.
CGACAACCTCGGACGCCTCCTCATGGGCGAGCCGCGCTTCGTTGCCTGCACGCCCTTCGGCGTCATGAAGCTGATCGAAGAGGCGGGCCTCGCGTTGTCGGGGACGGACGCCGTCATCATCGGCCGCTCGAACATCGTCGGCAAGCCGATGGCGGCGCTGCTGATCGCCGCCGACGCGACGGTCACCGTGTGTCACTCGAAGACGCGCGATCTGCCGGGCGTCGTGCGGCGCGCCGATCTCGTGATCGCCGCCGTGGGCCGCGCCGAGATGGTCAAAGGCGATTGGGTCAAGCCGGGCGCGACGGTCATCGACGTCGGCATGAACCGCAACGCCGACGGCAAGCTGTGCGGCGACGTCGACTACGCGAGCGTCGCGCCCCACGCCGCCGCGATCACGCCCGTTCCCGGCGGCGTCGGCCCGATGACGATCGCGATGCTGCTGTCGAACACGCTCACGTCGGCCCGCATGCGCGCCGGCGAAATCGCGCTCTAGATGATTCAATCCGCCGCGTAGCCCTTCAGCGTCCCGTACTTCGTCGAGTGGTGCGTCGACACGGGGCGCGCGAGGCAGCGCAACACGGCGGCCTCGAGCTCGGCGAACGCCGGCGGATTTCGCAGCGCTTCGTCGCACCCGAGGCGCTGCGCGAGCACGCGATCGCGCTCCATCTGCGCGAGCGCGATCAACGGCGCGGGGCGCGGGCGCTGGTGCAGGCGTTCGCCGAGCTCGAGCCCGCGTGGGCCC
>JBBQJG010000466.1:0-1580 GCA_038325725.1 Polyangia bacterium | reverse complement strand
GCCGCCGCCGTGACGTCGGCGCGCGCGTAGACCTCCGCCTCGTCGGTGACGCCGTAGCCGCCGCCCACGATCAGGATCGGCGCCGCGACGGGCGTCCCCGAGACCTCGACGAGCGGTCCGCCGACCGACGCCTGCCCGACGAAGTTGCCGCGTCCGAGCGGCCGCGCGATGTGGCTCGTCGCGCACGACGAAACGGCGACGATCCCCGCCAAGAAGGTGACGAGCCTCCCGGCCCCGGCCCGTTTATGGCCCTTGCGCTCTGCCGGCATGGTTTCCGGCGCGGAGCTTAACTCGGGAACTCCGGGGGAACTCTAGTACCATCGACCTCCCCCATGCCGGACAGCCCCACGGATGGTTTCACCTGGGAGAGCGCGGGCGTCACGGCGCCCGTGCGGGCCCTCATCGCGGCCGCGAGCGAAGCCGGCATCGGCGTCTCGCTCGTGTCGATGTCGCCCACGGCGCGCGTCGTCTACATCAGCGACAAGGGCGTAGAGATTCTCGGTCACCCGCGCGAGTTCATCCAGAGCCGCGACGCGATCGAGCTCCTCACGCCCGAGGAGCAGAGCAAACAAAACATCGGCCCCGAAGCGCGGCTCCATCGCGCCGCGAACCCGCGCTTCTTCGAGACGAGCATCGTGCGGGCGAACGGCGAACGGATCCCCATCGAGGTCTCGATCGCGCCGATCACACTCGACAACGGCCCGGGCCTCATCGCCTTCACGCGCGACATCACGGAGCGCCGCGACGCCATCGAAGCCCTCGCGCGCTCCGAGCAACGCTTCCGCCAGCTCGTCGAGGCCGCGCCCGACGCCGTCTTCATCAACGATGGGCGGCGCCTCGTGTTCGCGAACCCCGCCGCGGCGCGCATGCTCCGTTATGCGGACGTCCCATCGCTGCTCGCGGTCGATCCGCGGACGCTATTTTCGCCCGAGGAGGGCGCCCTCATGCGCGAGCGCTCGCAGCAGATGTTCCGGACGAGGCAAGGGCTGCCGCCCATGGACTATCCGACGAAGCGCAGCGACGACACGTGGGTTTTGACCGAGGTGCAGTCGATGCCGATCGAGTGGGAGGGACGCCCCGCGATCCTCGGCTTCGCGCGCGACGTCACGCAGCGCAAGGAGATCGAGGCGCGGCTCGCGCAGTCAGAGCGGCTCGCGGCGCTGGGCACGCTGCTCGCCGGTATCGCGCACGAGATGAACAACCCGCTTTCGTACACGCTCCTCGGCATCGAGCAGGCGATCGAAGCGACGAAGGGCGCCGCGATCCCCACCGAGGTCGCCGCGAAGCTCGCCGAGGCGCTCGAGGGTGCGCGGCACGGCGCCTCGCGCGTCGCCGCCGTCATCGGCCAGATCCGAGCGAGCTCACGCCGCGACGCCGAGGACCAGGGCCCCGTCGCGCTGCGCGCCGTCGTCGAGGCGGCGCTGCGCGTGACTCACAACGAGGTGCACCACCGCGCGCGCCTCGTCACCGACTTCGGTGACGTGCCGATGATCGTCGGCAGCTCGCAGCGGCTGGAGCAGGTCTTCTTGAACCTGCTCGTCAACGCCGTGCAGGCGCTGCCCGACGGCCGCGCCGAGAAC
>JBBQJG010000465.1:0-1627 GCA_038325725.1 Polyangia bacterium | reverse complement strand
GTGCATCTCGGTCTCGGACCGGAAGCACACGACGACGTAGATCTTGTTGGTCCTCACGCGGTAGCGCCAAGACCCGTTCTCGAACTCCGCCGGCTCGACGACGCCACCGCGCAGGACGTTTACGGCGTCGTCGGCGATCAGGTTGTCTTTCTCCATGTCCCAACCGCGACCTTCCGCGTCCTCTACGTCTTCGTCGTGCTCGCGCACGACCGTCGGCGCGTCCTGCACTTCAACGTCACTGAGCATCCGACCGCGACCTGGGCCGCCCAGCAGATCGTCGAGGCGTTCCCCGAGACCACCGCGCCGAAGTATCTGATGCGAGATCGCGATGCCATCTATGGCACCGCCTTCCGCCGTCGCCTCAACGGCTTGGGCATCGACGACGTCATGAGCGCACAGCGCTCGCCCTGGCAGAATCCCTTCGTCGAGCGCCTGATCGGGATCGATTCGCCGAGACTGTCTCGACCACGTCATCGTCCTCGGCGAGCGCCATCTACGCCGCATCCTTACTTCCTACTTCGCCTACTATCACAGCTCGCGCACACATTTGTCTCTCTGCAAGGACGCGTCGAACCCGCGCGGCGTTATGGCGCCCGAAACCGGTGAGGTGATTGAGTTGCCCGAGGTCGGCGGCTTGCACCATCGGTACGAGCGGCGCGCCGCCTGAGCGCAACACCAAGGCGGGTGTGTTGCGTTGGGGTTGCCGTCCTGGCAGAGGCCGGGTACTGCCCGGCGCGTGCCAATCGCGCCCGTGGCCCATACCCCGACCATGCACGCCGGGCGGGAACGGCCGTCCGGCCTTCTCGCGAAACGCGGCATCGGGGTTGTCGGCAGGGTGTCCAACCCCATTTCTGGCCTCGATCGTTTTTTTGCGAACCACAGCCGTCAGCGCGCCGTGCAGTCCCCGCCGAAGAGGGTCTTGACGCTGGCGGTTTGGGATCCAGCTTCTCAATCATGAACAAAGATCAAAAAGAGGGTCTCGGACAGAACATCAAGGGCCGCGTGAAAGAGGCGGTGGGGGTGGTCACTGGCGACAAGGACAAGGAGTCCGAGGGCGCAGCCGAGCGCGCCCTCGGCGCGGTCAAGAAGGCCGTCGGCGACGTGAAGCACGGCATCGCCAAGAAGCTCGACAAATAGCGTTCCACGGCGCCGACAGTCCGCAAAGGCCATCGGCTTCGCGCCTCAGGGCGAGCACCGAGCCGTTGTTGTGGATTGGCAGCGGCCGTCGGCTTGGCCCCTCGAGTACGTCGTTCGCGCTGGAAAGTCCGCCCGAGCCACCACCGCAACCCGCCGCGACCGCGCCAAGCGCGAGCGTCGCAGGAAAGTCCGCCGCCACGCCGGGCGCGCCGACCTTCGTGGGCGCGACGCGCGCGTAGAAGCGATCGGGTAGGCGGGCGTAGCTGTTGTCGAAGATCATCTTGAGGAGAAGTTCAGCGAGGAGCGGGGCCTGCCGGGGCCCCGCAGGCGCCGCGGCGGGCCGTCGTGAGAGCTCGTTCTAGCAAACCGGAGCCGCGGTCGAGCGGGGGGGCTTGCAGCGGCGGACACCCGGGGCGGAGCAGCATGCTGAACGCGGCCACGCGGCGCTCGAGGTCGAAGGCGACCGGATCGAAGTGCGCGCCGTCGGCGG
>JBBQJG010000464.1:0-1657 GCA_038325725.1 Polyangia bacterium | reverse complement strand
TGCAGACCGGGTACACCCGGCTGCACGCGGCCCGCGAGCACGTGCGCGCAGAGTGGCTCCGCCTGCGCGGTGAGGACGGCCATGGTTGATCATTCGCGCGAGCTCGAGCGGCTGATCGCCGACGCGCGGCAAGCCGGGCCGGACCCGGCCGCCGAGAGGCGCGTCGCGGCCGGCGTCGCGGGCGCAGTGGGCGGCGTCGCGCCGCCGGCCGGTCCCGGCGGCAGCACCGTCCTCGCGGCCGCCGCCAAGCTGACCGTGCTGGCGGTGACGCTGGGTGGCGTGCTGTGGTGGGGCCTGCGCCCCGCGCCGATGCCGGCCGCGCCGATCTCGACGCCGACCGTCCCGTTGCGCGCGCCGGTCATCGAGCGGCCGCCGACGGTGAGCGCCGAGCCGGCGGCACCACCGTCGGTTGCCTCGGCACCTCGCGCTCCCGTCGTACGGGGGCTTGCTCCTCTCCACGCCGGGGCCTCGGACGCCGCGTCCCCGGTCGCGCGGGTTCCCGAGGCGCAGGCATCGGAATGGCAACTGGTACGCAGGGCACGCGAGACCTTGGACAAAGATCCGAGCGCATCGCTGCGTTTCGCGGCCGCGCACGCGCGGCTCTACCCGCACGGGGCGCTCGCGCAAGAGCGCGAGGTCATCGTCATCGACGCGTTGATGCGATTGGGCCGCGGTCAGGACGCGAAGGCGCGCGCGGAGGCGCTGTTGCGACAATCACCGGAGACCGTTCATCGGGCCCACATCGAGGCTCTTCTGGCACGGCGCGCTCCGTAGACTGGAAAAGGGAATGGACACTCGACTCCGACGCATCACCTCCGTACTTCCGTTGGCGATGGCTCTGTCGGGATGCCGCTCGTCGTCGCCTGCCGAGACGGGCGGGATCGATTCGCGAAGCGCCATGGATGCTGGCATCGAGCTGCCGACGCACCCGTCGCAAGGCGATGCCGATTCTACCGACGCGACGCTGGTCGACGAGCCCCTGATTCCGCCGGCGCCAGACGACGCCGCGGCCGCCGAGACATCGAACACGGACACCGCGGCGCCGACGGACGTTCCAACGTCCGAAGTGGCCGCGGACCCTAAAGACGCAGGGCCGCCGCCGTCGAGCGCCTACGCCTGCACAATGATGATCGGCATCCAGGCGACGGAGGAGTGGTACGACCACGGCTTCGAGTCCATGGTGGACAATTCGAAGTGGGAGCTCGTGTGGGTTCACAGCGGCTTCGTCGAGCTTTGGGCCAATCCCAACGACCCGGTATGGTCCACGCAGATCACCTCGCCCTGCGCGCAAAATGCCAACAAGCCAGATCGCGTGATCTTCCTGGCGCTGAACTTCGACTACAACACGCCCGCCCAATGGAATCCCGTCGTGGCCGCCGCTGTGACCAACATCAAGGCAAAGTATCCGAGCGCCAAACGAATCGAATTGAGATCGTTCATCCGCGCGCCCCGAAACCAAGGCTGTCCCCAGGCGCCAGCGCCGCGTTCAACGATCACCCCCGCCGAAGACCAGGCCCTGGCCCTGGCGGCCGCCGCCGACCCGACGCTCGTCTTCGTCGCCCCACAGTTCGAAGCGAAGACCTGTGGCGAATACAGCTCCAATCCGCCCCATCCTAGCCCCGCGGGCGTAACGGCCTGGGTGAAGATGGTGGCGGAC
>JBBQJG010000463.1:0-1671 GCA_038325725.1 Polyangia bacterium | reverse complement strand
CGCATGGACTTCGTGCCGGGCGTCGACGGCGAGGGCGTGCCGCGCGTGCTCGCGTCGTTCATGGCGGCGCTCCTACGCGGCGAGCCGCTGCAGCTGGTCGACGGCGGGCAGCAGCGGCGCTCGTTCATCTCCGTGGACGATTTTACCGACGCGATCGTCCGCATCATCGACCGCCCCGCCGCGTGCGGCGGCGAGATCCTCAACGTCGGCAACCCGGCGAACGACGTCACGATCCGCGCGCTCGCCGCGTCGCTCGCCGACGTGTATGCCGCGCGCGTGCCAGGCGCGACGCGCGCCGCGCTCGTCGACGTCACGGCCGAGGCGTTCTACGGCCCCGGCTACGACGACACGCAAGAGCGCCTGCCCGACATCACGCGCGCGCGGCGGCTCCTCGACTGGGAGCCGCGCACGACGCTCGCCGCGATGCTGCCGGGGATCGTCGACGACTACGTCGCCCGCTACGGCGCCCGCCTCGCCGACAGCCCCCCGCGCGCCGCGAGCGGAGGACACCGGTAGGGGATGAGCCTCGTCGTCGTCATCCCGGCGTACAACGCGAGCCGGCACCTGCCGGACGTCGTCGCGCGGGTCGGCAAGACCCCCGACCTTGCCCGTATCGTCGTCGTCGACGACGGCAGCACCGACGACACGGCCGCGCGCGTGCGCGCGTTGCCTCCCCTCCTTTGCCCCGTGACGCTCGTCGAGCGGGCGCGCAACGGCGGCTACGGCGCGGCCATGCAGGACGGCCTGCGCGCCGCGCGGCAGGACGCGCCCGACGTCGTCGCCTGCGTCCACGCCGACGGCCAGTACAGCCCGGAGGCGCTGCCCGCGCTGCTCGCCGAGCTCCGCACGCGGCGCCTCGATCTCCTCCAGGGCTCGCGCATCGCCTCGGGGACGGCGCGCTCGGGCGGCATGCCGCTGTACAAAATAGCCGCGAACGCCGTGCTCAACCGCCTCGAGAACTGGACGTTGGGCCTCGGCATGACCGACTACCACAGCGGCTATCTGCTCTACGGCCGTCGCGCGCTCGCGCTGCCGTTCGAGTCGCTGTCGAGCAGCTTCGACTTCGATCTCGAGGTCATCGCGACGGCGCGCGCGCACGGCCTCGCCGTCGGCGAGGCGCCCGTGCCCACGCGCTACGCCGACGAGGAATCGCACCTGCAACCCATCACCTACGGCCTGCGCGTCCTGCGCGTCCTGTGGAACTACCGACGAGGTCACTATGATCCGATCTGAATCGCCCACGCTCGTCGCCCTCGCCCTCGCGCTCGCTAACCTGGCCCTCGGGTGCGGCGGCGCCACCGGCCCCTGGTCGCCCGGCAAGCCGGCGCCCCTGCCCGCCGCGAACGCCGACGTGCAGACGCTCAACGACTACCACCGCCTGCGCTCGGGCGTGCTCGTGCGCAAGATCGATCGCCCCACGCGCGCCGCGCTCGACTGGGCCGCGTACCACGCGAACTTCATGATCGCCGACCCGCCGCCCGAGGGCACGCTGCCAGGCTTCACCCCCGTGACGACGAATCCCTTCGGCGGCCTCATCGACAAAGACACGCTCACGGGCGACCTCGGCAAGACGCCGCTCACCGACGAGGAGCGCGTGCACCCGTTCGCCTTCGCGCCGACGGTCGAGCTCCTCGCGGCGCACAAGGTCGACGGCGCCGACGCGCTCGGCGA
>JBBQJG010000462.1:0-1673 GCA_038325725.1 Polyangia bacterium | reverse complement strand
CCGGCGCTCTCCGCGCGCGCTCCGAGGGCGGCGGCGGCCGCGAGCGAGAGGCTCAACAGAGCGACCGCGTACCGTCTCGACGAGGTCGATCTCATGAGGTCTCCGGACGACGCTACGCCCGCGAGCAGTCAATCACATATTAGTTTGAATGCAAACGAATCGGTGCGCCCGCGGGGGCCGTGTCAGGCGACGCCGGACGCGGACGCGGACGCGAGCTGGCGTTGGATCTCGTCGGTGAAGAGGTCGCGCATGAGGCGCGCCGTCGCCGCCTTGCCGCCGCCCGTGTGGACGGCGAGCGCGTCGGCGAGCTCGGAGGCTGTCTGGAAACGCTCGGCGGGATCGAAGGCGAGCACGCGCGTGAGGACGCCGCGCGCGGGCTCGGGCAGCTGATCGAGCGCGGCGAAGTCGTCGGCGGTGAGGCCCGTCGCCGCGCGGTAGAGGATGTCGAGATCGTTTTCGCCGTGGTAGAGGAGGCGCCCCGTGAGGCAGTAGTGCAGCACGTGGCCGAGTGAGAACAGGTCGCTGCGCGGATCGACGGCGAGGCCGCGCGCCTGCTCGGGCGACATGAAGTTCGCGTTGCCCTTGACCATGCCGACCTGCGTCTGCGACATGCGGCGGTTCGACTTCACGATGCCGAAGTCGGACAGCTTCACCTCGCCGGCGAGCGACACCATGACGTTGCCCGCCGAGACGTCGCGGTGGACGATGCCCATGGGCGAGCCGGTCTTGTCGAGCGTCTCGTGCGCGTAGGCGAGCGCGAGCGCCGTCTCGTGCGCGATGTAGTAGGCGATCGCCTCGGGCAGGCCGACGCCCGTGTGCTCGACGTGACGATAGACGAGGCGGCCGAGGTCGCGGCCCACGATGTACTCCTGGGTCATGAAGTACTCGCCGTTGACGACGCCGAAGTCGAACACGGGGACGACGTTCGAATGCACGAGGCTCGCTTGCATGCGCGCCTCGTCGATGAACTGCGCCACCGCCTCTTTGTTGTGGGCGAGCTCGCGGCGCAGGCGCTTGAGGACGAAGTTGCGCGTGAACCCTTCGACGCCCGCCGTCTCGGCGATGAAGAGCTCGGACATGCCGCCCTCGCCGAGGCGATCGACGAGGCGGTAGCGGCCGAAGGATGAGCCGACGCCGATGGGCGCCGTCGCGCGGGGTAGGAGCACGGCGGGCGTGAGGCGCGGCGGCGTCTGCGGGCTCGTGGGGATGCTCATGGCGTGACCGTCGGTGATGGGGCTGCGCGGCAACGGCGGTTGCCCCGTCGCGACGCCGGTGCGCGGGCCCGAAGGCGTGCCGAACTTGAACGTCGATTCGTGCGTGACCTCCTGCGGGACCGAGCCGGGCCCCGAGCGCTTGCGCGCCGAGATCACGAGCGCGAGGCCCGCGACGCCGAGGCCACCGGCGACGCCCCAGGCGATCGCCTTTTCGCGCGCGGGCGGCGCCGCCGCCGTCGTCGGCGCGGCAGCCACAGGCGTGGGCTCGATCGCGGTGGGCCGCGCGAGCAGCAGCAGGGCCTCACGATCGTCGACGCCGGCGATGCGCGAGACCGCTGCGATGAAGGGGCGCCCGCCGATCGTCACGATCCCCGAGGCCGCGCCCGCGGCGCGCGCGCGGCTCACGAGCTCTTCGCCTGCGGCGCCCGGGTCGCCGCCCTTCGCGGCGAGCGGCTTTCC
>JBBQJG010000461.1:0-1683 GCA_038325725.1 Polyangia bacterium | reverse complement strand
CGCGGCACGCGCCGTTCAACCGACCGGCCCGGCGGGGGACGAGCCCCCGCCCTACGGGTGCGCGACGGAACACCGGATCCGGCGCGCGATGTTGGAAGAAACTGTCGTCCTTCCCGATCCTCGTCCTAGCGTCCGTCGTCGCCCAAAAACGCGCGCACTTCGGCGACGCAGCGCTCGGGCGCGAGCAGATTGATCCCGTGGCCGTAGCCCTCGAAGACGACGAGCTTGGCGCTGGGCATGCGCTCGCGCATCTGCTCCATCTGCTCTTTGCGCGCAATGGGGCTGTTTCCGCCGACGAGGATGAGCGTTGGGACGGACACCTCGGGCAACCGCGGCCAGAAGTTGCCGTGCTCGAACAACTCGTGCAGCGCGATCGCCACGTGTTTGGGCGTCTTGTCCATCGCGCCGCAGTACCACTCTTGCAATCCCGGCGGCGCCTTCGACACGTCCATCCGGTAGGGAAACGTCTGCCGACACCACTCGCCCACGCCGTATTTCTCGAGCGCCGCGGCTTGGCTGGACTCGCCGAGGGCGTAGGTGGAGACGATGTTGCCGGGAATCTGGAACGGCGTGTTGCAGAGTGTGAGCGAGCGTAGCCGGTCGGCGTGGCCGAGCGCCGCCGCCAGGCCGACGATGCCGCCCGACGACTCACCGACCCAGTGGACACGGTCGATTCCGAGCTGGTCCATCAGGCCGATCGCGTCACCCGCGAGCTGGTCGATGCTGTAAGACGAGCCGGGTGCCGGCTTCGTCGTCTCGCCGCAGCCGCGCGCGTCCAAGCGCAAGACTCGGTAGTCGCGGCTGAGCAGGCCCACCCAGTTCTGCCAAAACGACATGTTGCGCGAGTAACCGTGGTAGAGGAGAAAGGTCTCGCTCGATTCCCGCCACGGATCGGTGTAGTCCGCGAGATCGTAGTTGATCGTGAGGTCCCCAACCTGCGCTGTCGGCATACTTTCCTCCCGGCGTCGTCAAGCCAGCCGAGTATAGCATTGTCCGTACACTAGGCGTGCGGACCCCGCGCCGACGCCGCCTCGATTCCCTGCCTTCCTCTCTCCTTCGTCCCGTTGCCCGTCTCGTGCCTTTGACACCTCGATAGCAACCGACTACTATCGCTTCGGAGCCGAGGGGCCGGGCAACCTACTCGGGATGTTCCGGCTCGGCGTGCGAGGTAGCGGTGTGAGCGATTCCGCGCGAACCACCCGCTTCGTCATGATGCGCGCTGGTTACGGCTGGCTGCTCGTGCCGGCGTTGCTGGTGGTTATCGTCTTCTTCGCGCTGCCGCTGGCGATGGTCGTCGTCTACAGCTTTGGCCGTACCGCGCCCGGCGTCCTCTACATTCCCGACCTCACGCTCGACAACTATGCCGCCTTGGTCACCAGACCGGTATATTCGACCGTGCTGTGGCGAACGCTCAAGCTGGGCGTCATCATCACGGCCTGGTCGCTCGTCTTGGGCTATCCGTTCGCGTTCGTGATGGCGCGCGCCCGGCCTTGGGTGCGGAGCGCTCTCCTGGTTTCGGTGCTCCTGCCCCTACTCGTCAGCGTCGTGGTGCGTGCCTACGGTTGGATCATTCTGCTCGGGCTCGACGGCCCGGTGAACCAGATGCTCATGGCGCTTGGGCTCACGAATCAGTCGGTCAAGCTTCTCTACGACGAGCCCGGCATCGTCATCGGTCTCGTCCAC
>JBBQJG010000460.1:0-1708 GCA_038325725.1 Polyangia bacterium | reverse complement strand
GCTCGCGCGCGCGACGGGGCTCGGCCTCCGGGGGCGCTACGCCGAAGCGGCGCTGGCGCTCGCGCGCGCGGACGCGAGCGCCAGCGGCGGGGACGAGCGCGGCCTCGTCGCTGAACGGCGCGCGTGGTTGCTGGCGCGGACCGGCGACGTCGTGGGCGCGGTGGGGGCGCTTCGGGGCGCGCTCGACGGGAGCGTTGTGTCCTCCGACGTCGCGGCCGTGCTGCGCGCGCGGCTCGGGCGCTTGCTCGTGACGGCGGGCAAGCTCCGCGAGGCGCTCGCTGAGACCGCGCCGTTGCTCGGCGGTCCGGGCGTGTCCGCGCTCGCCGTCGAAGCCGCGATCCTCGCGCACGCATTCCTCGGCGACACGCAGGCCGCGCGCGCGTTGCTGACGGGACTCGGCTCGGCAAGCGGCTTTCCCCGGGGGAAGGGCGCGTACCTCGAGGCGTTGCTCGCGCAACTGTCAGGGCAGGGGGACGCAGCGCGCGCCGCGTACCGCAACGCCTATGAGCTGTCGACCGCGTCCGGCGAGGTCCACACACTGGCGGCGGTCGCGTTGAACTTGGGCGCTCTGTTGGCCGACGAGGGGCTGTACGCCGAGGCGCTCGCGGCGACGGAGCGCGCCGTGCGAACGCTCGGTCAGCTCGGCGCGACCGTCGAGCTGGGAACGGCGCTCGCCAACGCCGCCAACCTCTTCCTGCAGGTCGGCGATCTCGCGGCGGCGCGTCGCGCGCTCGAGCGTGCGCGGGCCGAGGCGTCTCGGCGCGGGGGCCTCTCGATGGAGGCACTCGTCTCCTTCATCGAAGGCGATCTGGCGCGCCGCGAGGGCCGCGTCGACGCCGCGCTCACGCTGTACGCGCGGGCCGGCGAGCTGTTCGCCGCCGCGGGACAATCGGGCCGCGCCGCGAGCGCGGCGTTGACACGCGCCGAGACGTTCGCGCTCGCCGGTCGAACCGACGAGGCGTCACGCGCCTTCACCGCCGGGGTGGGGTCGCGCGCCGAGGACGCCGAGACGTTGGCCGCGAGAGGTCGCCTCGCGCTCGCGGGCGTCGACGTCGAAGAAGCGCCCGCCGCGCTCGCCACGCGTGCCGAGGACGCCGCCCGCGCCCTCGCGGCGCGCGGTCAGCGACCCTCTGCGTGGCGCCTCGCCGTCGTCGCCGCGCGCCTCCACGCGCGCGCCGCCGCGCCCGTGCGCGCCACCGAGGCTCTTTCCTTCGCCCGCACCGTTCACGAGGAGATCCGCATGGCCACACCCGAACACCACCGCGCAGGGCTCGCCGCCGATCCGGACGCCGCCTGGCTGACAGGTCTCCCCGGCGCGCCCGGCGCCGGCGACGCCGCGCTCGCCGCCCGCGCCGTCGAGACGGAGGCGCGCCTGCGGCGCCTGCTGCGCATCAACAAACGCCTCAACAGCGAGCTGCGCCTGCCGCGCCTCCTCGAGACGATCATCGACACGGTGATCGAGCTGACAGACGCCGAGCGCGGCTTCCTGTTGCTCGAGGACGACACAGGCGAGCTCGTCGTCAAGGTCGCGCGCAACATCGACCAGAAGACGCTCGAGACGGCGGTGTTCGTGCTGTCGCGCTCGATCGCACGCCAAGCGGCCGCGGGCGGCGAGCCCCTCGTCACGATCGACGCCGCGGGCGACGCGCGCTTCAAAGACGCGCTCTCCGTCTCGGACCTGCATCTGCGCTCTGTCCTAGCCGTGCCG
>JBBQJG010000459.1:0-1758 GCA_038325725.1 Polyangia bacterium | reverse complement strand
GGCGGCGCTCGAGGACCCAGGCGAGGAGCGGCAGCGCCTGCAGCGCATGCAGGCCGAGGAAGTGCGGGACGCGCAGGTCGCCGCCCTCCGTGCTCCAGTGGGTCACGGGCAGCCCGGCGCCGCCGTCCGGAACGCCGACAGCGTGCGCGCCTAAAAAGCCCGGCTTCTGGCCGGCCGCGAGGCCCGCGCGCTGCGCGGAGGTCGGGATCGGCATGAGGCCACCGACGGCGCCGCCCAGCAGCGCGCCCGCGAGGCCGAGCCGAAGGCTCCACGCGCGCGCCGGGCTCGCGAAGCGGTGTCGAAAGGCGCGGACGGCGACGTAGAGCTCGGCGAACCAGAAGATCAGGATGCCGGCGCCCATGATCGAAAAGAGGACGCCGTCGAACACGGTCGCGTTGTTGAAGTGGCTCGGAACGCCGCGCGCCGCTTGAAAAGCGATGACGGCGAGCTCGAGGCCCGCGACGACGGCCATGATCGTTCCCGCGCGCCGCAGGCGGCGCGTGCGCGCGCCGCCCAGGTCGGCGATGATCCAGGCGAGCAGGGGCGCGGTGACGGCGATCGAGGCCGCGAACTTCGCCGGCTTGACCCAGGTGGATACGCCGAGGACCTGCCTCCCGTCGACGAGCTGGAGCAGGAGTGACGCGGCCAGCAGCCCGACGGCGGCTGCCGTGAGCCACGCGAGGGGACGATGCGCGCGCGACAGCCCGCGCGTCGCGGCCCGAACGAACCAAAATGGTGAGAGCTCCTTCATGACGACCTCCTAATGATGGCAGTGTAAACATGTCAATGTTTCTGCCGTCAACATATTTGTTGTCGTCGTCAACATGTTAAGGTGGCCGAGATGTCGATCCGCGTGGCTCGCAAGCGGCCGGACGCCTACCAACACGGCGACCTGCGGCGGGCCCTCGTCCAGGCGGGCCTCAAGCTGCTGGGCGAGCGGGGCGTCGCTGGGCTGAGCCTGCGCGCGGCCGCCGAGCTCGCGGGCGTGAGCCACGCGGCGCCCTACCGGCATTTTCGCGACAAGGGCGCGTTGGTCGCCGCGATCGCCGAGGAGGGCTTCACGCTGCTGACGCGGTCGATGCGCGACGAGATCGCGGCGGCCGGCTCACGGGACGTGTTCGCGAAGCTGGGCGCGGCGGGGCGAGGCTACGTGACCTTCGCGCTCCGCCACCCGGGCTACTTCCGCACGATCTTCGGCGAGAAGATCTGGCCCAACGTGAGCGACGCCGATCCCGGTCGGGTCTCGCTGCGCGTCGCCGGCGAGGAGGCCTATGGCGTGCTCCGTGGCCTCGTCGAGACGGGCGTGCGAGAGGGACGGATGCGCGCCGGCGACGTCGATCAGATCGCGCTCGCGGCGTGGGCGCTCGTGCACGGCCTCGCGCTGCTGATCATCGATGGACAGCTCGCGGGCCTCGCCGACACCGACCTGGCCGTCCGGGGCCTCACCGACGCGCTCCTCGCGATGCTCGAGCACGGCGTCGCGACGTGAGCGCCTAGGGCACGTCGGCGAAGCAGTAGATCGCGCCGTAGCCGCCGCCGGAGCTCACGGTGCCAACGGCCGGATTGGAGCCGCCCGTTTGGATGAGGTTGACTCCCGCGAGGCAGCCGCCTTCGTCCTGACCGGAGATCCAGTTCACGCGCCCGCCCTCGGGCCACGCGAAGCCGATGCGCGGACGACCCGCGGCCGACTTCTCGGTGCTCGTCCACCCGGCGCACGTCGCCGTAGCGCCGTACAAGCGTCCCTGCGCCGTGGAGCCG
>JBBQJG010000458.1:0-1831 GCA_038325725.1 Polyangia bacterium | reverse complement strand
GGAAATAGGTGCCGTGGTCGAGCAGGCGCTCGACGCGCTCGCGCGCGGTGAGCTTGCCGCGCGAGCGGTGCAGCTCGACGGCCTTCGCGGAGCCGCCGGCGCGCGCGCGCTCGAGGCGGGCGTTGAGGTCCTGGAGCAAGGAGGCGTGATGCTGGACGTTCGCCTGGAATTCCGAGGAGTCGCGCGCGGCCGTGGAGACGATCGGGGGCGTGTCGGCGTCGATCATGCGGGGATGATACTAAATGCCCCTGACGGTAAAAAATGGGTTAAGACTAGCGTAATGACTGGCGTGGACGCCCTTCGGGGCCCATACTGGAAACATGCCGATCACGCCGGTGCCGGTTTCCATCCGCAAGGTTCACATCTACCAGCTCAGCAACCACGCGCGCCTCGAGAGCCTGCTCGTGCTGACCTCGGCCGACCCCGACGAGGTGATCGCTCGGCTGCGGCGCGAGCCCCCGCCCGAAGCGGCCTTCTGGCAGCGCCACGATAATCCTGAGGTCGAGGTCATGGCTCAATACATGACCGAGCCCGCGGCCGAGCAGTTCCTGAGCATGTACATCGAGCACATGCAGGGCCGCACCTGGCGCTTCAAGGTCTGGCGCTTCTAGCGCGCGGCTCGAAAGCTCTCGACTTTTTTCGCCTCGGCGTCGAGCCGACCCGCGCAGTAACCGAGGTAGGCGAGCATTCCCGCCACGCACGCGAACGCCGACAGCACCGACAGATACAGGATCATCATGGTATTTTGCCCTCCAAGGCGGAACGTCTTACGATCTCGGCGCGGACTTCGTCGAGAAGCTCCCGCGCGCCGCGCTTCATCACCCGGCTCATAATCATCGAGGGCGCGGTGAAGTCCGGCTGCGCGATCAAGTGATAGGAGACGCGCACGCCTCCGGCCGCGGGCTCCGTGGCCCATCCCCCCTCGTAGCGCCAAAAGCTCTCGCGTCCCACGTCCTCGAACCGCAGGCCGGCATCCGTCCGCCGGACCTCGAGCAGGATCGTCACGGTACGCTTCACGAAGAACATCCCTCCGACCGCCTTCTGCTCGACGAGCAGGGTTCCGTCGTCGCGCCTCTCGCGCACGCGGCTTGAGCGCATGGACGTGACGAAGGACGGGATGCCTTCGTAGTCCGTGAGGACGTCCCATACGACGCCGGAGGAGGCCGCGACCTCGAACCCGCCGTCGAGCTCATAGGCGGCGCTGCGAAGGCGCTTGAGACGCACGTCGGTGGCCGCCGCCGCGGAAGCTCCCAACGCGAGGACCAGCAGAGCCGCAGTGATAAGCTTCATATTTCCTCTTAGAAATAGAGCCGGCGCTCCTGGGAGAAGCGCCGGCTCAGACCGCGTGCGGCTAGAACATGAACTGGAACATCATGCGGCCCTGCACCACCGTCCGGCGCGCCGTGCTGTTGCCGGGCGTGGCCAGCAGCGAGTTCTGCGTCGTGGACGTCGGGTCCGGGAAGGCATACGCGCCAAGCGGCTGGCCGATGCCCGTGCCGATCCGGTCATACCACAGCGGAGCGTTCAGGTAGATCGGCAGGTCCGCGACGAGCTTCATGTTGTGGCCCTTGAAATGCCACGTCATCGTCGGCGTGATCTCGTGGATCGGCGCCGCAAGGTTGTTGTTGACGACCTGTTTGACCGCTGCACCGGGAATCGTTTCGGCTTTCCCCGCATTGGTCGAGAGGAATCCGGACTTCCGGTCCATGAACAGCGCGCTGTAGCGGACACCAATCCCGAACTGTTTGACTTGCAAGGCGGTCTGCGCCCGGGCGTTGGCGAGGTGGATCACGCCGTAGCGGTTCTGATAGCCGCCCCAGTTGCCTTCGAT
>JBBQJG010000457.1:0-1838 GCA_038325725.1 Polyangia bacterium | reverse complement strand
GGCCTCGGTGAGCAGTCGGTCGGCCTCGACGCGCGCGCTGACCGCGACGCGCTCCCAGAAGCCCGCCGTGGTCGCTGCGGCGCGTTGGCTCGCGAGCGCCAAAACGCCCAGCGCGACCACGACGGCCCCGACCCGACGCCCTTTCGCGCCCCACTTGCCCGACGCCTCCGACGACGTGGATGCGCCCCACATGGCCGCGAGTATAGCGTGGTGGCATTTGCGGTTTTCGCGTATTGTCCGCTCGTGAATTCGGACGGCCCGCGGCGTTCCGCTTCAATTTCCGGCGTGTCCGGCGTTCTTGCTTTGAGCGCCGAAGAAACCGGTCCGATCGGCCCGATATTGGCCGTCGCCGTGCCGAGCGAGGGCGACGCCACGCCGCTCGACATCGAGGAGCAGCACCTCATCAACCGCTGCCTCGGCGGCGAGGTCGAAGCCTTTCGTCCGCTCGTGAGCCGCTACCAGAGGCTCACGTTCTCGATTGCGCTGCGCATGCTCGGCAGCCGCGCCGACGCGGAGGACGTCGCGCAGCAGGCGTTCGTCGATGCGTTCAACGCGCTCCACACGTTTCGCGCCGAGGGCCGCCGCAAGGCGTTCGCGACGTGGCTGCTGCGCATCGCCGTCAACCGCTCGAAGGACGTCCTCAAGTCCAAGAAGCGCACCGAGGAGCCGCTCGACCACGACGTGCCTGGCGCCGACGCCGCGTTCGCCCACGATCCGTCGAACCCCGAATCGAACGTGTCGAGCGGCGAGCGCCGCCACCACCTCGAGACGGCGCTGCTGCAGGTCTCGCCAAAGTACCGGGAGGTCCTCATCCTGCGCGACATCGAAGAGCTGTCGTACGAGGAGATCCGCGCCATTCTCCAATTGCCCGTGACGACGCTGAAGATTCGCGTCGTGCGCGCGCGCGCAATGTTGCGCGACGCCATCCAGCGCGAGGGCGTCACGTCGTGAGCACGAGCGCCTCGCACGCGATCATAGAAGTCGCCGAGGAGCCCATCGCCGATCTCGCGCAACTGCGGGAGATCGCTCCGCCGCCCGCGCTCGTCGCGCGCGTCATGACGCGCGTCGCGGATCCCGTGACGCCGACCTTGTGGCAGTGGCTGTGGCGGCCCGTGCGCATCGAGCTGCACATCTCGCCCGCGGGCATCGTCGCGCTCGCCGCGCTCGTCGGCGCGGGCCTCGCGCTGTTCGTCGCGCGCTGAGCCTTTTATTTACGCTGCGACAGGCAAGTTTTTTCAAGAAAAACCTCCCGCGCCGGCCATACCCGAAGGAATGATCTCTTCGTCGATGGTTGAGCGATTCTCAGGTCGTCCCTGGCTACTCGGCGCGCTCGCGCTTTGGGCTGTCGCGGGCTGCGCAGCGGGCGCCGTCGGACCGGCCGGTGACGGCGGCGCCGCCGGCGGAGGCGGAGGCCTCGCTGGTGTCTCGGGCGGCGGCGGGACGGGCACCGGCAGCGCGGGCTCCCAAGGAGGCGCGGGCCAACCCGGCGCGGCGGGTTCCAACGCCGGAGCGTCCGGGACCGGCGCGGCCGGCACGGGATCGGTCATCATCGACGCCGCCGCGGGTACGACCGGCGCCGACGCCGCGCAGGACGCGGCCGTCGAGGCGCCGCCCGAGCCCATGTTCGACGCGACGGCGCTCACCGTCACGGGCACGGCGGGAGCAGCGCTCTGCCGCCTGAGCGACGACGGACGTTATCTGTTGCTCGGCGTGAAGAACGGCGGGACGACGGAGATCGGAGCCACGGTGCTGCGCGTGTCGACCGACGGCGCCGCCTTCGAGCTGCGCGTGCGGACGCCGACGCTCGCCGCGGGCAAGAGCGCCGACGTGAAGATCGA
>JBBQJG010000456.1:0-1888 GCA_038325725.1 Polyangia bacterium | reverse complement strand
GGCCTTCGCGGCGTAGCGGCCCTGCTGCATCGCCACGGGGGCGACGCCAGGCAGGGGAATGTGCTTGCCGGTGGCGTCGCGCACGCTGGCCATGTCGCCGAGCGCGATGACCTCGGGGTGTCCCGGGATCGTGAGGTCGGGTCCGACGGTCACCCGTCCTGCGCGATCGCGCTCGGCTCCGGCGGCGTCGGCGAGTGCGCCGGCGAGTTCCGAGGCGACGACGCCGGCGGCCCAGACGATCGTTCGCGCGGGGATGCGTACTGTCTCTTCGTCGGAGACGCGACAGGTCACCGACTTGGCGTTGAGGTCGATGACCGCTGTCTTGAGGAGAAGCGTGACCCCGAGCTGTTCGAGGCGCGGGCGGCCTTGGCTGAGAGCCGCGGCGGGAACGAAGTGAGGACGCGGTCGGCGGCTTCCACGAGCAGGATGCGCGCCTTTCCTATGTCCGCGGAGCGAAAGGCGCCCGGCGGGGCGTCGCGCGTTAACTCGGCGAGTTGCCCCGCCATCTCGACCCCGGTTGGCCCGCCGCCCACGACGACGAATGTCAGCCACGCATCGCGCTGGTCGGCATCGGGCTCGATCTCTGCCGCTTCGAACGCGGTGAAGATCTGCCGTCTCACGGCGAGTGCGCTCTCGAGCGACTTGACGTCCATCGCGAATTGCCGCCATTCGTCGTGACCAAAGAAGGAGTAGCGCGAGCCGCTGGCCACGATCAGCGTGTCGTACTCGATGACGTGGCGCGCATCGCCGTTTGGGAGCGCATCGAGGACGATGCGTTGCTGTTCGAGGTCGAACCCCCGTACTTCGCCCATCAGGACGCGAGCGTTCCGCTGCCGCTTGAGGATCCCGCGCAGAGGGACGGCGATCTCGTCCGAGGAGAGGGCGCCGGTCGCGGCCTGGTATAGGAGCGGCTGGAAGAGGTGGAAGTTCCGCCGATCGATGAGTGTCACATCGACGGGGGCGTGTCGAAGTCCGCGAACGGCTCGAAGTCCGCCGAAGCGTCCACCGACGACGATGACGCGATGCCGCTGGCCGCCCGGAGCGCTGGGAGATGTGGTGGCCGCTAGCCCGGTTCCTGGGTCGCGTGCACCGGGAGCTCATGCGGATCCTCGTGCTCGGCCGCCTGGTAGTGATCCGGTGCGGGCCAGGGAGCGAGGATGAGCAGGAGACGCGCGGGCTCGAGCGCGCGCACCGCGTGGCGCTCGCTCGGCTCGAGCACGATAAGGCTTCCAGATTCGCATGTCACGGTTTCACCGTTACATGTGAAGTCGACGCTGCCGCGCAAGACCGTGACGATGGCGCGCTCGCGCACGCGATGGTCACCCATCTCATCATCAGCCGCGAGATCGACCACGACGCCGCGTGCCTCGGGCGTCGAGAACAGCACCCACGGCCCCGCCCGCCCGGGCTCGTGGTTCTCGGTCAGATTCCAACGCTGCATACGAGCCATTGTGCCCCACCGGAGGCGATCGACGACGGCCTCCGCGAACGTCGGCATGATCAGGCCCCCCCGGGGCGGTTAAATGCCTGCGCGGTAGCCGAAGAATTCGTGATCAGCGTCGTAGCCGCCGTAGCCGCCGCCGAGGTGCTCGAAGGTGTCGACGAACTCCACCGCTTGTACCCACTTGACCATCTTGTAGCCGAGCTCGACCTCGTTGCGCACCCGCAGCGGTGCGCCGTGCACGAGGCCGAGCGGCTCGTCGTTGAGCTCATAGGCGAGGATCGTCAGGTCGTGGTACATCTGCGCGAGCTTCTGGACGTCGTAGTACAGGCCCCCGTCAGGCCCTTCGACGAGCGAGTAGAAGACGACGAAGCGTGCTTCGGGCTTGGGTGTGACGAGGTTGCAGATGTCTCGCATCGGCACGCCGGCCCATTTGGCGACCCCGGA
>JBBQJG010000455.1:0-1917 GCA_038325725.1 Polyangia bacterium | reverse complement strand
GTAAATCGCCGGTCGCCGAAGGTTGTTCTAGGCGGTTAATCCCGCTTGGTCCGAGGTCGGTCCGCCGTCGGGCGACGCCGTGTCGGTATTCCCGTGTGCGAGCGCCTCGCTGTGCTAGCTTCGCCACGCACGACATGTGCGGAGTAGTTGGTATCTACGGTCACCCCGAGGCGTCGAATCTCGCGTACCTCGGCCTGTATGCGCTCCAGCACCGCGGCCAAGAGTCGGCGGGCATCGTCGCGACCGATGGCGAGCACCTGCGCCGCGTGCGCGAGATGGGGCACGTCAACGACATCTTCACGGCCGCCCGCCTCGCGCACCTGCCCGGCTTCGCGGCCATCGGCCACGTTCGGTATTCCACGGCCGGCGACTCGACCGAGAAGAACGCCCAGCCGATCGCCGTCGAGTTCGCGGGCGGCTCGGTCGCCGTCGGACACAACGGCAACCTCGTCAACGCCATCGAGATGCGCGAGCGGCTCGAGGCCGACGGCGCGATCTTCTCGACGACGTCCGACACCGAGGTCATCGTCCATCTGATCGCGCGCTCGAAGGAGCGCGAGCTGCCCGATCGCATCGCCGACGCGCTCTCGCAGGTCAAGGGCGCCTATTCGCTCGTCTTCCTCTCGGAAGGCCTGCTCATGGCCGTGCGTGACCCGATGGGCTTCCGTCCGCTCGTCCTCGGGAAGATCCAGACGCCGACGGGCACGACCTGGGTCGTCTCTTCGGAGAGCTGCGCCTTCGAGCTCATCGGTGCCGAGTTCGTGCGCGACGTCGCGCCGGGCGAGATGATCGTCATCGACAAGGACGGCCCGCGCACGGTGCATCCGCTCGCGCAGCAGGCGCCGCGGCGCTGCGTGTTCGAGTGGGTCTACTTCGCGCGCCCCGACTCGACGATCGATGGCCGCAGCGTCTACCGGTCGCGCGAGCGCATGGGGCGTCGGCTCGCCGTCGAGCACCCCGTCGACGCCGACGTCGTCATTCCCGTGCCGGACTCGGGCGTCGCGGCCGCGATCGGGTACGCACGCGAAAGCGGCATCCCCTACGACCAGGGCCTCATGCGGTCCCACTACATGGGACGCACGTTCATCGAGCCGTCGCAGCAGATTCGCCACTTCGGCGTGAAGCTCAAGCTCTCGCCCGTGCGTGAGGTGCTCAAGGGCAAGCGCGTCGTCGTCGTCGACGATTCGATCGTACGCGGCACGACGTCGCGCAAGATCGTCGGCATGATCCGCTCGGCGGGCGCGAGCGAGGTGCACATGCGCATCAGCTCGCCGCCGACCGTCGGGCCGTGTCACTACGGCATCGACACGCCGACGCGCGAGGAGCTCATCGCCTCGCACAACACGGTGACGCAGATCCGCGACTTCGTCGCCGCCGATTCGGTGGGCTACCTGTCGCTGCCCGGTCTCTACACGGCCGTCGAGGGGTCGCTCCTCGAGGACGGCGTGCCGAGGAAGTCGGACGGCAAGGGCTTCTGTGACGCGTGCTTCTCGGGCAACTACCCGATCGATCCCGAGCCGCCGGGCCGACCGCGTCAGCTCCGCCTGATTAACGCTTAGCCAGCGCGGCCTGAACGCGCTTTGCGTTTTGGCCTCTGGGCGTGTCCAATTGAAGGGCATGGCCATGATCTCGACATCCGTCACGGCGCTGACGGAGCCGCTCGCGGAAGCCGCGGACCTGGACGCGCGGCTCGCCGAGTTGCGCCGGCAATTCCCCCGCGCCTTCATTGAACGGTATCTGCGCGCGCTGCCGACGTTTGGCGCGCGCGCGGTCGTGTTTCCGGGCGCGGCGGTCGTGGGCGACGTGCGGCTCGGCGACGACGTCTCGATCTGGTACGGCGCCGTCGTGCGCGGCGATCTCGCGCGCGTCACGGTGGGGGCGCGCACGAACATCCAGGACGGCACGGTCATTCACGTC
>JBBQJG010000454.1:0-1920 GCA_038325725.1 Polyangia bacterium | reverse complement strand
CCGTTGCCGGTAACGCCGCCAGGCGATTCCGTTCTCTATCCGTCAGTCGACGCCGCCGTTCAGGCCGCGGTCGTCGCCCAAGACGAATTTCAGGACCTGGGCCTGGAACTGCGCCGTGAAGTCATCCGCGCCATGCGCAAGGCCGCCATCGCGAACGCCGAGCGCCTCGCGAAGATGGCCGTCGAAGAAACGGGCATGGGCCGCTGGCAGGACAAGGTCCAGAAGAACCTCGTCTGCGCCACCCGCACCCCGGGCGTCGAAGACTTGGTTTCGCGCGCGTATACGGGCGACAAAGGCCTCACCCTCGTGGAATACGCGCCTTACGGAGTGGTCGCCGCCATCACCCCGTCGACGAACCCCGCCGCCACGATCATCAACAACACGATCTCGATCGTCGCGGCCGGCAACTCCGTCGTCTTCGCGCCTCACCCCGCGTCCTTCAAGACCTGCCTCGAGACGATGCGCGTCCTCTCCGCCGCCGCCGTCTCCGCCGGCGCGCCGAAGGCCTTGATCACGACGTACGACAAGCCGTCCCAGGACAACACGCGCGCTCTCCTCGCGCATCCGGACGCCCGCGTGAACATGGTCACCGGCGGCCCCGCGATCGTGAAGGTCGCGATGACCGTCGGAAAGACATGTAAAACGATCGCGGCCGGTCCGGGAAACCCGCCTGTCGTCGTGGATGAAACTGCCGAGTTCCCGAAATGCGCTCAAGACATAATTTTTGGCGCAAGCTTCGATAACAATGTTCTTTGCACGGCGGAAAAAGAGGTCATCGTCACCGCCGCGGCCCGCGACAGGTTTCTCGCGGGAATGCGCGGCGATCCTCGAGCCTTCGAGCTTAGCGCGTCTCAGACCGAGGCGTTGGTAAAGCTCGTCATCAAGGTCGGAGGTCGTGGATGCAAGGATCCGGTTCTCAATCGTGACTTTGTCGGTAAGGACGCCGCCGTTTTGGCGAAGGGGATCGGTCTAAGCATTCCCGCCGAGGCCCGTCTTCTCTGGGCGGAAGTGCCGAACGACCACACGCTCGTGTGGACCGAGCAGCTCATGCCATTTCTTCCGGTTACGGTATCTCCCGACGTCGATTCGGCCATAGCTCTCGCTGTATCTGCGGAGGGCGGCCACCGCCACACCGCTTCCATGCACTCGACCCACGTCGGCAACCTGACCAAGATGGCGCGCCGCATGCAGTGCTCGATCTACGTCAAGAACGCGCCCACCTTGTTCGGGCTCGGCCTCGGCGAAGGCTACGCCACGATGTCGATCGGCACGCCGACCGGCGACGGGCTGACCAAGACCTCTCACTTCGCGCGCCCGCTGCACTGCGCGCTCGTCGGATACTTCCGCATCGCTTAAGGAGAACCATGCTCGCCAACCTCGCCGTCGGATTCCTGGAAACATCCTCGCTCGCCAAGGGCGTCGAGGCGACGGACGCCATGGTCAAGATGGCGGAGGTGAAGCTCGTGAAGACCTCGGTGGTCGCGCGAGGCAAGCTCATTATTTTCATCAGCGGCGCGCAGGGCGAGGTCGAGAGTGCCATGCGCGCGGGACGCGAGGTCCTGGGCAAGACGCTCGTGGACGAGGTCCTGATCCGCAACGTGCACAATCAGGTGGTCGCGGCGCTCGATAAGCGCGTGCCCGTCGACGAGCTGGGCGCGGTCGGCATCATTGAGACCAAGGAGGCGATCGCCGCCGTGCTCGCGGCCGACGCCGCGACCAAGGCCGCTTCCGTGCATCTCATCGAGGTAAAAACGGTCGTGGGCGGCGGCAAGGGCTACCTCTCGCTGTGCGGAAACGTCGGCGACGTGCGCACCGCGATCGCGGCCGGCATCAGCGCGATCAAGAAAGAGCTCCTCGTCAGCCATGTCGTGATTCCTCAGGCCGACCCCCAGCTTCTCGCGACGGTGGGAAAATAAGATG
>JBBQJG010000453.1:0-1943 GCA_038325725.1 Polyangia bacterium | reverse complement strand
GGCGTCGAGCGCGGCGCTCTCGCCAGCGGCGCGCGCGACGCCCGCGGCGCCACGCGCGGCGCGGTTCTGCACGGGCAACGAGAACGTCAGGCCCGCGGACCAATTTGTGTCTTCGCTGTGCCCGAGCTGCTCGAGGCTGGTGCCGACGTCGAGGTTGCGGCCTTGGCGGCCCACGGACGCGCCGAAGTCGAGCTGCGGCCGCAGCGACGAGAGCGCGACCTGGACGTCGATCTCGGTGAGCGCGAGGCCCTTGCGCAGCGCCTTGAGCGCCGGGCTCGCCTCGAGCGCGTGCGCCGTCTCGGCGTCGACGTTCACGTCGTGCGCCGCCGACGACGGCACCTCGGCCGCGCCGAGGCCCACGAAGCCGCGCGGCACGGCGGCCCCGAACAGGCGCTGAAGATCGAGCGCGCGCCCCATGAGCTGCTGCTCCGAAGCCGCTTCGTCCTGCTGCGCCTGGGCGATGGCGCGCCTCACCGACGCGGCCTCGAGCTGGCCCATGCGGCCGACCTTGATCTGCGCCTCGCTGATGACGAGCTGCTCGCGCGCGAGCGCCTCGGCCGACCGACGAATCTCGAGATCGCGCATCTGGTAAGCGAGCTCCCAGTACGCGATGACCGTGTCGCGCACGTCGTTCGCGGCGTGCGCCTGGCGGTTCAGCATCGCCAAATCTTGGTTGATGCGCTGCTTGCGCAGGCTCGCCTCGGCGAATTCGCGGCCGAAGCCGCGGAGGAGGGGCTGCGTGAACTGCAACGTGACGTTCGGCGTGTAGACCTCACATTGGCCCGTCGTGCCCGCGGGCAGGCCGCACGTGAAGGTCGACGTCGAGGTGAAGCCGCGGCCTTGCGCGTCGATCGAGAGGCTGCCGCCCGACTCGAGCGCGCGCGCCAACGAGACGTCGAAGACGAAGCTCTTCGTCGAGCCCGCGCTCTGGTCGAGGGCGCGCAGCGGAGGGTTCACCGACCTCGTGAACGTCGCGTCGGCGCCGAGGACGACGTCGAACTTGCCGAGCGCCGCGAGCGTGCCCGCCTCGGCGGCGCGCAGGCCGACGTTCTGCCGGCGCAGATCGACGTTGCCCGCGACGGCGCGCGCGAGCGCCTCGGGAAGGGACAGCGCCTCCGGCTTCGGCGCGTCGGCGGCGTGCCCGGCACCGGGCGAGAAGAGGCCCAACGACACGACGAGCACGGCGAACGCGAACACGGCCGAGAGCGAGCGCATGAGCGCGAGATAGTACCTCCGCCGTTCCGCCCGCGCCCGCCGGCGATTCCTTGGGACGCGCGCCCCAAGGTGACAAGCGCGGCCGCCCGCGGTCGGCGCCCTTGATGGTTCGGGCGCCGCCCTGATACCTTGAACCCGCTTTGGCCGCCATCACGCTCCGCTGCTACACGTTCCTCGATGCGCTGCAGCCGCAGCTCGCGAGCTTCATGGGCAAGACGGCGCGCGGCTTCCTCCCCATCCCGGGGCAGGCGTCGCTGTTCGTCGAGATCTCGCCCGGCATCGCCATCAACCGGGTGACCGACGTCGCGCTCAAGGCGACGCGCGTCGTGCCCGCGATCCAGGTCGTCGAGCGCGCCTACGGCCTGCTCGAGGTGCACGCCGACGACCAGGGCGACGTGCGCAACGCGGGCGCCGCGATCCTCGCGCATCTCGAGGTGCGCGAAGAAGATCGCATCAAGCCCACCGTCGTCACGAACCAGATCATCCGCGCCGTCGAGCCTTACCAGGCGCAGATCATCAACCGCAACTCGCAGGGCATGATGCTGCTGCCCGGCGAGTCGATCTTCATCTTGGAAACCGAGCCGGCGGGCTACGTCGCCTTCGCGACGAACGAGGCCGAGAAGGCCGCGCACGTCTCGCTGATTCAGGTTCAGCCGTACGGCGCGTTCGGGCGCCTGTGGATGTCGGGCTCAGAGGCCGAGATCGACGCCGCCGCCAAGGCCGCCATC
>JBBQJG010000452.1:0-2006 GCA_038325725.1 Polyangia bacterium | reverse complement strand
GCGAGAAGACCGTCAGTGGTTCTTCGACATTGGCAAGCCGACGTCGACGGCGTGCATCGAGATCGGTCTCAAGTCGGCCGAGGGATACTTCGTGAAGGTCGCCCGCTCGGGGCGCGTCGATTTTCCGCGCGAGGCGCCCGTCGGCGAGGGCGCCGTCGAGTGGCTCACGGTGCGGACGGCGACGGGGCACGCGGGCGCGCCGGTCATCGGCGGCGCGCCGTTGCCCGACGGCTTCGCGCGCGACATCGGCGTCGTCGCGAGCACGCTCGGCGGGCACAGCTCGGACGACTGGCAAGGCTGGTCGGACGAGGCGGGATTCCCGGTGCCCGGCGGCGTCGTTCGCCAGACCGACGGGGGCTGGGAGTGGCGCGAGGTCGAGGGACAATCGCACGCGAGCGAAATCGGCGCCGTCGAGTGGTCGGGGCCGGTTCACCGCAGCGAGTGGCAGGCGGGTCCGTTCACGACGCCCGTCGACGCGCCGACGATGCTCGAGCAGCACGAATCGGGCGAGGTCTCGATGCGCGTTCAGGACGGCGTCGCGCACGTCGTCTACGGACCGTGGCAGGTCGTCATCCGCGGGACGGGCGCGCGCGCCGAGCGGCGCGTGCTCGCGACGTGGGAGCTCCGCCGCACGATCGAGGTCGCCGGAGGGTTCGAGGCGTACGGAGCTGACGACGTCGGACGCTGGGAGCCGATCGCGCCCGGCGCGTCCGAGCTCCGCTTCGTGCCGGCGGGCGCGAGCGAGCGTCGCTGGGTCGGCGCGAGCGAGCTGCTCCTGCGCGGCGGCTCGGAGGTGTACATGGTCGGCGCGAGCGAGCGCCGGTTCCACGGCGCGAGCGAGAGACTCTTCACGGGCGCGAGCGAACGTCGGTTCCGGGGGGCGAGCGAGCGCCTCCAGCGCGGCGCTTCCGAACGCCGCCTCGGCGGTGCATCCGAGCGAACGCTCGAAGGCCGGGCGGCCGCGCACGAGGCCCCGCGCCCTGGGACCCTCGGCGCGAGCGAAAATGCCTCGCGCGTGCCGAGCGACGACGCGGCCGTCACGGTCGGCTACCCGCAGACGAAGGGGAACGACCGCTGATGGCCACAGGCTACTTCTCGCTCGTCCTGCACGCTCACCTCCCTTTCGTTCGTCACCCCGAGGATCCGACGGTGATGGAGGAGCAATGGCTCTACGAAGCCATCACGGGCACGTACCTGCCACTTCTCCAGGTGTTCGATGGGCTCGTGCGGGATCACATCCCGTTCCGCTGCACCGTCTCGCTGTCGGCGCCGCTCATCTCGATGCTCACCGACGACCTGCTCAAGGTCAGGTACGCCGAGCACCTCGACAAGCTCATCGAGCTCACCGAGAAAGAGATCGATCGGACGAAGCCCGAGCCTCACTACAACCGGCTCGCGCACATGTACCACGATCGTTTTCGCGCGCTGCGCGAGATCTGGCGCGGCCACGACGGCGACCTCGTGCGCGCGTTCAAGTGGCTGCAGGCGGCGGGCCGCATCGAGGTCATCACGTCGACGGCGACGCACGCGTTCTTCCCGCTGCTCGACCGCAATTGGGCGAGCATCCGCGCGCAGGTGCACGTCGCCGCGGATCTGTACGAGCGGCATTTCGGTCAGCGCCCGAAGGGCATGTGGCTCGGCGAGTGCGGCTACGTGCCGGGCATCGACGAGCTCCTGCGCGAGGCCGCCGTGCGCTACTTCTTCGTCGACACGCACGGCATCCTGTTCGCCGATCGCCGCCCCGCGTACGGCGTCCACGCGCCGCTGTACTGTCCGAGCGGCGTGGCCGCGTTCGGCCGCGATCTCGAATCGTCCGAGCAGGTGTGGAGCGCCAAGGAAGGCTACCCGGGCGACAAGCACTACCGCGACTTCTATCGAGACATCGGCTTCGACCTGCCGATGGACTACATCAAGCCGTACATCCATCCCGAGGGGCACCGGATGTACACGGGCATCAAGTACCACGCGATCACGCACGACCAGCTCCACGACAAGTGGGTCTACGA
>JBBQJG010000451.1:0-2123 GCA_038325725.1 Polyangia bacterium | reverse complement strand
GGTCGCAAGCAATACCGCTATCACGCGCGCTGGCGCGAGGAGCGCGACGGCACGAAGTACGGGCGCCTGGTTGCTTTCGGCCAGGCCTTGCCCACGCTGCGCGCGCGCGTCGCCCGCGACCTGGGCCGATCGGGGCTTCCGCGGCGCAAGGTCGTCGCGGCCGTCGTGCGCCTCCTCGAGACGACGTTCATCCGCGTCGGCAACGAGGAGTATGCCCGCAGCAACAAGTCGTTCGGCCTCACGACCTTTCAGGACCGTCACGTCGGCTTTCGCGCGGCGAAGATGTCCTTCCATTTTCGCGGCAAGAGCGGCGTCGTTCACGACGTCACCGTCCACGATCGAAGGCTCGCGCGCATCGTGCGGCGCTGTCGAGATCTCCCCGGCCAGGAGCTCTTTCAATACGTGGGCGACGACGGCGGACAGGGCGCGATCGATTCAGCCGATGTGAACGCCTACATCCGTGACATGACGGGCGAGGCCTTCACGGCCAAGGACTTTCGCACGTGGGCGGGCACCGTCCTCGCGGCGACGGCGTTCGTCGACCTCGCGCGCGACACCGACCAACGGCGCGCCAAGCGCCCGACCAAGCGCGACGTGAGACGCGCGATCGACCGGGTCGCCGCGCGCCTGGGCAACACGCCCTCCGTCTGTCGCAAGTGCTACGTCCACCCCGAGGTGGTCGCGTCGTACCTCGACGGCAGCCTGCCGGGCGCGTTCGCGCGTCGACGCGGCCGCGCGCCCGCGCGGGGAGCGTCGGCGCTCCGCGCCGAAGAGGCCGCCGTGCTCGCCCTGCTGCGAGACCGCTCCAAGCCTCGCCGTGAGCGCTCCGCCAAACGCGCGCTCCCCGCTGAGAACCGAAGGGCGGCGTGAAGTCCCCGTCTCACGACGATCGTCGACGACATCCGCGGTTCGCGTTGGGCCTTCCCGTCGGCGTTCGCATCGGGGCTCAAGAGACCTCCGTCCTCGCCGAGCTGCTCGATGTCTCCGAGACCGGGGCGCGCTTTCAAGCGGCGGGGGACGACGTGAGCCTCGCACAGCGCGCAGGGTTCGCCTTCGTGCTCCCCGAGCGCGGCCTCTGCCACGCCGAGGGCGAGGTCGTTCGCGTCGACGGCTCGGGAATGTTCGTGCTCGCCCTGGACGAGCGAAGCGACGAGTTCGTAGGTTTCATCCACCGTCTCGAAGGAGAAGCGTGATGGCGTCCATAAAGCAATTTTTCAAGAACGCCTTTCGCCTGTTGGGAAGGGCCGGCAGCGAGTGGAACAACGACAAGGCGCCCCGGCTCGGCGCGTCGCTGTCGTACTACACGATCTTCGCGCTCGCGCCCGTGCTCGTGATGGTCATCGCCGTCGCGGGGCTCGCGCTCGGGAACAAGGCGGCCGAAGGCCGCATCGTCGAGCAGCTCAGCGGGCTCCTGGGGGTCGAGGCCGCCCAGGCCATCCAGACGATGTTGCAGAAGGCCAACCACAGCGGCGGCGGCGTCATCGCGACCATCGTCGGGTTCGTGACGCTGCTCGTGGGCGCCACCGGTGTGATGATCGAGCTTCAAGACTCGCTCAACACCGTGTGGAAGGTCGTCGCCAAGCCGGGCCGCGGGCTCAAGGGGATCCTCCGCGATCGCTTGCTGTCGTTCGGCATCGTCCTCGGGTTCGGCTTCCTGCTGCTCGTGTCGCTCGTGCTCAGCGCCGGCGTCGCCGTGCTGGGGTCTTGGATCGGCGGCTTGATCCCGGGCTGGCTGGTCATCGGGTACATCCTCAGCTACGCGATCTCCCTGGGGCTCGTCGCCCTCGTGCTGGCGGCCATCTTCAAGATCCTGCCCGACGCGAAGATCTCGTGGCGCGACGTCTGGGTGGGCGCGCTCGTGACCTCGGTGCTCTTCCACATCGGCAAGCTCGGGATCTCGATCTACATCGGCAAAGCGGGTGTCTCTTCGAGCTTCGGCGCCGCTGGCTCGCTCGCCGTCTTGCTCGTTTGGATCTACTACTCGTCCCAGATCGTCCTTTACGGGGCCGAGTTCACGCGCGTCTACGCCGACGAGTACGGCAGCCACGTCGTCCCGAGCGACAACGCCGTGCAAGTTCCCGAGACGCCCCTCGCGCGCGCCGCGATGGAGAAGCAGCTCAAGC
>JBBQJG010000450.1:0-2132 GCA_038325725.1 Polyangia bacterium | reverse complement strand
GGAAGCCGAGGGCGCGAAGGGGGAGAGCAGGGGAAGGTCCGACGGGTCGAGGCGGTCCGAGAGGCCACGCATCTTCCCCGCCCGCGCGCGCATTCACCAGGTAGACATTCGCGCACGAGTTGGTCTCGCCGCGCTGGGGCGAGAAGGTGCGGCAATCCGCGATGGCCATCAAGTTCCGGCGGGGTCCTTCCGATTCCCCGAGGGCCCATGACGGACACCCCCGAACGGCGTCTCGCGCCGCGCTACGAGGTCATCGCGCAGGCAAACATCGCGGCCGGCGACGAGGCCACGCTCTTGCCCGTGCGCAACATCTCGTCGACGGGCGCCTTTCTCGAGGGCAATCCCGCGGACTACCCAGCCCTGAAGCTGGGCGTCGAGCTCGAGGTGACGTTGTCGGCCTCGGATCCGAACAAGTCGGACGGCGAGGTCATCGAGGTCCAGTGCAAGGGCCGCGTCGCGCGCGTCGAGCCGGCCAAGGCGACCCGCGTCGGTGGCTTCGGGCTCACGCTCGCGCCGGCGACGCTCGAAGACGACGCGCGGCTCAAGACCCTCCTCGCGCGCGTTTCGCACATCCCGCCGCCGCGCCCGGCTTCGTTGAACGCCTGAATTACAGGCCGATCCCGAAGACCTCGAGCTCGTAGATGCGGGCCGCGACGCCGTCGGTCGCCGTCTGCGCCGTCGTGACGTGGAGCCGCACATGGCGCGCCGTGACGGCGGGGATCGGGTGCGTCGTGACGTCGGCCGTGTTGCCCGTGACGGTGACGGCGCGGGTCCACGCCTGTCCGTCGCTGCTCGTCTCCAGCTCGAAGTCGCGCGTGTTCCAGGTGGAGCTCTCGCCGCCCGCGCCCGCGTGGCGCACGCGGAAGCCGACGATGAACCGGGGGGCTCCCAGGTCGATCGTGAGCGTTTGGTCGCCCGCGCCGCCCGCGCACCACTTGCTGTCCCAGCGCGAGCTGCCGTCGAGCACGTTGCTCGCCGTCTCCGTGGCGCTGCACGTCGCGGGGCCCGCCGCGACGCCGCCGAGCGCGAGGTTCAGGTTCGCGGACGCGACCGCGGCGACGAGCGCGTCGAGCGCCGAGCTCTGGCGCGACGCCGTCGCCTTGTCGAACGGGACGTACCACTCGTAGCCGAACTGGTTCTGCGCGTTGCGGTTGCCATTCCACAGCTGGTCGCTTTGGTGGCGCATGTAAGTCTGGAATTCGGGCAGCGGCCGCGCGCGGTAGAGCAGGGCGAGGTTGCGCATGAACACGCCCTTGAACTGCGTGCAGATGTCGCCGCCGCACGGCTGTTCCCGCAGCGTGCCGTTCGCGTCGGCCATGAGCTTCATCGTCGCGTGGGCGACGGCGCTCGCCTCGTCGAGCAACGTGGCGTCGCCCGTCGCGGCCGCGAGGTCGACGAGCGCTCCCACGACGACGCCGTTGTTGTAAGTGAAGACGGGCCCCCCCGGCTTGCAGGTCGTCAGACCGTCGAGCCCGTCGACGACCTGCTTGTTGGCGTTGAGCATCCCCGTGCCCTTGAACCACGTCCACTCGCGCTGCGCCCAATCGAGGTAGCTGCCGGCGCCCGCGTCGCCCGGCGTGCGCAGGTGCAGCTTCGCGGCGACCTGTAGAAAAAGAGAGTTGGGGATGGCGTTCTTGTTCTTGAGCCCGTCGGTGCCCGCCTTGGCCGACGCCCAGTAGATGCCGCCGCCGCACGCCGTGCTCCAGCCGCCCGTCATGCGCTTGAAGATCGTCTTCGCCATGTCGAGGTACTTCTGCTGGTGCGTGAGATCAAAGGCCTTGATCCAGGTGATCGCCCACCAGCCGTCGTCGTCGTAGAAGCCGAACTCGTCGAAGTTGCCGGCCTGGTTCTTGACGAAGGTGTTGTCGATCTCGGCGAAGTACGTCGGGTCGCCCGTCTCGCGCGCGTCGTCGATCACCGTTTCGAGCTGGTTCGCGCTCGTCCACCAGTCGTTCTTGTTCCACAGGCCCGTGGTCTGGTCGTACCAGGTGGCGAGCGGCGCCATGCCGCCCGCGACGCGCGAGCGCAGGTCCATGCACTCGCCGTGGAGCGCAGCGTGCGGCGCGCCGTGCGTGCCGTCGGGATCCAGCGTCGCCGTGAAGCGCCAGTCCTCGACGAAGCCGACGAGAGGC
>JBBQJG010000449.1:0-2160 GCA_038325725.1 Polyangia bacterium | reverse complement strand
CCGCCGTCGCGCCAGCCGCGGCGGTGGTGCCCCCCCCGCCCCCACCCCCGACGACGGCGACCCCGGAGCCGACCGCGCCCGAGGCGCTCGAAGAATCAGCGCCGACGACGGACCGCGCCGTCGCGTGGGCGAAGCTCGCCGCGAGCGCGCCGGCACGCCCGGCGCGTCGAGAAGGAACCCCACGCCCCAAGCTCGCGGCGCACCCGGTAACGAAAGCGAGCGTCGCGCCCGCGGGCGGAGCCTGCGTCATGTCCGTCGGCTCGCGGCCCCCCGCGGACGTCTGGATCGACGGCCGCAGCCTCGGAAAGCGAACCCCGCTCGCGAGCTACCGGCTCCCTTGCGGCGACCACAAGCTCGTCCTCAAACGCGACGACCTGGACGTCTACCAGATGGAGATCATCACGCTGCGCGCCGGCTCGGCGTTCAAGAAGGTCTATCCACTTCAGTGACGACGCGCGCGGCGGCGCGCGAATCCAGAGCGACGCGAGCGAGCGAGCAAGATCGCCGCGAGGACGACGAACGCGAGCACGCTCGACGACGGGGACTCTGAGGCCACTGCGCATCCGCCGCGTTCGCGCGTGACGCTACCGCCCGTGCCCGCGGTGGGTTCGTCCGTGCTGCCACCGGTCGCGGAAACGCCGCCGGTCCCGGAGTTGCCGCCGGTGCCCGTGATGGGACCTGTCGTCATGCCCCCACCGCTCGCGCCCGCCGCGCCGCCGTCCGGCACCGAGCCGGCGGGCACGCAGAAGCCCGCGACGCACTTCAGCCCGGGCCCGCCGCACAGCTCGGCATCCGTGCCATTGTCGTTGACGCCGTCGCAATCGTCGTCGAACGCGTTGCACTCCTCCTTGCGGGGCGGACCAGGCGTGCACGCCGTCGTGTTGCAACCAGCGCCCAGGCGGCGACACCAGCCCGTGCCGCACGCGAGCCGCGCGCCCTCGTCCGACTGGCCGTTGCAGTTGTCGTCCATGTAATTGCACAGCTCGATCGCGCCCGGGTACACCCAGTTCTTCGTGTCGTCGCAGTCGTCGGTGCCGACGCCGAAGCCGGGAGGCGGCGCGCAGTCTGTCGCGGTCTTGCCGCCCGCGACGCCGTGACCATCGCCGTCGGCGTCGGTGTAGTACGTCACGATGGGCAGGCCTTCGTCGATCATGCCGTTGCAGTTGTTGTCGCGCTTGTCGCAGAGCTCGGGCGCGCCCGGATAGATCTTGGCGTCGTTGTCGTTGCAGTCGCCCACGGTGGCGGCGAAGTACATGGGCTTCGTGCAGTCGCGCGTGAAGCCCGACAGATCGCCGCCGACGCCGTCGCCGTCGAAGTCCCGGTAAAAGACCATCCCCGTGCAGCCGTACGTCATCGTGAGGAAGCCCAACCCGCCGCCGTCTCCGCTCGAGCGGCCGTCGTTGTTGGCCGAGACGGCCGACACGTAGAAGTCGACGCCTCCCGGCGCCGCGGGCGCCGTCCACCCCACGTGAAACGTCACGAAGCCCCCGACGGCGGCCTTGGGGGCGCTGTGGACGATGCCCGCGCCGTCCAGGCGCGTGCTTTCGCCCGCGATGACCGACAGCGCGCCCTTCGAGGAGTGAATGTAGAGGCCGCCGACCGGGCCGTTGATGGCCGCAATGGCGACGGCGATCGTGGCGAAGCCCCCCGGCAGGACGGTCGCGGGGCTCGAGGTCACGGTGATCATCGGTGACGTCCCCCCGTGGCAGCCGCCGCAGCCCTCCGAGGAGACGCCGCCCTTCCGGGCGTGCGCCATCGTCGGAAACAACGCGAGCGCGAGGCTCGCGAACGCGATCCCGACGAGCACACTTCGAGGCGGGGTCGTACGCACCATGAAAAAGGACGTCCGGGAGCGCGAAACGGCTCTGATTATAACGGAGAAGTGTCCCCGGCGTCGCGCCACAGCCGGGTCGCGATTTCGTCGGCGAACAGGAACCCCAGAGGGGTCAGGCGGAGGCCCGCGTCATCGACGACGAGCCACCCCGCCGCGACGCAGCCGGCGACCTCGTCGCGGCCCAGCGTCGGATCGAGGGGATCGCGTCCGTAACGCGCGCCGTGGGCCGCGCGATCGACGCCATCGACTGTCCGCAGCCCGAGCCAGAGCGCCTCGTTCTCGAGATCCGCGGCCGTGCGAACCTCGATCTGGCGCGGGGCGAAGAT
>JBBQJG010000448.1:0-2170 GCA_038325725.1 Polyangia bacterium | reverse complement strand
AGGAGATGCTGCTCAAGTGGGCGGCGGTGAGCCCCCCCAACCCCTGACGGAGGTTCGATGGATCTCCTCGTGCGCCTTTACGATCTGCCGCCGCTCGCGCCGCGCCTCGACGCGCTCGGCGCCGCGGGCGTGACGGTGCGCCGCGCGCTCGCGTCCGAGCGGCACGTCGTCGTCGCCTTCGCGCGCAAGCACGGGTCGGCCGGGTGGGCGAGCGAGTGCGAGGTCGCCTTTTCGCGCGAGCCCATCGCCTGCTTCGTTGCGACGGAGAGCGCGCCGCGCGTGCCGGGGCAGACACTGCCGATGGGCTACGGCCAGATGCCCGAGACGCTCATTGGCTTTTCGTGCCTCGAAGCGACCGCGCGCGGGTTTTTTGGCCCGCAAGCCGTGCGCGACGATCGCCGCAAGCGCGGCGTGGGCGCGGGGCTCTTGCTCGCCGCGCTCCACGCGCTGCACGCCGACGGCTTCGCCTACGCCATCATCGGGTGGGCCGCCGAGATCGATTTTTATCGCCGCGTCGTCGGCGCCGAGCCCATCGAAGGCTCGGAGCCCGGCATCTACCGCCCGCCGCTCGGCTGAGCCGGCGGCGTTAACGCCGGCGCGCCGTGGCCGGGGCCGAGGATCTCTTTCATCGCAGACACCGGATCGAAGTCCGCGCTCCAGTCGGGCGTGTGGCACCCGAGGCAGACCGTGGGCTCGACCTTGCGCGAGGTGCCGTGGTGCTTGTCGTTCTGGCGGACGTGCTCGGCGCTGGGGCCGTGGCACGCCTCGCAACCGACGTTGGCGAACTGCGTTCGCGCCATCACGAGATCGCGCGAGCCCCCGGGCTGCAGGAAGCCCATGACGTGGCAGCCGAGGCAGGTCGGATCTTGGTCGCGTTTGGCCTTCGTGAGCGTCGCGAACGCGTGCGCGTGCTCGGTCGTCTTCCACTGCGCGACCTGCTTTTCGTGGCAGTAGCCGCAGGCGTCCGTGCTCGCGTAGCTCCACGCCTCGTAGAGATCGCGCAGCGCGCCCGGCGCGACGTGCTTCTTGCGGCTTTGGATCGCGAGGATGCGCTCGCTGTCGAACGTGGGCGTCGTCGCGGCGCGCGACAACATCCCCGTGCCGAGTTGCTCGGGAACGGCGGTGTCGAGCGTGAGGTCGCGCGCCTCGAACGCGGGCGCGGCGCCCGGCGCGAGGCGAACGTCGAGCCGTCCCACGCGCGCAAACGCGTCGCTTGCGATGACGACGAGCGGCCGCGCTGGCGGCGCGCCGGCGTCGGGTGCGGGCCGGGCGGCGTCTCCCGCGCTCGCGAGCACGGCGACGTCGATGTCTTGTCCCGCGACGATCGCCTCGGCGCGCGCGCGGCCGCCCGCGGCGTTGACGAGCGCGACGACGAGCTTCGCCCCGCGCGCCCGTAGCGCTTGGGCGCGCGCGTGCGTCGCCGCCTCGGGCTCCGTGAGCGTGAAGCCGGACTTCTTCAACGCCGCCGCGTCGTCCGCGTCGAGCTCCGCGACGCCGAAGACGCCGACCGCGGTGCCGGCGGCGTCGATCAACCGGTCGACGGGAAACACGGCTGCGTTCTTCTTGGCGTCGACGAGGTTCGCGAGCACGACGGACACGTGGGCCTTGTCGAGCACGCTCGCGAGCTTGCGCAGGTCGCGTCCCACGAGCTCGCGCGCGCCGAGCGTGACGGCGTCCACGCCGAGCCGGTGGAACCCCTCGAGCATGAGCGCCGTGCCACGCGCGGCATCTTTCGGCGCGCGCGCGACGGCGTCGGCCGGGTCGTCCGTGGGCAGCGGAAGAAAATCGCCCGCGTCGACCTGGACGACCGCCTTCGCTTCGACCCGCGCGCGGTCGACCACGGTCGCGCGCCGGGCGAGGCCGCCTGTCGTGATAGGCGGCAGCCCCGGGTTGCGCGGCGGCGTTCCCGGGGGCGATGGCACCTCGACGGCCGTGAGCCGTCCCCGCTGGCCCGCCGTGTACACGAGCGCGAGCGACGGCCTCGGCGGCGCGTCGGGCGGGGCCGCCGGCGGGGGCGTCGGGAGCACGAGGGGCGCCGCTTCGATCGTCCGCGGCGACAGCTGCGTGCGCGGCGGCGCGGGGCTCCGCCCCGAGCAAGCCACAGCGACGACCAGGAGGCAGAGGTAGACCGGCGACAGCGCGAACCGAGAGGGACGCATCAAGGAGAGTC
>JBBQJG010000447.1:0-2174 GCA_038325725.1 Polyangia bacterium | reverse complement strand
GGTCCGGCGGCGCGGGACTGCGCTGGGGAGCGTCGGCGCGCGGGGCGCCCGCTGCGCCCGGCGGGGCCGGACTGCGCTCGGGTTCGTCCGCGCGCGCGGCGCTCGCTGGAGCCGGACTGCGCTCGGGATCGCCCGCGCGCGCGGCGCTCGCTTCGTCCGGCGGGGCCGGACTGCGCTCGGGATCGCCGGCGCGCGCGGCGGCCGCACGAGCGACGACGACGACGATCACCATGAGGCGCGTCTTCAGGCTCAGGGCGACCAAAACGAGAGGCCTCCCAGCGCGGTGACGTTGTTCGTGATGCGGCCGCGGCCGAGCACTTCCTGCGGCAGCAAGAAGTCGCGCACGTCGAAGCGGAAGGTCACGTACTTCGACAGATAGAGCTTGAGGCCCACGCCGGCCTCCCACGTGAGGCCCAGCACCGATGCGTCGAACGTGCGGCCCGCGCCGGCGACGGCGAACACGTCGCCGTGGATGATGGTCTGCTCGGTGAACTTGAACTTCGCGTGGATGGGCGACCACAACATCGACGCGATCCCTTGCCACGCGTTGCTGTCGACGAAGTGACGCTCGGCCGTGAAGCCGTTAAAGGGCTCCTCGAGGCGAAACTTGATGGGCGAACGCGTGACGAGCACCTCGATGCCGAAGTCCTCCGACGGATAGAACGCGAGCGCGCCGCCGTACGCGTACGTGGACGACAGCGCGTCCGACGCGTACCACCCGCCGACGCCCGAGAGCTCGAAGCGGTGGCGCTTGAGGAAGTCGCGCCTCTGCACGCCCTTGCGGCGTCCGCCCGTCGCGTCGCCCTCGAGGCACGTCAGCGCGTGCAGCGATGACTCGGGGCCGGGGCCGTCGTCCTCATCGGTTTCGTTGGTCGCGCTCTCGTCGCCACCCGCCGAGGGCTCGGCGCCGTCGTCATCGGCGTTCGACGTCTTCTCGTCGAACGGGTTCGGTGGCGTGGTGCCCGTCGCGGGAGCCGCCTGGGCCGAGCTCCCGTTGGCGAGCCCAAAGGCAAACCCGAAGGCACAGGCGAAGGCGAAGACGAGGGTCGCGCGTCGCAACACACGGCAGCGTAGCCCCTTCGAATTGAAGTTGGCAAGCCGCGTCCTCGTTTCTTTTGCGCTGTTTTTTTCGATGTTGCCGTCGAGAAAGTGCGAGTCTTTGTCGGTTCGTCGCTTCTCAAAGACGGTTGCAAAATGGGCGCGCGTGACGCAACAGCCAGAGCCCATGTGGCGCAACGTGAAACCCGCGCCGTGGCGCAACGTTTGGGTGTTCCCGCCACGGTTGTGGCGCAACTCGAGCGCGTCAGGCGCGTGACGGGGATACGGGCGAACGTCGTCGTCGTCGTCGCGCTCGCCCTCGTAAACGTCACCGCGTGCCACGAGGGCAGCTCGCCGGCCGACGGCGGCGACGCGGGGCAGACTCCCGATTCCACGCCGAAGTTGTGCGCGACGCAAACGGCGTGCGAGGCGACGCGGGTTCACGCGTGTCGCGACGGCAAATTCGCCGAGGTGATCGAGGAGTGCGGCCCCGACCGCACGTGCAGCCGCGGGCGGTGCACGTCGCACGCGTGCGCCGACACCGAGCGCAACCTCGGCTCGATCACGGGCTGCTCGTTTTATTCGCTCCACCTCGACAACGTCACGTCAGACGATCTGCTCCCGTCGAGCGTGCTCGTGACGAACCCGGGGCAGCAGCCCGTGAACGCGAAGCTTCAGCACCGCTTGGGGGGCGAGTGGACGGACCTGACGCAGGCGCAGGCGGTCGTGCCGCCGATGCAGTCGGTGCGCCTCGCGCTGCCCATCGGCCACTTCGAGGGGGGGGGCCCGGCGGCGCAGTCGGCGCTGCGC
Organism: Polyangia bacterium; assembly: GCA_038325725.1. GTDB lineage: Bacteria > Myxococcota_A > Polyangia > Fen-1088 > Fen-1088 > DASZFV01. The sequence continues at coordinate 326 of JBBQJG010000447.1, read as the reverse complement.
CTCGTGACGGATCTGCCCGTGACCGCGGTGCACGTTCAGAGCGACGACACGGGGAGCGCGCCGTCGCGCAGCTCCGGCGCGACGATGCTCCTGCCCGAGCACGTGCTCGGCCGACGCTACTTGGCGATCGGGTATCCGCAGCTCGCGACGCCGCAGATCGTTCTCGACGAAGGCCAACGCCAAGGGGCCGGACAGCTCGTCGTCGTCGGGACGCAGGACCGCACGTCCGTCACGGTGACGCCACCCCCGGACGTCGTGTTTGGCCCCGCCGGCGGCGCGCCGCCCGCCGGCGAGAAGGGCGTGTTCAAGATCGTGCTCGACGAAGG
>JBBQJG010000446.1:0-2193 GCA_038325725.1 Polyangia bacterium | reverse complement strand
CACCTGTTGGGACGCCTCGCGCTTCGTGGGCGTCACGTTTTGGGCGAAGGGCACGGCGGGCCCCAGCAACAGCCTCGTGTTGCAGGTCGCAATCCCCGCGACGCACGCCGTGGCGAACGGCGGTGACTGCACCGCCCGCTGCTTCGATCACCCGTCGAAGAGCGTCGTGCTCGGTCCCGATTGGCAGCAGCACTCCGTCAAGTTCACCGACTTGAAGCAGGCCGGCTTCGGGGACCCCGCCACGTATACGGGCCTCGTCATGGCGCTCAACTGGGTGAGCCTCGCGGGGCCCGACGTCGACGTGTATGTGGACCAGATCGCGTTTTTCTAAGACGTATTGCCGCAGACACGGATTGGGGCTCGGGCGGACACCCACGCAACGATGACGACCAAGCTGACGACCAAGCTCGCCCCCGTCGTGTTGACGCTCTTGGTCGCTGCCGCTCTCGCCCGACCGGCGCGCGCCGTCGTCACCGAGCCCAATGGGTTGCAGGTCCCCAAGCCCGTAGGGCAGGTCGAGATCGATCTCGCGCACAACTTCTCGCCGCCCGCGGTGGTCACGCTCGTCGACCTGTTCCAGGCGCGCGGCGAGACGATCGATTGGCAGAAGGACGCGCTCACGACGCCGGCCGTGTTCTCGCCTCAGTGCTCGCTCACGGGCGAGCTCGTCATGCACGGCGGCGCGTGCAAGATCGACTTCGGTTGGTACAACGTCGACGCGGCTCGCACGACGCCGCCGACCGACGCGGAGATCTACCCGATCATCTTGGGCACCCAGATCACGAGCCCGTGGCACCCGGGCGTCGGCGAGGACGGCCCGATCTTCACGACCGACACGATCCGCACGGATCCCAACTACAAGGGCGGGCTCATTGGGTTCGCGCTCAAGGGCGATCCGGGACAGGACTGCAAGCAGACGCACTTCTCGGAGCAGAACCTCAACCCGCTGTGCTCCGGGTGCACGACGCCGGGGCACTGGGCCGCGGCGGTCATCTGGCAATCGACGAAGACGAAGAGCGCCTACTACATCGGCTTCGAGGATCTGCCCATGGGCCCGAGCTCGACGGGGCCGACGGACTTCGGCGCCATCGCGGGACAGAACCTCAAGTGCGATGGCGACTTCAACGACTTCATCTATTTCCTATCGGGCGTCACGTGCGAGGGCGGCGGCGCGCCGTGCGACACGGGGATGCCCGGCGTGTGCGCCGCGGGGCTCGAGGAGTGCACGAGCGGCACGACGCTCAAGTGCCGCCCCAGCGTCGTGTCGTCATCCGAGGTGTGCGACGGCCTCGACAACGACTGCAACGGCATGACCGACGACGGCGCGAAGTGCCCCGGCAGCCAGGTGTGCGATCACGGCAAGTGTCTCCCGCCGTGCAGCACGACCGAGTTCCCTTGTGGCCCCGGCGACGCGTGTGAGAACGGCCTGTGCGTCGAGTCGGCGTGCGTCGGCAAGGTGTGCGACGCGGGCACCGTCTGTCACGGCGGCACCTGCGGCGGCCCGTGCGCCGGCGTCGTGTGTCCCCAGACCCAGGTGTGCCGCGTCGGCCGCTGCGTCGATCCTTGTGAGGGCGTCACGTGCGGCACCGATCGCGTGTGCGACGGCGGCGTCTGCGTCGCCTCGTGCAAGTGCGGCGGTTGCAAGACGGGCAAGACCTGCCAGATGGACGGCCACTGCACCGAGGACGCGTGCGCCGGCAAGACGTGCGCCGCGACCGAGGTCTGCGCGCTGGGCGCCTGCATCAATCGCTGCGCGGGCGCGAGCTGCCCGCGCCTGCAGGTTTGCCAAGCCGGCGCGTGCGTCGCCGCCCCCCGCGACACGACGCCGACGTCGTCAGGCACCGCGGGCACCGGCGGCACCACGACGCCCACCACGATCCCGTCCGCCGACGCCGGCGCCGACGCGTTGCCAGTCACCGTGCCGCCACACGAAAAAATCAGCGCCTCGAGCGGCTGCCGCTGCGACGCGAGCGGCGAGGGCGCCGGTGGCCTCCGCACGCTGAGCCTCGCGCTCGCCCTCGTCCTCCTCTCCCGCCGCCCCCGCCGCGCCCGCTAGACCGCTTTCGAATTGACGCGATCTATCGGTCGTGATCAAACGTTAGGATGCGGGATCACTCTCTGGATCTGAAGCGGCGATTGGTGGAGGCGTACCGATCTGGAAAGAGCGGTACGTACGCTGCGACGGCGGCGCTA
>JBBQJG010000445.1:0-2200 GCA_038325725.1 Polyangia bacterium | reverse complement strand
CCGCGCGAGCGTCGACACCGTCTTCGCACAGGCGAGCACGCGCGCCCCGCTGGGGAACGCGACATCGACCCGCCCCGGCGCGGGCGCGCCCGTGACGATGCCCGTGCCGAAGGTCGGGTGGGCGACGCGCTCGCCCGTGTCATAGACATCCTTGACGGTGTACACGCGCGGCGGCTTGTTCGGATCGAACGGCGGCAGCGGCGCCGGCGCGGGCGACGACGAACGCGAATAGCGCCGCGATGACGTCGGCCGACGGGCTCCGCGGGCGGGAGCCTCACCGGGCGCCTCGACGACCTCGTTCTCCGTGCGGTAGCGGTGGTGGCCGTTGCAGCGCTTGCAGACGACCTTCGCGATGCGGTCGCCCATCATCGCCATGACGACGTGCCACACGGTGCCGCATTTGCCGCACAGCGCTTCGATGTCTTGTCCGACGGCCGCCATCAGATTCCTCTCTCAGACATGTGCTGGATCGCGATACTCGCCAAAGACATCCCGGAACACCCGACAGATTTCACCCAACGTCGCTTCACGGCGTGCCGCTTCTAGCACGTCCTCGAGGATGTTGCCGCTCGCGCTCTCGTCGCTGGCGCAGGTCCGGCGAAGTTTATCGAGTGCGGCCGCCACGGGGGCGCCGTCGCGCGCCGCCCGCACGGCGCGAATGCGGGCGATCTGGTCGCGCTCCGGCGTATGGTCGATCTTCAGCGTCGGGATCGTCGTCGACGCGTCCGTCACGTGGCGGTTGACGCCAACGACGGGGCGCTCGCCGAGATCGACCTGGCGCTGGTGCCGGTACGCCGCCTCGGCGATCTCGCGCTGAGGCCATCCGAGCTCGACGGCCCGCACCATGCCGCCCATCGCGTCGATCGTCTCGAGGAGGCGCATCGCCTCGGCCTCCATGCGATCGGTGAGCGCCTCGACGAAGTAGCTGCCGCCCAGGGGATCGGCGACGGCGGGCACGCCCGACTCCTCGGCGATGATCTGCTGCGTGCGCAGCGCGAGCGTCGCCGCATCCTCGGTCGGCAGCGCGAACGTCTCGTCGAAGCTGTTCGTGTGCAGCGACTGCGTCCCGCCCAAGACGGCGGCGAGTGCCTGCAGCGTCGTGCGCACGACGTTGTTGAGCGGCTGCTGCGCGACGAGCGACACGCCCGCCGTCTGCGCGTGGGCGCGCAGCATCTGCGCGCGCGCCGTCTTGGCGCCGAAGCGGTCCCGCATGACGCGGGCCCAAATGCGTCGCGCGGCGCGCATCTTGGCGATCTCCTCGAAGAAGTCGTTGTGCACGTCCCAGAAGAACGACAGCCGCGACGCGAACGCGTCGACGTCGAGCCCGGCGTCGCGCCCCAGCTCGACGTAGGCGATGCCGTCGGCGAGCGTGAAGGCGAGCTCTTGCACGGCCGTCGAGCCCGCCTCGCGGATGTGGTAGCCGCTGATGCTGATGGTGTTCCAGCGCGGCATGCGCCGCGTGCAGTAGACCAGCATGTCGCGCACGATGCGCAGGGCGGGGCGGACGCCGCAGATCCACTCCTTCTGCGCGATGAACTCCTTGAGCATGTCGTTTTGCAGCGTGCCGCCCAGCGCCTCGGGCGGCACGCCCGCGCGCTCGGCCGCGACGATGTAGAACGCGAGCAGCACGACGGCCGGCGCGTTGATCGTCATCGATGTCGTCACCTGGTCGAGCGCGATGCCGTCGAACAGGCGCTGCATGTCGGCGACCGACGCGACGGAGACGCCCTCGCGCCCGACCTCGCCGCGCGATTTTTCGTCGTCGGGGTCGAAGCCCATGAGCGTCGGCATGTCGAACGCCGTCGACAGGCCCGTCTGCCCCTGCGCGAGGAGAAACTTGAAGCGTCCGTTGGTGTCCTCGGGCGAGCCGAACCCCGAGAACATGCGCATCGTCCACGGCTTGCCGCGGTACATGGTCGCGTGCGGCCCGCGGGTGAACGGGAACGTGCCGGGGTCGCCCAATCGCTCCGCATACAGAGCGCTCTCGCTCGAGCGCGGAGCCGGCCGATACACGGGCTCGAGCGGAAGTCCCGACTGCGTCTCGCGCATCGTGAGGCCCTGCTCCGGCTCACGCGCAGGCGTCTCGTCTCCACCACCGCGCTTTCCCTGCACGGGACGGAAGTCTACTCTCACCGGTTCCCGATGAAACCCAAGCTCGTCCTCTTCGATCTCGACGGCACGCTCGTCGACTCGGCGCTCG
>JBBQJG010000444.1:0-2206 GCA_038325725.1 Polyangia bacterium | reverse complement strand
CGCCACGTTTGAGCTCGACGAGGGCGTCGAAGAGTACGCGACGGTGCTTCGATGAATCGGCCGTCACGAGCTGCTCGACAATCTGCTCCGCCGCGGGCTCGCCGAAGTACGCGAAGATGCGCATGTAGTCGTCGTGCCGCTCCGAGGACGCCGCCATCGAGTTGGCGAACGCGCGCATCACGGTCGATCGTCCAACGCGCTTCATCACGATGCCGAACGCGCGCCGCGCGTCGGGCGCCGTGAGGCGCGGCTCGGCGGCGATGAGCGCGAGCAGGATCACGACGATGTCGTCGATCTTTTTGGGGCGCAGTTCCGTATAGGTCGCCATCGCGTCGAGCGCCCGCACCGTCTCATCGGTCGACGTCGCGACAAGGAACCGTTGGATGACCGAATCCGCGGTCTCTTCGTTTCGAAATCGCGGTGGCTCGTAGTTCGCCGGCGGGCGGTCCACGCTGGTCGTAACCTGCCGGACCGACGTTGGACTCGGCGTGTGGACCGGCGTCGGCAGCTCGACGGGGTCGAGGCGGTCCGCCTCCTCGAGCGCGACCGGGATGACGCGGTAGTCGTCGACGATGATGCCGCTGCGCCCGTGCTCGATCACCTCGGGCACCGCCCCCCACCGGGTCGCGATCACCGGCGTCCCGCAAGCCATCGACTCGATCATCACGAGGCCGAACGGCTCGTCCCACTCGATCGGGAACAGCGTCGCGCGCGCATTCTGGAGCAGCTCGACCTTCTCGCCGTGGGTGACTTCGCCGAGGTACTCGATCCCGTCGCGCAGGTGCGGCTCGACGAACTCGGCGAAGTACTCCTTCTCCTTCGGCTCCGCGAGCTTGCCGGCGAGCTTCAGCGGAGCACCCGTCTCCATCGCAACGGCAATCGCCCGGTGCGCGCCCTTGTCGGGGCTCATGCGCCCGAGGAAGAGGAGGTACTCGCCACGCTGCGGCTTGAACGGATAGACGGAGAAGTCGAGCGCGTTCGGGCAGTTGCCGACCCACGGCAGGTGCGGCTTCGGCTTGCGCTGGTTCATCGAGATCGAGATCAGGCCGACGTCGGGGGCGACGCGCGAGATCAGCTCGTACACCTCGCCCGGTTCTCCCGCCATCGGGCCGTGCACGGTGTGGACGACGGGCGTCGCCACGGCGGCCCCGAGCGTCGCGCCGAGCATCCCCGAGTGATCGTTGATCACGTCGAACTCGTCAGCGCGCGCGTAGCAGCCGAGCGCGTGGTGCAGCTCCGGCATCGACCGCCCGATCTGACGGCTGGGCGCGTCGGCGTAGACGTACGAGAGCTCTGCCTGCGTGCGCGAGTCGCCCGACGCGAAAAGCGTCACCTCATGCCCCGCCCGCGCGAGCCCATCCGCGAGCAGCGACACGATCCATTCGATGCCGCCGTAGCCCGTCGGCGGCACCGCGAACCAGACCGGCGAGAGCACCGCCACCCGCACTACGTTTCCTCCACGCGTACCCGCCCGTCCTTGAGCCGCACGTCCCAGGCCCTGTCGAACGCGCGGACGCCGGCGAGGCGGATCGTTCCCGCCCACGCAGGCAACTCCGGCGGAGCGACCGTCTCGAGCGAGTGCCGGCGCCGGTCCGGCTGGATGCCGAGCAGGAGCTGGAGCAGGAGCACGGGGGTCCCCGCGGCCCACGCCTGCGGACGTGCCGCCGTCGGGTAGGCGATCGGGAACGGCGTCTCCGAGCGCTGCATGCCGGCGAACACCTCGGGCAACTGGTAGCCGAAGAAATCGGCGGCCGTGATCATCCGGTGCACGATCCGATGGCACTCCGGCCAGCGCGCGTAGCGCGCGAGACCCCACGCGATCAGCGAATTGTCGTGCGGCCAGACCGTGCCGTTGTGGTACGAGAGCGGGTTGTACGCGCGATCGCCGACCGACATCGTGCGCACGCCCCAGCCCGACCAGAGCTCGTCGCCCATCAGCGCGTCGACGATCGCGTCAACGCGCTTCGGCGGCACGATCCCGCTCCAGAGCAGATGGCCGATGTTCGAGCACAGCGAATCGACCCGCTGCTTGTCCTTGTCGAGCGCGAGCGCGTAGTAGCCGCCCCGCTCCTCGACCCAGAACGCCTCGTCGAAGCGCGTGCGCAGCTCGTCCGCCTCGCGGTCGAGCCGGTCGGCGAGCTCGCGGTCGCGCCATACCTCGCGCGCGATCTCGGCCGTCCGCCGCTTTGCGTCGTAGACGTAGCCC
>JBBQJG010000443.1:0-2232 GCA_038325725.1 Polyangia bacterium | reverse complement strand
CGCTGGCTCGCGCGCGGCCCCGAGCAGCGCGCGAACCTGCCGCGCGCGCGCACGGGCGACGCGACGTTCGACCAACGTTTCAGCGTGCACGGCGCGGCGCCGCTCGGGGACGCGGCGCTGCGCCACCGGCTCTTGCGCCAGCCCGGCGACGGAGTCGTTTCGCTGTGGCGAGGCGCGGCCGCGCGCTACCACGCGACGAACAGCGCGGCGGGCGAGGATCCCGCACCCTTCACGGGAGACGTCGAGGGCGACGCGCCCGTGCTCAACCTCGTCGCCGTCTTGGACACGCTCGCGGATCTCGTCGAAGCTTCGGCCTGAGCGGCGCGGCGCTCTTCGCCGCGAACGTCGGCGGACCAAATCACGACGCGGACGGTGGCGGCGGCCAAATCACGACGCGGGCGGGCGGCGACGTCGAAATCACTGCGCGGGCGGCGGCGATGTCGATGTCGACGTCGACGTCGACGTCGACGAGGGCTCGGTCTTCGACGCGGTCCCTCCAGGAATGACGGCCGACGGGCCTTCGCGGCGCACGGGCGCGGAAGGCACGTCGGAGAGCTCTTTGATCTGGCGACGCGCGGCGGGCGCGTCGCTCCCCGTCGGCGATTGATCGAGGTACTGCTTGTAGGCGTCGAGCGCCTGCGCGGCGTTTCCCTGCATGCGATAAGCCTCACCGAGGCCGAACAGCGCGGGCGCGAAGTGAGGCGCGTTGCCGAGGGCTTGTCGGAAGCGATCGATCGCGGCGAGCGCGTGGTGCTTGTCCATGAGGACGTAGGCGGCGCCCGTCATCGCGGCGACGCCATTGGGCTGCACCTTGAGGGCGTCTTCGTACAGCTTCTGCGCCTTCGCCGTTTGGCCGTTCTCGAGCGCGTGGTCGGCGTCGGCGATCAGGCGTTCGTAGCCGCGCGGCTTGCCGTCGGCCGGCGCCGCGACGGCCTGAGCCGTCTTGCCGGGCGCGCTTCCCGGCACGACGGGGGCGACAGACGGAGGCGGAGCCGCGGCGGGCACGGCAACGGGCGCAGCCGCAGCGGGCGTGGGCGCGGCGACGGGTGCGGCAGCCGTGGGTACGAGCGCAGCCGTGGGCGCGGCGGCGGGCACGGGCGCGGCCGGGACCCCAGCGACGGGCGCCGGCGCAGGAGCCGGCGCGACGACGGGCGCCGGTGCAGGAGCCGGCGCGACGACGGGCGCGGGCGCTGGAGCCGACGCGACGACGGGCGCGGGCGCCACGGGCGCGCCACTCGCGAGCTTGAACCCGTGGGGATCGCGGAAGCCGAGGTACCACACGCCGGCGGCGAGCCCGAGGAACGCGATCCCGCCGGCCACCTTGAGGCCCGTGCGCTTCGGTTTGACGAGGAGCGAGAGGTCTTCGTCGGGCGGAATGGTGTCGGGGAAGCGATCTTCGAAGCGCGCGCCGCGGCGGCCCTCGCGCATCGAGAAGGTGTCGTCCTCGGGAAGCTCGGCGGAGACGTTCCCGCGCGACGCCATCTGCACGCCCCGCGGGGTCGCCGGCACCGTCGACGACGATCGCGGACCGCGCGAAGGCTCGGCGCGCGAAGGCTCGGCGCGCGAAGGCTCGACCGCCCGGCCCGCGCCCGTTCCGCGATCGGCCTGCTCGACGACGTCGAAGAACGCGCGCAGCTCGTCGACGTCACCCAACGTGCGCCACGCGCCCCCGCGGTGTGAGACGCGATCGGCCCGGCCCACGCGTCGCTCGACGATCCACTTCTGCAGCGTCGTCAGGTCGCGCAGTCGGTGCGTCTGCCCCGACTCCGTCGCGAGCACCCACTCGGGGATGGGCGGCGGCGTGCTCTTGCGGGTGCGCGCCTCGGACTCGGCGGCCGAGGCCGCGGCGCTCGCGATCGTGTCGGCCAGTCCCGACGCCGGCGTCGTGCGCAGCTCGATCGCGGGCAGGCGCGACACGACGAACGTATGCCCGCAGGTCGTGCATTGAACGGAAGCGCCAGCGCCGGCGACGGCATCGTCGTCGAGCTCGTATTCCGTCTGACAGCGATCGCAGCGAACGTCCATCGCGAGGCCCAAAAGCGGACTCGGCCGCTCAGTCGCAGCGACCATAGCATGGGGGCCGGCGCCAGCGTCAGAGGCTCTCGGGAAAGAGCGCGTAGAGCTGGGCCGGCGGCGCCACATAGGCGCCCGTCACCATGAGGTTGCCGAGGTGGTCGACGCGGAAGCCGCGTTCGAAGGTGCGCTGGAGCGTCGCCCCCGAGGCGGCCGAGC
>JBBQJG010000442.1:0-2254 GCA_038325725.1 Polyangia bacterium | reverse complement strand
GAGGCGGTGCCGCCGAGCGCCATCGTGTAACGGCCTGTCGGCAAGGGCTCGTCGCCGAGGTCGGTCAGGATGCGCGTCGGCCGGGCGGCGTCTCCCTCGACGGTGATGCGAACGCCGTCGGCGAGGCCCGCGACGGGCGAGACCGGCGCGGCGGCGTCGACGGGGCGCCACTTCGCGAGGTGCCCGGCGCCGTCGGCGCGCCAGATCGTCGCGCCCCAGCGGTGGCGCGCGCGCAGCCCCGCGCCCAGATCGTCGAGGCCGTTCCACGCGAACCCGAGGGCGACGACGACGGCGGCCGCGGCCGCGAGCTCGACGCGCGACCTGACGTTCGAGGTTCGGCGCACGTGCGCCACCGCCAGGTCTCCGAGCGTGACGAGCGCGAGCGCGACGAACGGAAACGCGAGCACCTCGACGGGCAGGCGGTAGCGCGGCTCCGCGAAGAACAGCATGTACGTCGCCGTGAGGGCGAGGCCGAACGGCACGAGCGAGAGGGCCGCCCAGCGCCGGCGCACGAGGCACAGCGCGAGCCCCGCGACGGCGAGCGCGCCCACGCCGATGCCGAAGGCGTCGGCGGCGTCGCCGAGGGGCGCGGCGCGCGCCGCGAACCACGCCGCCTTCGGGCCGACGAGCACGCCCGGACGAAAGATGGGCCAATAAAGCAGGCGCCGCTCGGGCTCGAAGAAGCGCTCGAGCCGCTTCGTCGCCAGGCCCAGCGTGTACTTCGGCTCGAAGCGCGTCCAGTCGGTCGCGAGCGCGAACGCGAGCTTGTCGACCTCGCGGTGAGGCTCTGAGAGAACGTCGCGGCCCGTGAGCTCGAGGAACATGCGGTTGAGCGCCCGCGTGTACGTGCCCTCGGAGTTCGGGTTCGCGCCGACGATGGCCGTGAGGCCGCCGTGATCGTCGGTGAAGTAGAGGTGCCCCGTCTGGCGCAGGTGGCGCACGCCCCACGGCAGCAGCACGAGCAACGTCATCGCGACGGCGACGCCCGTGCGCGCGAGAGCCACCGGCCAGCGCGCGCGCCAAGCCAGCCACGTGCCGAGCGACAGCGCCGACAGCGGCAACGCGACGGCGCGCATCCACGCCGCGCACCCCATGAGCGCGCCGAACGCGAGCGCCGCCGCGAGCGGCCGCCGTGGCCCCAGCGCCGCGAGCGCGCCGAGCGCCGCCACGATGAGCGCCGCGGCCGGCATGTCCGTGCCGACGACGCTCGACATCGCGACCCCCGCGGGCCACAGCGCATAAAGGAAGGTCGCGACGCCGGCGACGCGGCGGCCATTTTCAACGAAGAGGCCCAGCGCGAGCGCGTAGAGCCCGGCCGCGCCGATGCCGCCGAACGCGACGCCGATGAGCTTCTGCGCGAGCAGATCGCCGCCCGCGCTTTGCACCCACGCGAGCAAGCCCACGTACCCCGGCATGTAGATGAAGCCGTGATCGAGCCAGCCCAGCTCGGACAGGTGGTTCGCCGACTCGCGGTACATCGCGAAGTCGCTCGTCGGCACCGTCGGCACGGCCAGCACCCAGACGAGGCGCGCCACCGTCGCGAGCGCGACGAGGGCGATGCCCAGCAGCAGCGTGGCGCGTCGGTCGCGCGGGTCCGCTGCTGGGGCTTCGGCGGTCCGTGCGTCTCCAGCCTGCTGTGCTCTTCCCACGTCGGCCGGGAAGATGGTACTTCTGCCAGGCTCAAGATGGCGATCCTTCCGTTCAAGCGAGTCATGTGCGCGAACCGCGGCGAGATCGCCGTGCGCGTGTTCCGTGCGGCGACGGAGCTCGGCTTCCGGACGATCGCGATCTTCTCCGAAGAGGACCGCGTGCACCTGCACCGGTACAAGGCGGACGAGGCCTACCTCGTCGGCAAGGGCCTCGAGCCCGTCGCCGCCTACCTCGCCGAGGACGAGATCGTCGAGCTCGCGAAGCGCCACGAGGTGGACGCGATTCACCCCGGTTACGGCTTGCTGTCCGAGCGGGCGTCGTTCGCGCGCAAGTGCCGCGACGCCGGCATCGTCTTCATCGGCCCCACGCCCGAGGCGATCGACGCGCTCGGTGACAAGGTCGCGGCGCGCAAGATCGCCCAGGCGGCCGGCGTGCCCGTCGTGCCGGGGACGCCCGAGCCCGTGAAATCCGTCGAGGCGGACGCCGCCGCCGCCGGGGGAGCGGTAGGTGGTGATCACCCCGGTGTCCGGACGGAAGTTGTTGGCCGGGTCCTCGGTGGTGATCCGGCACTGCAGGGCCGCGCCGTGCAGGGTGATGCCCTCCT
>JBBQJG010000441.1:0-2269 GCA_038325725.1 Polyangia bacterium | reverse complement strand
CCTTCACGATGCCGGCGCGCTCGATGAGCCACCCCGCCGAGAGCTTCACGCGCCCCGGGCCGGCCGCCCACCGCGGGACGTCCGAGGCGCCGGCAACGATGCCCTCGGCGACGGCGCGCGCGGCGAGCCGCTCGGCGACGTCGTCGGCGACGATCGGGTTCGTGAAGAACGACCCGACGCTTCGGCGGTTCGGATCCGCCGCGTCGAGCACCATCGATTTCTTTCGGCGCAGCGCGATCACGGTGTCGCGTGTGCGCACGAGCGTGGGCGGCGGCCCGCCGGCGAGCGCGTCGGCGAGCTCGCGGTAGCGCAGCGTGGGCGCGCCCCCCGCGCGCAGCGCGAACGTGACGCCGAGGACGACGTAGCGCTCGGGCGCGCGGCGAAACAAGCTGTCGCGGTAGGCGAACGCGCACGCCGAGGCCGGCAGGTCGACGAGCGCCTCGTCGCGGCGATCGAAGACGCGCACGGCGCGGATCGTCTCGGCGACCTCTTGCCCGTAGGCGCCGACGTTCTGGATCGGTGTCGCGCCCGCGAGCCCGGGGATGCCCGACAGACACTCGAGCCCCGCGAGGCCGCGCGCCACGGTGTCGGCGACGAACGCATCCCACGGCTCGCCCGCGGCGACGCCGACGATCGTCTCGGCGCCCGCGGGCAAAAACGTCCGCCCGCGCGTCGCCATGCGCACGACGAGGCCTTCGAACCCCGCGTCGCCGACGACGACGTTCGACCCGCCGCCCAGGATCAAGGCGGGCACGCCGCGCGCCTTCGCCCAGCTCAACGCGTCGAGCACCGCCGCGTCGTCGGTGACCTCGACGAAGTGCCGCGCGCGTCCGCCGAGCTCGAGCGTCGTCAGCGGCGCGAGGGGAACGTCGTCGCGGACGAGAACGTTCGTCACGCCGGCTTGCGCGCGCCGAGGCCCACCGGACAGCTCACGCCCGTGCCCCCGATGCCGCAGTAACCGTCGGGGTTCTTGGCGAGGTACTGCTGGTGGTCGTCCTCGGCGAAGTAGAACTCGGGCGCGGCCTTGATCTCCGTCGTGATCGCGCCGTGCCCCTCGGTCGCGAGGGCCTTGTTGTACGCGTCGCGCGACGCCTCGGCCGCCGCGCGCTGCTCGTCATCGTGCGCGTAGATCGCCGAACGGTATTGCGTGCCCTGATCGTTGCCCTGGCGCATGCCCTGCGTCGGGTCGTGGTTCTCCCAGAAGATCTTGAGCAGGTCATCGTAGCTGACGACGCGCGGGTCGAAGACGACCTGCACGATCTCGGTGTGGCCCGTGAGGCCCGAGCAGACCTCGCGGTACATCGGGTTGGGCGTCGTGCCGCCCGCGTAGCCGACGGCCGTCGAAAAGACGCCCTCGCGCTGCCAGAACAGCTTTTCGGCGCCCCAGAAACAACCCATTCCGAAGGTGGCGAGGCGCAGGCCCGAGGGGAAGGGCGGCACGAGCGGCGCGCCGTTGACGAAGTGTCGCTTGGCGATGGGCATGCGCGTCGCGCGTCCCGGCAGCGCCTCGTCGGGCGTCGGCAGCTTCAGCTTCGCGGAGCTCCACATGGCCGGGATCTTGACCGCGGCCGAGCTTTTTCGCCAGTTACCGACTGCTTCGGGTTCAGGGCGCCGGATCGAGCGCGAGTTTGCGCTCGACCCAGGTCTCGCCACCGCGGTCGTCGCGCACGACGATCCACACGGTCACGAGGTGCAGGTTCGTCGACGCGTCGAGGGGGACGTCGTCCAGCGTCGCGGGGGGCACGTAACGCGATTCCAGGTGGATGATCCCCTTGACGCCAGGCGGGAGCTCGTTGACGGTGCGTGCCGGATCGAAGTGGCCGGCTGTCGTGTAGAAGGCGTAGCGCAGACGCTCGTGCGGAACGACGTCGGGCACCGCCAGATGAGGCGGGTCGCGATCGATGACGGTCGTGACGTACTCCTCCGCGTCGAGATCCATTCCCATCGCGTCCTTCGCCTTTTGAGGCTCGATCCAAAGGCTCTTTCCGAGCGCCACGTGTGAGGGCTGGCCCGCGTCGAGCGGTACGACCGGCTCGACCGGCGCCCAGGTGTCGGGCGTGCGATCAGGGAAAGTAAGGAGGCCGGGAATCGTGGGCGCGACGTTCTCCTTCTGCGGCACGACCTTGCCGTCCGCGCCGAAGCCGACGAGTCGTTGCGCCCAGAACAGCACGCGCTTGATGGCGACGGTCTTCTCGACGCCGTCTTCGACCGTGAGCTGAAAGTTGATGGGCAGGCCGAGATCGAAGCCGCCGTGAAAGTGGAGATCCTG
>JBBQJG010000440.1:0-2278 GCA_038325725.1 Polyangia bacterium | reverse complement strand
CGACAGGCGCACCGTCGCCTGCACCCGCTGCGCGACGTGCACGTCGGCGAGCGCCGACCGCAACAAGAACACGGCGCGCTCCGCGGACGACAGCGCGGCCCCGTGACGATCGAGCAGCGCCTCCGTCGCTTTCCAAGCGTTGTCCCACTGATCCTTCTCGAAGCAGATCACGGACAGGCGCTCGAGCGTCGGTCGGAACGACGTGTCGCGCGCGTACGACCGCGAATAAAGGACGAGCGCGCGATCGACCTGGCCCGCGGCCTCGGCGGCGGCGCCCGCGCGGTGGTAGCGCTCGGCGGCGTCGGCGGGCACGGCCCCCGTCGCCGCGAGGCGATCGAGCGCCTGCGCGCCAGCCTCCCAGTGCCCCGCGAGCAGATTGAAGCGCGACACGAGATCGAGGAGGCGCGGCTCCTCGGGCAAAAGCGGCGCGGCCGCGTCGAGCAGCTCGACGGCGCGCGGCGCGTTCCCGAGGTGATCGCCGTAGACGGCCGCGAGCTCGGCGAGCAGACGCCCCTTGCGCGCCGACGGCCCGACGAGCGCGAGCTCGCTCTCGAGCAGGGACGCGACCTCGTTCCAGTCGCCGTCGCGCGCCGCGAGCGCGCCGAGCGCCGCGATCGGTTCGGCGAGCGCGGGATCGAGGGAGATCGCGCGGCGGTACGCCTCGCGCGCGGCGACGCGATCGCCCGTGCGCTCGGAAGCGCGGCCCGCGCCGTACCACAGGCGCGCGGCGGGCGCGGCCGCGAGCGCGGCCGCGCGCTGCCGCAGCAAGTGCGCGAGCTCGACCCACCGCGCGCCGCCCTCGTGCAGGCGCTCGAGCGCCGCGATGCACTCGATGTTGAGCGGATCGAGATCGATCGCGCGCATGACGTCGCGCTCGGCGTCGACGGCGCGGCCGCGATCGAACAGGACGCTCGCGCGCTCGAGCAGCGCGCGAGCCCGCTCGACGGCCGTGGGGGCGACGGCGGCGCGCGCCGCGAGGAGCCCGAGCGCGGCGTCGCGCCGCGACAGCGTCGCGACTTCAGGCGCGTCGTGCAGCGGGCCGAGGACGCGCCCGCCCTCCGACAAGAGCTCACCGTACAGGCGCAGCGCCTCGTCGCGCTGATCGAGACGCGCGCGGCGCAGCTCGGCGAGGCGCCACAAGAACGCGGCGCGCGTGGGACCGGCCCCGGCGCGCGCCGCGCCCCACGACAAGAGCTCGGCGCAGCGCTCCCAGTCGCCGACGGCCATGAGCAAGCGCTCGGCGGCCGCGCAGGCCGCGGCGTCGGCGGGCTCGATCTCGAGGACGGCGAGCCACGCCGCGGCGGCGTCGGCGGGGTTCGCGCCCGACTGCTCGCGCAGCTGGGCGATGTCGCGCAGCAGGCGCGCGCGCTCGGCGGCGTCGGCGACGCGCTCGACGGCGGCCTCGGCGAGGCGCAGCGACTCGGCGGCGCGGCCCGTGCTCTCGAGGCGGCGGCGCGCCGCGCCCAGCAGCGCCCCGTCGGCGGGAAACTCGGCGAGCGCCATGAGCCGCACCTCGAGCGACGCCTCGGACTCGCCGCCCGCGTCGAGCAGCGACGCGCGCTCCGCGAGCGCCCGCAGGCGCGCGTCGCCGACGAGCGCGCCCGCGTCCCCCTCGAGCGCGGCGGCGAGATCGCGACCGCGCCCGATCTTGCGCAGCAGGCGCGCGCGCTCGGCGCGCAGACGCTCGCCCTCGCCCGCCCCGGCGCCGCGAAGCGCCTGCTCGAGCACGGCGACGGCGCCCACGGCGTCGCTCTGCGCGGCGAGCGTCTCGGCGAGCCGCTCGGCGAGGCGCAAACGCCGCGTCGCCTCGAACTCGGCGGCGTGCGCCGTGCGCAGCAGCTCGAGCCGCCGACGGCCGAGCTCGGCGGCGCTGTCTCCCTTCGTGGCGCGCGCGAGCAAGGACTCGGCGAGCGCGAGGGCTGCGGGCGCGCCGACATGGCCAGCGACGGCGCGCTCGAGCGCCGCGAGGACGGGCTCGAGAGAATCTTCGGGCCCCGTGCGCGCGAGCAACCGTTGCGCCGCCAGGTAGTGCTCGGCGGGCGTCTCCGGCGCCGCGGCCAGGGGCGCGGAAGAAGAAATGACGGCGGGCGCGGCGACACCCGCGTCGGCGCGCCACGCGCGCGCGAGCGTGCCGAGCCCCGCCTGCTCCGCCTCCTCGGCGAGCTCGACGAGCGCGTCCGTGCGCGCGTCGTCGGCCAGGCCTTCGACGTAGGTCCGCCGCACGCGCAGCGCGTCCTTGAGCGTGCCGCCCTCGCGCAGCGCCGTCTCGATCGCGGCG
>JBBQJG010000439.1:0-2310 GCA_038325725.1 Polyangia bacterium | reverse complement strand
AGCGCCGGCAGCTCCGGCGCGGCCGGCGCCGCCGCGGGAGCGACGGGCGCGGCCGGCGCGACCGCGGGGTCGACGGGCGCGGCCGGCACGACGGGCGCGGCCGGTGGCGGCGTCGCCGGCACGACGGGGAGCGCGGGCGGTGGCGGCACGACCGGTTCCGTCGGCGGCGCGGGCGGCGCCACGGCGGGCGCGGGCGGCGGCAGCGGTGGCTCGACGGGAGGCGCTTCGGGGGCCGCGGGCGCGCAAGGCGGCACGGGCGGAGGCTTTGTGGGCGGCGTCGCCGGCGGCCCTCCCGTCTACACGACCAAGCCGCTGTCGGTCGTCGCCTATTCTCCCTATCGCGACGGCCAGGCGCCGGGCGCCGCGCAGCCGACGATGGCCCAGGTCAGGGCCGACCTCGTGATGTTGAAGCCGCTCGTCGACGGCGTGCGCGTCTACGGCACCGACGGCGCGCAAGGGTACATCCCCGCGCTGTGCGACGAGCTCGGCATCGACCTGCACCTGGGCGCGTGGATCGACGGCCTGGCGTCCGACGAGCCCAACGTCCACGCGCTCGCGAAGATCGTCAACGAGAACCACCCATCGCTGAAGACGGCCATCATCGGCAACGAGGTCCTCGCGCGCGCCGCGAAAAACAACGTCACCGAAGCGCGGATGATCGAATTGATCAACATCGCGAAGGCGGACATCACCGTAAAGACGGTCAAGATCGCGTCGGCCGACACGTACCCGGTGTGGATCGCGGGGCGGCCCAACCTGGCCGCGGCCGTCGATCTCATCATTTGGCACACGTACGCCTATTGGTCGGGGCAAGACATCGTGTCGGCGGCCGCGCTCGTGAACACGCGTTACAACGCCATGCTCGCGGCCTATCCGGGCAAGCCCCTGCTGCTCGGGGAGACGGGCTGGCCGACGATGGTCGACCGCGTGTCGACGGACATGTCGATGACGTCCGTCGCGAACGAGGCCAATCAAGCCCGCTTCTATCGCGAGGCGCTCGCGGGCTTTCGCGCGCGCAACCTGCCGATGTGGATCTTCTCGTCGATCGACGAAAAGTGGAAGGCGACGTCCGGCGAGGGCGAGGTCGGCGCGCACTGGGGCATCTTTACGAGCGCGCGTCAGCCGAAGGCCTTCGCGACAGAGATCATGGCGAAGTGACTGGCGCGGACCTTTTGATGGCGGGCGAGCCGCGCATCGTAGAAGCGAACCTCGACGACGCCGCGCACGCGCGCGACGTGGTCGCGATGACGGCGGCGTACGCGTGCGACGTGATGGGGAACGGCGCGCCGCTCGCGGCGGATGCGCTCGAGCGTCTCGTCCCCGCGCTGCGCGCGCACCCGGCGACGCTCATCTTCCTCGCCTACGTCGGCGACGAGGCGGTGGGGATCGCGACGTGCTTCCTCGGGTTGTCGACGTTCTCGGCGCGGCCGCTGGTCAACGTGCACGATCTCGCCGTCGTGCCGGAGCACCGGGGGCGTGGCGTCGGCCGCGCACTCCTCGCGGCGGTCGAGGCCGGCGCGCGCGCGCGCGGGTGCGTGAAGGTCACGCTCGAGGTCGGCGAGCAGAACGCGCGCGCCCGTCAGGTCTACGAAGCCGCCGGGTTCGCGCAGGCCCTCGCGGGCGTCGAGGCCGGCGCCGCGCTGTTCTTCGCGAAGACGCTCTGACTTTCGGCGCTCCAGAAGCGCCAGTCGCCGCTCTTCAAATTCGCGGCTCGCGCGCCTTCATAGTTCGCTTGCGGTCCGCCGCAGGCGCGGGTTGGCCAGTCAGGTGCGCTTCTAGTCGCCCTCTACGAACGCGGTGAACTTCCATCCGTCCTTCGCTTCCACGAACCAGGCCCGAAATGAAACGCCGCCTCGTCCAGGACATTCGACGGCGGGGGTACGGTTGTAGTTCGCCGGGTGGCACGGCAACTTCAAGACCCGGATCAGTGCGGGAAGGTAGCGTTGCTCGTTCCGCCACTCCGCGATGGCATTGTCAGCTCCGTCATCACCGCCGAAGCTCCATACAAAATCGTCGCTCATCACCTGTCGAAGCGCGGCGAAGTCGCGTGTCGCACTCCACTTTTCCGTCTTGGAGATGAGGTCGGAGGCAGCAGGGGACATCTGCGCCCGTGAACGCCGGGACTTCGGATAGGCGACTCCAGACTCAGCGACCAGCACGAGACCAATAAGAGCGCCTCCCCGAACCTGTTGAGTCAACGTCGGCGCGCCTGCTGAAGCGCGATGAGGCCGCAGGCGAGATGAACGAGCGCGAAGTAGTTCGACGACTTTCGTTCGTAACGAATGAACAGCGCGCGGAACCGATTGTGCC
>JBBQJG010000438.1:0-2313 GCA_038325725.1 Polyangia bacterium | reverse complement strand
ATCGCCGCCCGCGTCCTCGCCGCGGGCTGAGCGGGCGCGCGGTCTCGCCGCGGGCTGAACGGGGCCGGGACGAGCCGGGGTGCCTAGGACGGGCTGCCGCCGCCCATCTGACCGAGGACGTGCCGGAGCCACGCTTGTTGCTCGGGCGTGATGACTTCGAAGCGCACGCCCGCCGTGTGGCGTCCCGCGTCCGTCTCGCTGACCCAAGCGACGCGCGCCTTCACCCACAGCGGCGGCGTGTCCGTCTCGACGTCGTCGAGCACGAGGAACAGCCCCAGGGCGACCTCTTCGCCCTCCGTCAGCGCTCGTTCGGCGTCGAGGCCAGCGCCGCCCTCGGACAGGTCGCGCGTCGTCGCCGTGAAGACCGAGCGATCGGTGCGGATCTCCGCTGACATGCGCAGGTCGAGCCGCGCGTGTTGGCGTCGTTGTCCGTGGCCGTTTTGCGGGGGAGCGGGGGGGCTCATGGGTCACCTCTCGAGAATCAGGCGCCGAAGGGATCGTCGGGGTCGGACGGCTTGTCGGTGGTCTCTTCGTCACCGTCGAAGAGCTCGCCTGCGTTGAGCGAGCCGTCGAGGAAGCCGATGAACATGTGCAGGTTGCGCGCCTGCTCGCTGTCCACGTTCACGAACATGACGCCGATCTGGTACTGCCCGAACAGCTTCGTGCACCAGACGATCTTGCCGATGACGACGAGCGGCTCCGAGAGGCCGCCCTCGCCGAACTTGAGCACGAGCTCGATGCGGATCTCTTTTTCCCGGGCGAGCTCCGTGGCCGAGATGAGGCACAGGCCCGAGCGCGAGATGTCGCGCGTGTGCGCCAAGGCCATGGCGTCGTCCGAGGAGACGGACACCTGGAGGTCGACGTTGAAGCGCGGGTGGAGCCGCCGCGAGGCCGTCGTCTCTCTTTCGTCTGGCCGTTTGTGCTCTTTCATGGCGGGCCGCTGAGCGGATCTCCGTTTCGCGAGCTCCTCCACCGCGAGAACGCACCGCCGCTGAGCGCGTCGAGCTCCGCCTCGAGCTCTTGGATGTGGAGCTCGAGCCGTACCCCAGAGGCCGTATCGGTGGCATCGGTGGCCAAGGCCTCGGCCTTGAGACGGCGGCGCTCGAAATACACGCGGATCACGGCGGATTCGATCTCCCTTCGCACGTCGGCCATACGGAGCGCGTGGGCGCTGGCGCCGATCTCGTCCGGATTGAAAACGATTCGGGACAGCTCCCAGGTGGCCCGCAATTCGTAACGCAAGTCGTTGTTCGCGTCTACGCCCACCGGGGTGGCCGTCTGATCGGCGCGGCCGAGGTCGAGGGATTCGGTGCGGGCGAAACGGCGGTCGAGGCGGACGCGCACGTCGGGCAGCAGCCCGGCCCAGCGGGCGCGCACCACGAGCGAATGGGCCCGCTCCGGTTCGGCCTGGGCGAGGGCGGTCGCGGCGCTCCTGACGTACGACACGGGCGGGTCGTCGGCGACAGACGCGCGCAGGAGGGCGGCGGCGTTCGGCGGCAGGGCGCGAGGCGGCGCCGGCTCGGGGCGGTGATCGCTCGTCGGGGCCTGAGCGAGGAGGAGGGAGAGCAACGTCGTCGCGAGCGTCATGGCGGGGCCTCCAGAAGGGCGTTCATCCGCGCGCGTGCGCGGCGGTCGATGGAAAAGGTGAGCAGCGCCCAGCAGTGCCAGCCGGCGCGCCCCTGTGATTCGCTCCAGGTCGCGAAGGCGACCGTGAGGCGCGGAAGGAAAGCGGACCACCGCGGCAGCTCGCGCGTGCGTCCCGGCCGCGCGGCGCGGGGGACGACGTCGACGAGATCTGAGCCCTCTGGTTCGGGAGGCGCCGGTCCGCGGAGGCCGTTCTTCGTGGCGAGCCATGTGCCGGCGTTCGTGAGCGCCACGTCTGCGTACGCAGCGCCGGCGTCGCCGCCGTTTTCGAGCCACGCGCGTCCGTCGCGGCTGCTCCAGAGGCCGACGCCGACGGCGACGACGCGTGGCTCGCCAACGTCGGTGCACGCGAGGGCGCGCGCCGGCGGCCGCGCGCCCAGCTCTTCGACCTCGGCGTCGCGCGCGAGCCGGTAGACGCCGCCGCCGGCGAGCGCGAGCGCTTCGGCCCCGCACCCGACGAGCGCGTCCGCGGGACGATCGAGCACGCGACGCGCGTCGCGCCCGCCCGTGAGCTCGACGACGCCGTCCGCGTCGGCGACGAAGGCGACCGTCCCCTCGTCGGCGATGGCCGCTGCGCGCGCGGGCGACGTCAGCACCGTCGCGACGCGAAACGAAGCGCCGCCGTCGTCGCTGCGCCACGCGACGGTGTCGGCGACCGCGACGACCACC
>JBBQJG010000437.1:0-2336 GCA_038325725.1 Polyangia bacterium | reverse complement strand
GGTCGCCACGAGGTGCCCCGGGGACAGCTTGAGCGCGAGCAATTCGAGGCCGACGTCGGCGCGTGGGGTCGACGCGAGCTCGCTCGCCGTGGCGAGGCTCGGCGGACACTTCGGCGTCGCGTCGCTCGCGCCGCCTTCGGGCGCACCGCCTTCGGGCGCGCCGCCGCCCGCATCGACGCCGCTCTCGGTCGGCGCAGCATCCGGGGTGGACACGAGGGCGGCCCTCCCGCAGGCGGAGATCAACGCCACTGCCACGACCAGAGGAACGCGCACGCGCATGCCCGCAGTGTAACCGAGCGGCCGCGCGGACGTCGTCGTCACATGGGCCGCAGGCGGGCGTTCG
The DNA here is from genome assembly GCA_038325725.1 of Polyangia bacterium. Taxonomy (GTDB): domain Bacteria; phylum Myxococcota_A; class Polyangia; order Fen-1088; family Fen-1088; genus DASZFV01. Next base: position 1,993 of record JBBQJG010000437.1, on the reverse strand, counting down.
CAACGTCGTGGTCGTCCCCACGCCCGGCGACGAGCTGTAGGAGTCGGCGAAGCTCGCGAACCCCGGTCCGCCCAAGCTGCCCGGCGGAGAGCCCTTCTCTCCGCCGTGGACACTGTGACGCCCGCGGCGACGACGACGGGCAATGGGGACAACTAGGGCACTAGGGAATGATCGGCGGTTCCGGAGGCTTCATGTCCTGCTGAACGCAGGACGACAGATCGAAGAACATGAACTCGAGAGCCTTTTCCTGCGGGGACAGCGTCGTCGTCGTGCAGCCCCTCGGGAAAGGCGTCTCGGGGTGCGAGACGTCGCCGCCGCCCGTGATCGAGCTGACGTGGATGTCGGTGAAAACGACACGGCCGCACTGCTTGGCCTCGGGCGCTTCGACGGGCGTGTTGAACGTCAGGTACTGCACAGCCGCGGGGCCGTCGAGGTAAATCCACCGCTGCGAGATCGGCTTGATGTCGCTCGAGACGGAGTGTTGGGCCATGACGATGTCGATCTGACCGCGCGTCGGCGTGGCCTTGACGTTGACGAGCCAGTCGTCGAACGCCATGCCCTTGGGGAACGTCGTGTCGATCTTCGCGGTGATGCTGTTCAGATCGCCCTTGTCGCCGAGCCAGCCCGCCGTCGTGGGCCACGGCGCCGGCCCCTTTTGCAGCCAGTAAAAGTGCAGGTGGTCATCGAAGATCCGGCCGCCGAGGTCGGCGTAGCTCTTGATGTTCGCGCGGTAGGGATCCTTCGCCTTGCCGAAAGTCGATCCCTCGCACGACAGCACGAGCATGTCGTACTGCATGAGCTTGGCGGGATCGCCCCAGAGCGTCGACGCGTTCGGCAGCGGCGCGCCTGACGCGAAGCTGTTCGCGCCCTGGCCGTCCGTGCCCGAGCCACCGACGAAAAGGTGCACGCGGCCGTCACCCGTCTCCGTCGTAAATTCCTCGTCGGCGATGCCGATCTTGCGCAGCAGGCACTCGAGCGCGTCGGCGTGTCCCGTCGTGATTGCGATGCGCGGAATGTGGCCCTCGGCGTGGCTGCGCGGCAGACGCGCGAGGTCGGGATCCGTGAGCGCCGTGTCCTGGCACGGCGCGATCTCTGGAACGGTCACCTCGCGGCGCCATTTGCCGACCTGAATCACGAGCGGCACGTCCTTGCCGATGGGCGGGTTCTTGAGCACGAAGTGGCCCGCGGCGTCGGTGATTGCCGACGCGATGGGATGGCCGGACGACTTGCCCGCGCAACGATCACACGAGACGCCCTCGGCGACGGGATCGAGCGCCGCGTTCGGCACATAAAGGGCGACGTTGTAGAGCGGCGTGTTGCCGGCGGGATCCCGGATCGTTCCGCTGAGCGTCGTCTCGGCGCCGGCGCCGCAAGCGTGCGCCTGGCAGCCGCCGCGTTGACAGCTCGTCTGACGACACTCGAGGTTCACGCAGTCGCGCGTCGTAAAGGCGTCGGCGGCTGGGCTCGGGGGGGTGGCCCCGTCGACTTCGAAGGGATTGCTCGGGGGCAGCGGATCGTGGCTCGGCACCGCCGCGTCCGCGGGGAGCGCCGAGCCGGCGGGGCCCGGCCGAAAGACGCACGAGCTTGCCAAGAAGGCGAACAGGGCGCCGACGGAACAAGCCAAGGAGATCGGGAGTCGCGCGCGCGCTTTCATGGTTCACCTTCCGCCCCGCCAAGAGCGTGGAGCGGTTGTAGGTGTCGCGGCGCCGTCGGGACGGCTCACGACGCGCGCGGCCGCCGAATTTTGGCGGCGTGAGCCGTCGAAGCGGCCGGCGGCGACCCACAGGCGGAGGTTCAGAACCGATGATGGCGCGCTCGAAACTGTCTGGGCACTCGATCAGTCGTAAAGGAGCGCTCGTCGCCTTCGTCATGATGACGGCGGCATGCGGCTCGAAGGGCGCGGGCAACGACGCGGCGACGTCGACGTCGGGCGCGAGCGGGTCCGCCGGCGCGAGCGACGTCGCGGCCGCGGGCGCTGCGGGCGCCGCCGTTT
>JBBQJG010000436.1:0-2470 GCA_038325725.1 Polyangia bacterium | reverse complement strand
GAAGTTCGACGCCGTCCGCTCGCACATGGCGGTCCTCCAGGGCATCGACATCCAGAAAGGCGTCGGCGGCCACCACGAGAGCTACAGCGTCATCATGACGACCGGCCAAACGACGAAGTCGCTGTGGCCGGGCAACGGCGGCGACGATCCGAAGCCCGAGGGCCCGTCGTTCGACCAAGAGATCCTGCGGACGACGCCCAGCATGGCCAAGGCGATCCCGTCGCTGCACCTGTCGGTAGACGATCGCGTCGAGGGCAACGAGTTCTCGTGCCGCCGCCTGTCATACCTGGGCGCGGGCGATCCCGGCATCGCACCCAACAACGTGCCGCGCACGGTGTACGACCAGCTGCGCGCGCAGCTGTCGCAGGCGGGACAGAGCTCGGCCGACTGGGAGCGGCTCAAGGCCGAAAAGAAAAGTGTCCTCGACTTCGTCCGCACGGACCTGACGCGGCTCAAGACGCTCGTGCCCGCGAGCGAGCGCGTGCGCCTCGACGCGCACGTCGACGCGCTCCAGGTCATCGAGAAGCGCTTCGCGACGCCGCCCGCGTCCGACGCGTGCGCCGCCAACGTCACGGCGCCGCCGACGACGCTCGCGGGCATCCGCCAGGTCGACGTCACGGCAGGTATCAGCTCGGCCATGGCGGGCGACGACACGCGCAGCGCCGCCGTCGGCAAGGCGCACTTCGACGTCGTGCGCGCGGCCTTCCAGTGCGACCTCACGCGCGTCGTGAACTTCCTGTGGTCGCCGGGCACGAGCTGCGTGGGCTTCAGCGGCTTCAAGGGCGTCGCGTCGGCCGTGCGCGCGCACCACGACGTGAGCCACACCGACGGCGCCAACGTCGACGGGCAAGAGTTCCTCACGAAGATCGAGGAGTTTTACGCGCAAAACACGGCGGCCTTCCTCACGCAGCTCATGAGCACGCCCGACCCGGCCGATCCGAACGGCGGCTCGCTGCTCGACAACACGTTCGTCTTCTATTCGTCCGAGGAAGGCGAAGGGCTCGACCACAAGCCGGAGAACGTCCCCATCGCGATCTTCGGCGGCAAGGGCGTCAACGTGCGCGGGGGCATCTACAAAAAGTTCGGCGGCTGGGCCGGCAACGGCAAGCCCAACAACATCTACATGACGGCCATCAAGGCGCTGGGCCTGAACATGACGACGTTCGGCGACCCGACGTGGTGCGCCTCGGGGCCGCTCGACATCCTCACGACGTGACGTTCGTTCAAGCCGTCTGCCCACGCTGCGCGGCGCCGCTCGGCCGTGCGCCGGCGGCGTGGGCGCGACCGTGTCAGGCGTGCGGCGCGACGTTCCCGACGCTGGGGGCGACGGAACAAAACGCCCTGCTTTGTCTCTTTCCCGACAACGACGCGTGGCTCGTCGCCTGGCGGCGGCAGCTCGCGACGTTCGACGCGCAGGTGCGGCAGACCTGCGAATTGCTCGACGAGGCGCGCCGGCAACCGGGATTGCTCGCGGCGACGCACCGGCGTCTCGAGACCTTTCGCGCGGCGTCGGCGTCCCTCCTCGGCGAGGTGCACGCGCTCTTGGACCCGCTGCTGCACCCGCACGTCGCGTCCGACGCCGTCGGCGACGACGCCCGCGAGGCGCGTCCGCTCACGCACTATCTCGATCTCGTGTACCGCGATTGGGCCTGGGAGACCGACGAGCGCGGCGAGGTCGCCCTCGGGCGCGCCGAGCTCGAGGCGGTCGCGGGTCCCGCGTCGCTCGGGCGCCTCCTCATCCTCGGCGCGGGCGCGGGGCGCCTCGCCTACGACCTGCACCGCGCGGGGCGCGCGACCGAGACGTTCGCGCTCGACGTCGACGTGCTGCTCTTCGCGGCGGCGCGCCTCCTCATCTCGGGCGAGCGGCTCTTTCTCACCGAGGCGCCCGCCGAGGCGAACGATCTGGAGACGCTCGCCGTACGCCACGCGCTCGTCGCGCCGGGCGGGGCACTCACCGACGGCACGTTTCACCTGTTGCTCGCCAACGGACTCGAGCCGCCGTTTGCGAACGGGACTTTCGACACGATTCTCACGCCGTGGTTCATCGACGTCGCGTCGGGCGATCTACGCGGCCTCGCGGCGACGCTGCACCGCCTGCTCGCGCCGGGCGGGCGGTGGCTCAACCTCGGCCCGCTCGTCTACACCCACCGCGTGCCCTTCGAGCACCGCTTCACGGCGCAAGAGGTCGTGCAGGTCGCGCAGGGCGCGGGGTTCACCGTGGGCGCGCCCCGTCTCGCGACGGTGCCGTACGCGCTGTCGCCGCTCAACGGGCGCGGACGCCTCGAACGAACCCTCGCCTTCGCGGCGACCAGAGGTTAGCGTCGCCGCGTGCCGAAGAGAGCCGGGACGTGGCTCCTGCTTCCGACCTTGGCGCTCGGCTGTGGCGGCAGCGTCGTCGCCGGCGCCAAACACGGAGGAAACGACGCGGGCCTCGACGTCACCCGTGAAGGGCCCGCGGCGTGCGCGCGCC
>JBBQJG010000435.1:0-2520 GCA_038325725.1 Polyangia bacterium | reverse complement strand
GACGGCGCCGGCACCGGATCGGGCGTGATGAGCTTCTGCGCGGCGGCGCCCTGCGCGACGACCACGGGCTCGGGCCGCGGCTCGTCTTTCTTGCAGGCGGAAAGCGCGAGAGCCGCGCCCAAGAACATCAACGAGGCCGTTTTGTGACAAGTGACCATGGGTAGTTCTGTTGCTAACAGGCGTCCCCCGGGGCGTCAAGCAACCGGGCTCTCAGGAGCCGTTCACGACCCGACCGATCGCCTCGACGAGCTGGTCGAGCCCCTCGTTGCTCGCGGAAAAATAGCCACGGATGCGGAGGTCGCGATCGACGAGCACGAGGTTCTCGCCGTGGAAGATCTGAAAGAAGGAGTCACCAACGCCGCCATCCGGCGTGACCTCTTCCTTGCCCATGCCGATCTTGAAGCCGTTCGTGACGGCGTCCTCGATCGCCTGCGCCGGGCCCGTGAGGAACGACCAGCGGACGGGGTTCGCGCTGTAGCGCGCGGCGTACTCGGCGAGGCGCGCGGGCGTGTCGCGCTCGGGATCGACGGAGATCGAGACCAAGTGAAAATCGGGACCGAGGTGCTTCGTGCGGCGGCCGACCTCCTGCATGCGCTGCGAGAGCAGCGGGCACGCCTGCTGACATGACGTGAAGACGAAGTCGGCGACCCACACCTTGCCGGCGAGCTCGCGCGTGCCGAACGGCCGCGCGGCCTGATCGGTGAGCGCGAAGGCGGGCAGGGTGCCGAGCACGGCCGGCGCGGCGCCGAGCCGCCGGTGGACCGACCGCGCGATCGGCAGGCCGAACAGCAGCCCGACGCCGACGAGCCAGAACAGCGGCGTGCCGAGCAGACGTCCGACGGCGCCGCGGCGGGGAGGGGTTGGCGTCGACATCGCTGCGAGTTCTGCCCGGCCTTCTCGCCGTGTCAAGGGCGTGATATCTCCCAGGTCAGATGAGCGCGTCGGCCGTGAGCGCCTCCGAGTCAGTTTCGGGCCCGTCGATCGAGGCGACCTCGGCCGGCAAGATCGGCATGTGGACGTTCCTCGCGACGGACGCCATGGGCTTCGCCGGGCTGCTCATCGCCACCGCCGTGCTGCGCGTGCACTCCGACGACTGGCCCGACGCGCACGAGCGGCTCGACCTGCTGCAGGCGGCGCTCATGACGGCGGCGCTCGTGACGTCGAGCTTCACGATGACGCTCGCGGCGCGGGCCGCGCGCGCGGGCCGCGACACGGCGCGCACGGCGTGGCTCATCGCGACGCTCGCGCTCGGCGGCGCGTTCTTGGGCGGCCAAGCCGCCGAGTACCGACACCTCGTCGAAGGCGCGAGCCCCATGGGCCTTCGCGCGGACACCTTCGCCGGGACCTTCTACGTCATCACCGGCTACCACGGCCTGCACGTCGTCGTGGGGTTGCTCGTGCTCGTGACGTTGCTCGTCGCGGGGCGCGGCCGCGCGCGCGCCATCGAGGTCGCGGCGATCTTCTGGCACTTCGTCGACCTCGCGTGGATCCCGATCTTTTCCTTCGTCTACCTGATGCCCAACACATGACCACCGAAGCGGAGGCTCCCCAGCGCACGGGCCGGCTCGTGCTCGCGCTCGGCGCGCTGTTCGCGCTGACGGCGCTCGAGGTCACGGTCGTCAATCTCCCCGTCGAGCGGGCCCTGCGCGTCACGGCGCTCGTGGGCCTCGCCATGACGAAGGCGCTCGTGTTGTTCGTCGCGTTCATGCGCCTGGGTCGCGAGCCGCGGATCATCAAGTTCACGGCCCTCGTGCCACTTTTCATTGCGCCGACCTTCGCCGTCGCGCTCATGCTCGAGGCCGCGTTCCGCGCGGCGACCCAGCGATGAAGCTGCGCGCGGCCCTCACCGTCGTTCTTGTGGCCGCGACGTCGTCGAACGCGTGGGCCCTGTGCCCCAACTGCCTCGGTCAGAACCAGACGCTCACGCCGACGTTGAAGATCGTCGGCGTCTTCCTGCTGATTCCGCCCGCCGTCTTCTTCTTCGTCGTGCGCGTGATCCGCCGCCTCGAGCGCTGACGCGTCGTCTACTGAGCGCCGTCGACACCGGCGTCGACGGCCGGCGGCGTCCAGTACGGCTGCTCGATCAGCGCCTTGCGCAGCGCCGCCGCGGCGGGCGTGCCGCGCAGGTCGACGAGCGAACGCACGTAGTGGGAGAGGGCCCACAGGTCCGTTTCGGGCAGGACGTTCTTCCACGTCGGCATCGCCGTGCCGCCGATGCCGCTCGCGATCGATCGGTAGATGTCGCCGACGGCGTCGCCCGCGCGGAGCGCGTTGAAGGTGAAGTCCGGCGGGACGATCTTCATGCCGAAGTCGCTGTCCTTCGCGACGGGATCGTATGGATCGTCGCGGAACTCGCGGACGTCCATCTTCGTGAGCTCTTTTGTGAACGCGACGATCTGCGGTTTGGTCGTGTACGCCGGATGACAGGCGACCGCGCACTGGGCGAGTCCGTGATACACGCGCGTGCCGCGCGCGACGCCCGCGAGGTCGTGCTCAGCCCACGGATCGGGCGTCGCGACG
>JBBQJG010000434.1:0-2533 GCA_038325725.1 Polyangia bacterium | reverse complement strand
GGACCGAGGAGCATCGTCGGCAACAGGCGCACGCCCACGGCGAGCGCCCCCGTCAGCTCCGAGCCCGGCGAATAGCACCCGCACTTGTAGGTCGGCCGGTAGTGGTAGCCGACGCGGGCCGCCCACACGAGCGGCCCGGCCTCGCCGGCCAACGAGAAGCGCGGCCACAACCGCAGCGCGCCGTCGCTCGTGTAAGCGCTCTGATGACCGGTGGGGAAGAAGACCTGTAGTCCGACGACGCCCGTGGCGTTGGCGTGCGCCTCGCCAAAGACGCGCAGATCGACGCCGAGTCGGACATCGCCCAGCCGATCGCTCGTGGGCGGCGCGTACGACTGGCCATTCAACGCGCCCGGAGCGCCGTCCTGCCACAGCACGACCGGAACATTGAGGTCGACGCGCAGGCGGCCCGACAGCACGACGGCGGCGCCCGCGTGCAGCATGGCCTGCTGGTCGACGAGCGCGGCGACGCGGTTGCCCGCGCGGTCGTAGATGACGAGCGGTCGCAGCGCGAGATCCCCCACGACGCTGGCGGACGGCCGCCAGTTGCCGCGAAAATCCAGCGATTCGAGAGAGAACCAGTCGCTGCCTCCCCCCGCCGGCTCGAAGCGATCGACCGCGAACCCTTGGGCCGAGCCCTGTGCCGATTGCGCGCACGCGTCGCCCGCATCGAGGGCGGCGATCGCGAAGGCGAACGCCGCCGCGCCGACGGCCAGCTGACGGGGCAACGAGGACAATGTCGACATGCGCGCTGCGTTGACCGTAGACCTTAGTCGGCGGGCACGGCAAGCGTCTTAAGAGGTCCATCGTCGTCCCCTGTGGTGGTCCCCTGTGGTGGTCCCCTGTGGTGTCGAAAAGGAAACAGAGATCCGACGCGCACGTGATGCGTCTGTCCCGGGCCGGAGGACACGACGATGACGACGCGAGAGACGAAACGGGAAAAGTGGGTCAGCGCCAGCCTGATCGTGGGCGCCTTGTTCGCGGGATTGGCGGCCATGGCCGCGACCCGTCACGGACCGCCGGCCGCGCCGACGCCCGCGGCGCCCCTCGCCCCGCCGGCCGCTTTTGGGGCGCCGACCAAGCCCGAGGCCCAGGTCGCGAAGCCCGAGGTCCCGGCGACGCGGCCCCGGGTCGACCTCGTTTTCGCGCTCGACACGACCGGGTCGATGTCCGGGCTCATCGAAGGCGCCAAGGCGAAGATATGGAGCATCGCCAGCTTCGTCGCACGCGCGCAGCCGACGCCCGACGTCCGCGTGGGCCTCGTCGCCTACCGCGACGTCGGTGACGCCTACGTCACGCGGGTTTTCGATCTCGACGACGATCTGGATCGCGTCTATCGGCGCCTGTTGTCGTTCCGCGCCGACGGCGGCGGCGACGGGCCCGAGCACGTCGCGCGCGCTCTGCACGAGGCCGTGCACGACATGTCCTGGTCGCCTCACGCGAACAACAACGTCCGTCTCATCTATCTCGTGGGCGACGCGCCTCCGCACCTCGACTATCAGGACGGCTACGACTACGTGAAGGCCGCCCGCGCGGCGGCGACGAAAGGGATCCAGATCCACGCCATTCGTTGTGGCTCCGACGAGGAGACCGCGACGATCTGGCGGCGCATCGCCTCACTCGGCCACGGCGAGTTCCTCACGATCAATCAAGACGGCGGCATGCACGAGCGCCGCACGCCCTACGACGTCGAGCTGGCGCGCCTCCATGACAAGCTCTCCGACACGGTCGTCGCGTACGGCGGCGCCAAGGGCGCGGCGACACGCGCGGCGATCGAGGCCGCGAACGACGCCCCCGTGTCGGTCAAGGCGGCGCGCGCCGGGTTCCTCTCGGCGAAGAAAGAGAAGATGGACAGCGACCTCGTCGGCGGCGTCGCCTCGGGCCGCGTCGACCTCGCGAAGCTGCCCGCGGCGGACCTCCCAGCCAGCATCGCCGCGCTCCCGCTCGAGGAGCGCCGCGCGAAGCTGGCGACGGACGCGAAGGATCGAGGCGCGCTCCTCGAGCGCATCTCGAAGCTCTCTACCGAGCGCGACAAGTTTCTCAAGAGCGAGCCCGAGGGCAAGTCCAGCGGCTTCGACGGCGAGGTCGAGAAGACGGTCCGCAAGGCGGGCGCGGCCGTGGGACTGGCGTTCTGAGGTGATGACGATGCGCCTGCGCTTCGAAGATCACGCCGCCTTCCAAAGAGGAACGTTGCACGTCGCCGTCGCGTGCAGCGCGCTCGCGGGTTTCGCGGCCCTCGTGGGCAGCGAGGCCTTGCGGCCGACGGCCGTCGTGCTGGGCGCGGCGGTCGCCACGCTCGCCCTGGCGCTCGGCCACGCGCGCGTCGTCTTCGATTCGGTCGCCGACGCGCTCGCGCGTGCGGCGGACGGCGCCGACGACGAGGCGCTCGCCCTCCTCGCGCGTACGGCGCGCGCGCGAGGGACCATCGCGCGCGGCGCGACGCGCCCCGACAGCGGCGCCCGGGCGCTCGTCGAAGCCGCGCAGACCGCCGCCTCGGCCATCGCGGCGCTGACGCTCCGGCGCGACGAGCTCGGGC
>JBBQJG010000433.1:0-2562 GCA_038325725.1 Polyangia bacterium | reverse complement strand
CCGCCGTCCCGCTGCCCCTCTCGATGCCGATGGCCCCCACGCCCGAGCCGCTGTGGCGCCTGCTCCTCGATGCCACGCTCTTCGGCATCACGGGGATCGTGCTGCTCATCATCGGCTACTACGTCTGGGAGCTCATCACGCAGTACAACCTGCGGCGCGAAATCCACGAAAACAAGAACCTCGCCGTCGCCGTCGTCGTCGCGGCCTTCATCATCGGGATGGCGATCGTCATCGCCGCGTCGCTGATCCTCATCAAATGACCCAGAAGGGGCCGATGTGTGCACCGTCAGGTCGCTGACGCGCGCGCCATTTGACCCTCCTGAACACGACGGATAGAGTCAAAAGCTGTCCGCTTTGGGATCCCTGACGTGTTCAAGCTGACCATCGAGGACGACGAGGGCAAGACCACCGTCGTCCCGCTCATCCGTGATGAGATCACGATCGGTCGCCAAGAGGGCAACACGATCCGGCTGACCGAGCGCAACATCTCGCGCCGGCACGCGCGCCTCATGCGCCAGAATGGGACGGTCTTCGTCGAGGACCTCGCGAGCTTCACGGGCGTCAAGGTCAACGGCGCCCGCATCGTCACGGCGACCCCCGTCTCCGAGGGCGACGAGGTCTTCATCGGCGACTACAAGCTGATGCTGCGGGTCGATCGGCCGTACGTCGCCATGAATCCGGATCGCGCGACGATGCCGGTGATGCCGGCCGCGCTCGGGCCCATGAACACGGTCGGCGGGTCGATCGCGATCCCGACGCGCGGCACGCCCGCGGCGATGGCGGCGGCGCAAGCGGCGCAGGCCGCCGTGCCCACGCCGGCGCCGCCGACGTCCGTAGGGCTGCCCCCAGGCGCCCCCTCGGCGACGCGCACGAGCGCGCCCAAAATGGAGACGAGGTCGGAGACGAAGGCCGAGAGCGCCCGCGCAGAGGCCATCGTCTCCGAGGTGCTCGACGCGCAGCCGACGATCCCCGTGCGGGCGCTCGGCGAAGGCAGCGTCGAGACCGAGATCGCGGCGCGGCTCGTCGTGCTCACGACGGAGCTCGCGGGGAAGGAATACTCGCTCGCGCGCGCGTCGGTGGTGATCGGTCGCACCGAGGAGAACGACTTCGTCCTCAATCACCGCTCGATCTCGCGGCACCACGCGAAGATCGTGCGCGACGGCGCCCGCTACACGATCGTCGACCTGCAGAGCGCCAACGGCGTGCGCGTCAACAAGGAAGACTACGAGCGCATCGACCTCAAGGCGGGCGACGTCGTCGAGCTCGGTCACGTCAAGCTCCGCTTCGTCGGGCCTCACGAGACCTACGCGTTCGATCCGAACGCGCGGCACGAGCGCGCGGCGTTCCCGACGAAGGTCGCGCTCGGCGGGGCCGGCGCCGTCGTCGTCATCGGCGTGCTCGCGTTCGCGCTGCGGGGCTCGCACACGCCCGAGGCGCCCCCGCCGGCGCCCGTCGCCGTTGCCGCGCCCGTGGCGGCGCCCGCGCCCGCCACCCTCCTCGCTGACGCGACGACGGCCGCGGCCACCGACGATTGGGCCGCGGCCGCGGCCGCGCTCGCGAAGCTGCCGCCCTCGCTCGGCGACGCGGGGCTCGAGCGCCAGGCGGCCGACCTGCGCAAGCGCGTCGGGATCGAGCAGCCGGCCGCGGCGCTCTACGCCGAGCTCGGCACGCTCGCCGAAAGCAAGCAGTACTCGGAGGCGCTCGCGCGCTACGCCGACATCCCCGAGGACAGCGTCTACAAGCAGCGGGGCCGCACGCGCGCCGCCGAAGCCCGCGCGCTGTTCATCGCCGAGCGGCTCGCGTTCGCCGATCAGGCGCGCGCCGCCGGACACTGCGACGACGTGCGCGACGCGGTCGCCGAGGTCGAGCAGCTCGAGCCGACGAACCAGCTCGGCAAACAGATCGTGCGCCTCTGTCGCCCGCGCGCCGAGCCCGTGGCGGCTCGTCCCCGCGCCGAGCCCGTGGCGGCGCCCGCGCGACCCGCGCGCCCGACCCACGTCGCGACCGCGGCGGCGAAGCCGGAGAAGGTCGAACGCGAGCGCCCCGCCGAGAAGGCAGAGGCGGCGCCGACGAAGCGCGAGGAGCCCGAAGAGGCGGCGCCCGCCCCGGACGCCGACGCGATCATGAAACAGGCGCGCGAGGCCTGGATGCGGCAGCAGTGCGGCGCGGCGATCGACCTGTCGCGCAAGGCGCTCAAGGCGAAGCCCGGCTTCACGGACGCGTACCAGATCATCGCCGTGTGCTCGTGCTCGCTCAAGGACGCCGAGGGCGCGACGCGCGCCTACGCCAAGCTCGACGAGAAGAACCGCAACCTCGTCCACTCGCTCTGCCAGAAGAACGGGATCATCGTCGGGGGCGAGTAGGGCGGCCCCTCTCCCCGGCCCTCTCCCCACGTGGGGGAGAGAGGGAGTCGGAGGGTCTTCGACGGAGCTCTTGGGGGAGTCGGAGGGTATTCGACGGAGCTCTCTGGGGGAGAGAGCTATTACTTCGAGAGGGTTTCGTAGGACTTTTCGGGGGGGGCGGTCTTTTCGACGGGGAGGGCTTCGGCGAGCCAGCCGGGGG
>JBBQJG010000432.1:0-2600 GCA_038325725.1 Polyangia bacterium | reverse complement strand
GACGCGGGGGGCGTCGGGCGGCGCGGGCGCGTCGGGCGGCGCGGGGGCGTCGGGCGGCGCGGGGGCGTCGGGCTGTGTGGACGCGTCGGGGGCTGGCCGAACGCCGTCGTCGACGGCGGCGTCCGACGACCAGCGCGCGTCGCCTTCTTCGAGCACCGCATCCGAGCTGTGCGCGTCCATCCCGACGTGCAAAGCCGCGCTCCCGCATCCCGTCACGACGAGCAGGCATGCGGCAAATCGCCACAGCGCCGCGAAGCTCCTCGCATTTGGGTGCAGATCCATCGGGCGACAGAAATCACCGGTAATTCGTGGGTATTTGTTAGGCAAGGAGGGGAACAACAAGACATCTATGGGTTGCTAAAGCTCATAGTCCCTGGAGGTCCCCTCGATGCAGATCCAAGCACGTACGATCACGGATGGAAACCCGTTCGGGCGCTCTGCTGACGTTTTCGGCGCGCTGACCAAGCGACTGGCTGGCGCGGAGGCGCTCGGGATGACGCACGGAGATCTCGAGCGGCTGCTGGACAAGGACGGGCGAGAGCTGATTCGGCAGCTGCTTCAGGACCACCTCGATCTGCGCGGCGCTGGCGAGGTCCGTGGCGACGTGGTGGGAGCACGCGATGTCCGCCGACCGCACGCGCGCCTGCGCGAGCGGAAGCTGGAGACGATCTTCGGCGGCGTGAAGGTCACGCGCACGGGCTACTCGGCGCACGATGCCGAGGCGCTGTTTCCCAAGGACGCCGAGCTGAACCTTCCGCCGGAGCTGTACTCGCACGGGGTGCAACGGCGCGCCGCCGAGGAGGTGACGAAGACGTCCTTCGACCAGGCGGTTGCGGCGATTGCGTCGACCACCGGAGCGGCGGTGCCGAAGCGGCAGCTCGAAGAGCTGGCGGCGCGCGCGGCCGAGGACTTCGACGCCTTCTACGACGGACGCAGCGCGGACTCGGTCCGAGAGGCGAACAAGACGAGCGAGATCCTGGCGCTGTCGACGGACGGCAAGGGGATCGTGATGCGAACCGAAGACCTGCGGGAAGCCACTCGCAGGGCGGCAGCGGAACGAACGCACAAGCTGACGAAGCGGCTGAGCCGCGGCGAGAAGCGCAACTGCAAGCGCATGGCTCAAGTGGCGGCGGTGTACACCACCGCCCCGTTCATCCGTCGTCCGGAGGATATCGTCACGGATCTGGGGCCGCGGGACGCCGACGACAACGTGGTCCCTCGACCGCGGCCCGAGCACAAGCGCGTCTGGGCGAGCATCGACAAGTCGCCCAAAGAGGTCGTCGAGCAGATGTTCGAGGAAGCACTCCGCCGCGATCCTGCGCGCGACAAACGCTGGGTCGCTTTGGTCGACGGCAGTCCCAGCCAACTCGCGCTGATCAAGAAGGCCGCCAGGCGACACCACGTGGAACCCACGATCGTGCTCGACATCATTCACGTGCTCGAATACGTCTGGAAAGCCGGATTCGCGCTGCACGGCGACGGCAATCCCGTGACCGAGCGCTGGGTCAGCGAGCGGCTCCTCGAGATCTTGCGCGGCAACTCCAGCGGCGTGGCGGCCGGGATGCGCAGAAGCGCGACGCGGCGAAAGATGAAGACGAACGAGCGCGCCGCCGTCGACGACTGCGCCGACTACCTGCTCAAGTACCGACGGTACCTGCGCTACAACCAGTATCTCGCTGTCGGCCTGCCCATCTCCACCGGCGTCATCGAGGGCGCGTGCCGCCACCTCGTCAAAGATCGCATGGACATCACCGGCGCTTGCTGGGGCCTGGCCGGCGCCGAGGCCGTCCTCAAGCTCCGCTCCTTGCGCACCAGCGGCGACTTCGACGCCTACTGGACCTTCCACGAGAACGTCGAGTACCTCCGCAACCACGTCGACCTCTACGCAGGCGCGCCGCCGCCAACCGTCCTGCCGTTGAAGGTCGCGAGCCGCCGCCATCTGCGCCTTGTCAGGTAGCCGCTTTCATGTCGCCGAAAAGAGCCGCACCCCTCGCATTTGCCATTGTTGAAGGATCTCTGCCTCCAGGCGGGCGGTCAAGCGGCTCTCAACGACGGCGCGAAGTCGGCGTGCGAAGGCTCTGCGCCCCTTGTCGATGACGAGGGCGAGGGCGAGGGACGCCTCTGGTCCGTTTGACCAGTTGCGGCCGTCCCAGGAGAGCCATTCGAAAGATCGAGCGCAATTGCGGAACGGCCCACGATTTCTTGGGCCGCCGCCGAACTTGCAGATGGACGATGAGGCAATTCATCTGCGACGCATTTTGAGCGCGGCAACTGTCCTCTCAAAGCTTCCCTTACAACTCTCTAGCGCCGCGATGGCTCGCGGATCGAGTGGGAACTCCCGCATTCTCTCCAGCGGCGCCGCGCTGGCCGCACCGTCGAAGCTCGCGTCGGGCGGCGGCACCTCGACTTTGATCTTCTGGAGCGCGTGCATCAGGTCGCCGCGGAACTTGCAGGCTACAGCCTCGGGCATCAGGTCGCGGGTCGTCGTCGAGAAGAACCGCACGTCGATCGCGCGAGGGGCCGACGGTTCGAGCCGGTGCAGCCGCCACGTCTCGACGACGCGCATGAGGCGGGTCTGCGACTCCAGGTCCAACGCGCCG
>JBBQJG010000431.1:0-2679 GCA_038325725.1 Polyangia bacterium | reverse complement strand
GTTGTACGCGGGATTGCCCTCGCTCTGCTGGAGCACGGGCCCGTCGTAGCCGACGTTGCCGGTCAGCGTGTAACCGTCGAAGCCGGCGATGAGCTTCACCCAGGGATTGATGGGCGCGCGCCATTCGGCGCGCAGCAGACCGTCGACGCCGCCGACGTCGAGCGCGTACGCGCCGATCTGGTTGCGAATGGTCAGCGTGCCGACACCGGCCGTGAGCTCCTCCTCGACGCCGCGGGCCAGCGTCTGGCGCCAGCTCGTCTGCAATCGGCTGAAGTCGTTCTCCTGGCCGAAGCCGCCCTGGATCGCGGGATCACCGTCGGCCGGCTGCTTGAAGTTGAGCTTGAACTTGTCGCCCGAACCGAAAGCCAGTACCCGCAAGCGCCCGCCCGACTGGGTGCGATACGTGTACATCGCCTGGAAATCGTCGTAGACGGGCGCGGCCGTCACGCCCAGGAACTCCTGGGGGATGACGTCGCGGAACCAGAAGTCGATGTAGCTGCGGCGCGCCGATATCACGAAGGCGCCGCGCTGGCCCACCGGGCCCTCGGCCATGACCGTGGCGTCGATCAGGTTGACGTCGACGAGGCCGTGGTAGCCGTCGGACCGGGGATCGCGCAGGCCCACGTCGACGATGCCGCCGATCTTGCGGCCGTAACGGACGGAAAAATTTCCGGGGTAGAGATCGATGTGGTCGAGCAGACGACCGTTGGTGAAGCTCGTCAGGCCGCCGAAGTGGTACAGGTGATCGACGGGGCCCCCCTCGAAGACGACCTGCGAATCGTCGGGACCGGCGCCGCGGATGATGAGGAAGCCGTTCAACGCCGGCGGGCGCGCCACGCCGGGCAGGAGCTCGATGACGCGCAGGGCGTCGCCGCGCGTGCCCGCCGCGGCGGTCAGCTCATCGGGCGCGAGCGTTCGCTTCGTCGTCTCGCGCGGCGGCGCGGCGATGCTCGCGGTGGCGCCGAACGAATAGGCTCCGTCGGCCGCGGGTGCGGCGGTGGCGCCCTCCAATCGGTATATGGCGACGGTGGCCTCGCCGGCGGTCACCGCCTCGGGCTGGTCGACGGGCCTCGTTCCATCGGCCTGCACGTGGACCACGTAGGCGCCAGGGGCGAGCGCCGCGAAACGGAACGTCCCCTGCTCGTCGGTGAGGCTCGACGCCAGCGGCGCGTTGGCGTCCACGGCCGTCAACGTCACGAACGCGCCCGGCAAGGGAGCGTCGTGGTCACGCGAGCGAATGTGGCCCTCGAGCCGACCGACTCGAGGCGCCGGCGGCGGCTCCGCCGCGAAGACGTAGCGGTAACGGATGCGCGCCGCGATCGACTTGCCATCGCGCTCGGCCGGCGCGAAGACGAACCGGCGTACGGCCGCGAGGGCCGCGGCGTCGAGCGCGTCGCCCGCCGACACGACGACCTCGGCATCACTCACCGCGCCATCGGCGCCCACGGTGAGCTGCATCTCGACGGCGGCGCCGTCAACCGGCGTCTCGGGTGGCCGGTCGGCGGTCGCGGCCATGACCACATGCGGCGGCGTCACGGTCTCCGCGAATGCGAGGCTTGGCCAGGAGACGCTCACTACCAAGAGGATCCAGGTGGCGAGGGCGCCACCGCGCCGTATGCAATTGGTCACGCGCTGGGAACACCGCGCTCAGCCAGATCTGTCACCGGATCTTTGTTGACGATGAGGACGCGGGGAAGCGAGGCGCTCGAGGAGCGCGCTCATGTCGCTCAAGTTACCGCGGATGCATCGTCGAAGGCGCGAGGCACAGGTCGCGTTCGTCACGAACGCCTTGTCCACGTGGACCGTGTGCGTCGACCGGAGTACGGTGACGCCGCAGTGATAGGGGCCGTTCCGTCAACTTCCAGCGCCCGTCAGCCGCCCCAAGATGCCCGTCACTACGGCCGACACGACGGCGACGACGGACGCCGCGGATGGCCCGACCGTCGATACGTCAGACGACAACTCGTCGGCGCACTGCTGGCCGCCCTGCCTCGTGGCGCTCAAAGAGCGCTGCGGCCGGCCGCTCGTCGGGACCTGCGTGAAGCAGGACCTGTCGTTCTGCTACTCCAACGGCATAAAGGAGGTCATTGTCAACGGAGACGGCGGAACGTCGTTCGCCTTCTACAACGCGGGCGTGCTGTGCGCGTCTGTCAGCTTGGTGGGAGGTACGTACGTCTACCGCGACGGAGCAGGCACGATGGTGGCGACGTTGACTGAGAAGACGGCGGGTGATCCCTACAGCGACACGACGGTAGCCTGCGACGGCAACGAGGTCGTCGTCTCCGGCGCGACCCTTCAGAGCGCGAGCTGCAAGACCATTCACGAGGGCGATTGCACGGTCGGGGTTTGCCAATGACCTCGCCGGGGGCGATGGTCGGGCGTCTGTCGTCGGCAGTCCGGGGTGGAGCGCTGCTCCTCGCCTGCTCCGCGGGTTGGGGCTGCGGCAAGACCTCCGTCTGCGCCGGTGCCGAGATCCTCTGTCAAAACTTCAAGACGGCTTCGTGCTCCGCCGTCCCGGGCTGCCAACCCATGCTCGCTTGCGTGCTCAACGACGCGAGCCCGACGAGGGTGGCGTGCTCGTCATTCACGACAGCCGCGACCTGCCCCGGGTCCAAGTGCTCGTGGTCTGGCGGCGTGTGCGCGCCTTCGTGCTCGAGCCACAACTCGAAGTTCGATTGC
>JBBQJG010000430.1:0-2680 GCA_038325725.1 Polyangia bacterium | reverse complement strand
TGTTTCTTCTCGCCGGTCCACGCCGACGAAATTGTGGGCCAGAGTAAAGGCCCCACATTTTGTGTCAAGTCCGTCTGTGCGATGTGGCCGACGGTTTTCAGAGGCCCGCAAGCAGCGCGCCCACGGCCGCGGAAGGCTCATCGGCCGAGCAAATTGCGCGGATTCCGGCGACGCCGAAGGCCCCCGCCGCGCGGCATGCGGGGACGCGCTCGGGCGTCACGCCGCCGAGCGCCAGGAGGGGCAGTCCGAGGGTCGCGGCGTCCGTGAGCGCGGCGAGCCCAACGGGGGTTCCGAGCGCGCGCTTCGAGGGCGTGTCCCAGACCGGGCCGAAGACGGCGAAGCGGATGTCGGCGCCGAGGTCGCGGGCGCGCAGGGCGGCCTCGAGCTCGGCGCGCCCGTGAGTCGAGACGGCGAGGGCGAGCCCGGGCGCGACGCGCGCGACGTCGGCGGGCGCGAGCGAGCGGCCGCCGAGGTGAACGCCGTCGGCCTCGGCGGCGAGCGCGACGTCGAGGCGGTCGTTGACGAAAAGCGCGGCGCCCGCGGCGCGCGTCACGGCGCGCAGCGCGCGCGCGAGCTCGAGGAGGGCGCGCGCCTCGAGATCCTTTTCGCGCAGGGCGACGGCGACCTCGCCCCGGCGCGCGGCGGGCACGCCCGCGAGCGCGTCGCTCACGACGTCGACGAGCGGGCGTCCGCCCGTGGCTTTGCGATCGGTGATGAGGAGCAGGCGCGGCACGCCGCGACTCGCGACGGCCACGCCTCTACTCGATCATGCCGTCGAGCGGCGACGACGCGGTGGCGTAGAGCTTCTTGCCGATGCGGCCCGCGCGGAAGGCCTTGCGGCCCGCGATGACGGCGTCGCGCATGGCCTCGGCCATCATCAAGGGATCGCGCGCGCCCGCGATCGCGGTGTTCATGAGCACGCCGTCGCAGCCGAGCTCGAGCGCGATGGCGGCGTCGGAGGCCGTGCCGACGCCCGCGTCGACGATGATGGGCACGCGCTTCTGCTCGATGATGATGCGCAGGTTGGTCGGGTTGCGGATGCCGAGGCCCGAGCCGATGGGCGCCGCGAGCGGCATGACGGCGGCGCAGCCCGCGTCGGCGAGGCGGAGCGCGAGCACGGGATCGTCCATGCAGTAGGGCAGGACGGTGAAGCCTTCTTTCACGAGGATCTTGGCGGCCTCGAGCGTCGCGGCGCCGTCGGGGAACAGCGTGCGCTGATCGCCGATGACCTCGAGCTTGACCATCTCGTCCATGCCCAGCTCGCGCGCGAGGCGGCAGGTGCGGATGGCCTCTTCGGCCGTATAGCAGCCGGCCGTGTTGGGGAGGATGACGTGCCGCTTGCGATCGATGGTGTCGAGGACGTTGGGCTTGCCGGGCGTCATGTCGACGCGGCGGAGCGCGACGGTGACGATCTCGGCGCCCGAGCGCAGGATCGCTTCTTTGCCCTGCTCGATCGTCGCGAACTTGCCCGTGCCGACGAGCAGCCGCGACTTGAACTTGCGGCCCGCGAGCACGAGAAAATCGTCGTCGGCCGGGGGCGCGTCGGAGCCGCCCCCGATAAACGCGACGATCTCGATCTTGTCGCCGTCGCCGAGCGGCGCCTCGCTCCAAGTCTTTCGCGGGACCACGTCTTGATTGCGTTCGACGGCGACGCGCGCGGCCTCCATGCCGAGGAGCGCGACGAGGCCGGCCACGGTCGTCCCCGGGGGCGCCGTGCGCGCCTCGCCGTTGACGGTGATGCGGAGGTCGGTCATGAGTGGTATCGAAGCATAACCGATGAGGTGTCCTTTCTGTTCGGCGGTGGAAGACAAGGTCGTGGACACCCGTCCGTCCGACAACGAGCAGGTCATTCGCCGCCGCCGCGAGTGCATCGGCTGCGGCCGGCGCTTCACGACGTACGAGCGGGTCGACGAGATCCTCCCGATGGTCATCAAGAAGGACAACCGCCGCGAGCCGTTCGACCGCGCGAAGATCCTGAACGGCCTCAAGAAGGCGTGCTCGAAACGACCCGTGCCGATCGAGGTCCTCGAGAAGGCAGTCGATCGCATCGAGCGCGAGCTCGAGGAGTCTGGCGAGAAGGAGATTCAAGCGTCGCGCATCGGCGACGCGGGCATGGCGGCGCTGCGCGACATAGACGATGTCGCCTACGTGCGCTTCGCGTCGGTCTACCGGTCGTTCCGCGACGTCAACGAGCTCATGGCCGAGCTCAAGAGCCTCGTCGAAACGCGCGGGTCTAAAAAGTGAAGGGCTCTTTTTCCGTCGCTGACGAGCGGTTCATGCGGCGCGCGCTCGCGCTCGCGGAGCGCGGGCGCGGCACGACGCGGCCGAACCCCGTCGTGGGCGCCGTCATCGTGCGCGCCGGGCGCGTCGTCGGAGAGGGCTTTCATGTCCGCGCGGGGCAGGCCCATGCCGAGATCGTCGCGCTCGCGGCCTGCAAGGCGGGCGCGGCGCGCGGGGCGACGCTGTACGTGAACCTCGAGCCGTGCCGTCACACGGGACGAACGGGGCCGTGCACGGAGGCGATCCTCGCGGCGGGGCTCGCGCGCGTCGTCGTCGGGTGCGGCGATCCGAACCCGCTCGTCGACGGGCGCGGCGTCGCGCGCCTGCGCGCAGCCGGCGTGCGCGTCGACGTCGGTTGCCTCGAGCGTGAGAGCCGCGAAGTCAACCGCGCCTTCGCCGT
>JBBQJG010000429.1:0-2718 GCA_038325725.1 Polyangia bacterium | reverse complement strand
TCGAGGACACGATCCATCGGCTTGGCCCACCTCTGCGCCTCGACCGCCACCCGCGCGATCGCGCCCTCCGTGAGCCCGTCGGCGCTCGCGGCGTCCAGGCGCACGTAGGTCGCGCCGCCCGCTTCGGTCTCGACCACGGCGTAGGCGTCACCGCGCAGCTCGTCGTGGAGACCCTGTCGGCGCACGATGCCCTCGAACGGCGCGTGGTCCACGCTCCCGTCGAGGACCTGGTACCGCGACGAATCACCTTGCCCGCCGAGGGCGCGATGGATGCGCTTGATGACGTCGCCGCGCTCGCCAAGCTCGCGCAGGCCGGCCTGCCAGTTCGCGTCGAGCCGCCACGCGCGCGGCGACGTGCGCTCCGCGAGACGCAGACCTTCGAGGTACTGCAACCGCCCAACAAGGCGCCGGCGCTCGGGCTCGTCGGTCGCGCGCGCCAGCCGCGCCACGTCCGTCACATTGTCGGCGCCGACGTGCTTGGCGAGCTGACGGTCGAGCGTCGTCAGCCGCTCCTGCCCGACCTCGCGGTCGAGCTGGCGCTCGATCTCGTCCTCCAGGCGCGGCCCGAGCTCCCGCGTGAGCAAGTGCTGCGCCCGCCAGCGCATCCGCTCGGAGATGTAGTCGCGATCGATCCACACCTCGTGTCCGCGCTGGTCGACGCCCCTGACGACCACGTGAACGTGCGGGTTGTCGGTGTTGTAGTGATTCACCGCCCCCCACTGCAGGCGCACGCCCAGATCCTTCTCGACCTGACCCATGAGGTCGCGCGTGAACGCCGTCAGGTCCGCGTCGTCCTCTGGCGAGACGATGAAGCGGAACTGGTGACGCTCGCCCGAGATGGCGTCGGAGAGCGAGTTCCGATCGACTCCTTCCGCGGGCCCGTAGAGCCGCCCCGCGGAGCCGTCGCGCTCGACACCGTCGCGCTCGATGTACGCGAGGTGCAACCGGGCGGCCTTCGCGCCGGGCCCCCTCATCGGAACGACGCGCGCCTTCACGATGCAGCGACGCGCATTCTTCGCGGGACGAGGAACGTCCGCTATGGCGCGGGTCCCGAGCTTCCGCGGCGCGCGGGGCCCGCCGATCCCCGCCGCACGAACGAACCGAAGCTGGGCGCGCGCGAGCACCGAGCGGCAGAAGAGCGGCGCGCGCTGGTACGCGACCTCGCCACCCCGGCCGCCAATCCTTGGCCGCAGAGTCGCGATCTCGAATGCGGGGTTCTCCATGTGTCTGGAGTGGTACTCGCGTCCAGACCCCCGATCGTTGCCGTCTCGGAGGCCGGCCATTTCACGCGGCGACGGCCGGGATCGGGCCGCACCGTCGGTGAGCTCGTGCTCAGAGGCCGCGTGATACCAATGATTCGCGAGCGATCACGCGCGCTTGGTCCGCACACGAAATCACCAGGCGCGCGCCTGATACTACATTTTACAGAGTGATTGCGAGGGCATAAGCCCGAAGCGTAATCACTCCTTTATCTTGCCCTGCGTTTGAACACCTCAGGCTGGAGCGATTTTCAACAAGTTCAATCGAGCACGAAAGACGATGGCGAAGCATCGCCGCAACGGCGAGGAATCGACACCGGAATCAATAACGCGTCGATATCGAAATAACAAACGCCGACGCCAAAGAACCAACGGCGAATCGTACCTGCGCATTCTGCAGGTTGGCGGGGCAGTGAGGTCGGAGCAAGGCGCGCAAGGCTCGAGTTGCCAACCGTCGCGCGGAAGACGCAATCGTCGCACCTCGCGCGGAGCAATCGTGCAGCACGTCGAGACACCGGACGAAACCAACGCGGCCTCGCGCCGATGAACCTCGGTGGCGGCTGGAAGATTCGCGCGGTGGCCGGCGCAGCCGGCCCGTCGACGGACTACGTCCGCCACCGGCCCGAGGACACGGTCCTCTTCGCAGCGCTGCAAGAGCACTGGCGAAGCTTCCTCGAAGATCTCGAACGGGCGACCGACGCGCCGCTCCTGCCTGCCTTCGTGGAGGCCGAAGTGGAGGCGTACTTGCGCTGCGGGATCTTGGCGCACGGCTTCGGCCTGGCGAGGTGCGGTGACTGCGGCTGGAGTCGCCCCGTCGCGTTTTCCTGTCAGCGCCGCGGCTTCTGCCCGAGCTGCATCGGCCGCCGCATGGCCGACTTCGCCGCGCACATCGCCGACCGCGTCGTGCCTGCCGTCCCGGTGCGCCAGTGGGTGCTGACGGTACCGCACGCGCTGCGCGCGCAGATGATGTTCGATCCGGCTCTCACCACGGTCGTGTTGCGCGAGCTCATCGCCGCTGTTTCGTCGTGGCTGCGTCGCCGGGCGCGGCGGCTCGGCATACGCGGGACGATCAAGACCAGCGCGATTGTCGTCATCCAACGATTCAATTCAGCGGAGCGCTACGGTCGACCGGCCCGAACGACATGCGCCGGATGGTCGAGGTGTGCCCCAAGCCCTCGCGTTCCTTGTTTTCCCCGTAGTGACGGGCATCTTGGGGCGGCTGACGGGCGCTGGAAGTTGACGGAACGGCCCTTATCACTGACACCGGGCAGGGTTTGTGCGCCTCGAAAGGCCGGTTTGAACTCACTGCCCCCGCTGCTGCGGGTTTCGGCGCATCGTGAACGCGCGGATCGGTCCATCGTGAACGCCGGGATCGGTTCATCGTGAACGCGCGGATCGGTCCATCGTGAACGCCTAAATCGGCCATCGTGAACGCCTCGATTTCCTGACAGCAGGAGCC
>JBBQJG010000428.1:0-2748 GCA_038325725.1 Polyangia bacterium | reverse complement strand
GCTCCTGCTGTCAGGAAATCGAGGCGTTCACGATGGCCGATTTAGGCGTTCACGATGGACCGATCCGCGCGTTCACGATGAACCGATCCCGGCGTTCACGATGGACCGATCCGCGCGTTCACGATGCGCCGAAACCCGCACTTCTTGCCAAACCGGCTTTGGCTCGTGCCGCCCGCACCGCTCGCGCCGGCGGTACCGACACCGCCCGCACCACCGACGCTCGTCGAGCCCCCCGAGCCCCCGAGCGCGCCCGTGCCGCCGCCCGTACCCGCGGCACCCGCCGCACCCGTGGCACCCGCCGCCCCGCCGCCTGCGCCCGCGTTGCCGATGGGAGAATCGACACCGGCGTCACTCGGCGTGGCGCCCGCAGCGCCATTCGATCCGGCGAGGCCCGTACCACCGCCGCCCGAGCCGCCGACGCCTCCGTGAGCGCCACCGCCCCCGCCTCCGCTCGGCGTCCCCGATCTGTCCTCCCCCTT
The DNA here is from genome assembly GCA_038325725.1 of Polyangia bacterium. Classification (GTDB taxonomy): domain Bacteria; phylum Myxococcota_A; class Polyangia; order Fen-1088; family Fen-1088; genus DASZFV01. Next base: position 2,269 of record JBBQJG010000428.1, on the reverse strand, counting down.
CGCACAGGACAGAACGAGCAGGCAGCTCAGCGCTACGGACTTTGCGTGAAATCGGACCATGTCGCGTAAGACGTCGGAACGGTCAGACGCAGGCAGGACATTCGCGCGAAAGCTGCGTTTTGACGCAGCTCCTCAAGCGGCACGGCTCCACGCACCTTTTTCATCGACCCGGACGACGAGCTTCATCGGACCCGCCTGACCCTCGATCATCGCCAGTGACTCGACGGGGAACTTCTCTCCGTCGAGGGTCGCCCACTTCGAATGGACCATGTACCGGTGCGATTGTACGTAGCGGAGATTTGGATCCGGTGGCACCGACGTCTCGTCGGTGTTGCGCGCCGACGCACACGGCGAGGCCGCCGATGCGCTAGGGTCCCGAACATGTCCGTGACCGGCCTGCTGCTTTGCAACCTCGGGACGCCCGACGATCCCAGCCCCGGCGCCGTGCGCCGCTACCTGGCCGAGTTCCTCGCGGACCCGCGCGTGCTCGACATCAACCCCGTCGGACGCTGGGCGCTGCTGAACTTGGTCATCTTGCCGTTTCGCCCCGCGAAGAGCGCGCACGCGTACCAGCAGATCTGGACCGACCGCGGCTCACCGCTGCTGTTCCACACGCAGGATCTCGCGGCGGCCGTGCGCGAGCGGCTGGGCACGGGGTGGGCGGTCGAGGTGGGCATGCGCTACCAGAGCCCGTCGCTCGCGTCGGCGCTCGAGCGCCTGCGCGTCGCGGGCGCCGACCGCGTCGTCGTGATGCCTCTGTATCCGCAGTACTCGGCGGCGTCGACGGGCTCGTCGAACGAGGAGATCTTCCGCATCGCCTCGAAGCCCTGGGTCACGCCGACGCTTTCTTTCGTGGAGCCGTTCTTCGAAGAGCCCGCCTTCATCGACGCGTTCGTCGCGCGGGGTCGGCCCGTCCTCGACGCCGAACGCCCCGACCACGTCCTCATGAGCTTCCACGGGCTGCCGGAGCGGCACATGCGCAAAGCCGACGACACGGGCAAGCACTGCCTCGCGTCCCCGGGCTGCTGCGATCGCCTCGTGGCGGCGAACCGCAATTGCTACCGCGCCCAATGCTTCGCGACGGCGCGCGCGCTCGCGGCGCGGCTCGCGCTGCCCGAAGGAGGGTGGAGCGTGACGTTCCAGTCTCGCCTGGGCCGGACGCCGTGGATTCGCCCCTATACGGACGTCGTGTTGCCCGAGCTCGCCGCGCAGGGCAAGAAGCGCGTCGTGGTCTTCTGCCCTGCGTTCGTCGCCGATTGCCTGGAGACGCTCGAGGAGATCGGCATTCGCGCGAAGCGAGACTTCATCGCCGCCGGGGGCGAGAGCCTGGCGTTGGTCCCGTCGCTGAACGCGACCGCGCCGTGGGCTGACGCCGTCGTGGCCCTCGTGCGTGGGCAGGCCCAGCGCTTCGGCGCCTCGGCCTGATTAGGCGCCGGCTTCGTCAGCTGTGGCCGAGGCCCTCGCTCCGTTCAGCTCGTCGCTCTTGCCGACGCGGCGCAGACGATCGCCGATGTCTTCCCGCAAGCCCTGGCCCGACTTCGGCGCGAAGAGGAGCGCCGCCGCCGCGCCCACGACGACGCCGATCCCAAAGAAGCCGAGGGCGGACAGGAGGCGGTCCGTGGTCGTCGGCTTCATCGCGAGCCCGACGCCGGCCAGAAGATCGTCCTTGGTGAGGGAGGTAATGTCGCTGAGCGTTTTCATGTGCGCCTCTTTCCCGATGCGAGATCTGATGTGGTGGTTTGGTTGCGAGAATGACCCTTCGATCTGGTAGGGGTCGGAACGACGTCCTCCGGTTCCTCACCGTCTTCGATGAGGCTCAGCAGGCTGGGCAGGCCGAAGCGCAACGCGAGGCTCGCCGCGCGCCAGGTCAGCCGCGAGAACAAGCCGCCGCCGAGCAGATAGCCCGCGCCCAGCGCGAGCGACAGCGTGCGAAACGGGCGCTCGGCGAGCTCTCGCTTTGCCGTGCTTTGCCAAGACGCGAGCCGGGCCCGCACCTCGGAAGGCGAGGTCCCGATCAGCGCCAACGCGTTGGAAGACTCCTGATTCGCTCGTGTTGAATTCATGGCTGAGGACTACTTAAGACGTCGTCCTCGATGCACAAGGCACGGGCGCGTCGGGCACGCGGGCTTAGGTGTTACCTCGCGTCGACGAGGACTTTTTTCGGGTCCCCCCTGACGGGTGCGTCCTCGATGCTTACAACTTTCTCATGGCCAAGATTCTCGTCGTCGACGACAACTCGCTCGTCGTCAGGACTTCGGTTCGAATCCTG
>JBBQJG010000427.1:0-2785 GCA_038325725.1 Polyangia bacterium | reverse complement strand
TACTACATGTCGCGCCTCCCCGGCGAGCCAGCCACAGGGGTCAACGACATCCACTTCCACCCGATCGAGTCGAGGTCGTTCCGGGTGTCTACCGTGATCAACTTCTAAGCCCCGAAGAAAGTCGATCAGTGCTCCTGACCCCAGCTTTAGCCGCCTCCTGCTGCGCTGACGTCACCTCCACCCTTACTTGCTCCGTCGGCGCTGCGCAGATCGTCGCCCGCCTTGGCCGAGCTGATGCCGCTCGTGACGTCGGCCTGCCTGATGCCGGCCAGCGTCGCGGGCGGGGCCGTGACGTTGGCGGCGCAGGCGTCGGAGGCGGGCGGCGTCGCGAACCGCCCCTCGATGACCTTGAGCGCCTCGACGTGCGCGTCGAGCCGCACGCGCTCGCTGGCCGGGATCAACGTCTTGAGGCGCGTCAGATCGCTGCGCACGAAGTCGAGGACGCTTTTTTTCTCGGCCTTGAGGCGCTCCCAGTCGGTCGTCGTCTGCCCGGCCTGCGAGAGCTGCGCGCGCAGCTGGTCGTACGCGGTGCGCGGGACGTTGGTCGGCGCGATGCCCGCGTCGCCCGCGCCCAGGTACGACAGCCGCCGGCACGAGTACTCGTTGCCCTCGACGCGATCGTCGACCGATAGCTGGAGGGACGGGATGGCCTTCTTCATCGACGGCGTCGTACGGAGGATCTCTTGATCGAAGGAAGGCCCCTCGGGCTTGGGATCGTCGCCGCCGTTGCCGGGCCACAGCGTCTTCGTCGTCTGGCCCGTCGTCATGATGACGCTGTAGCTCTCGTGGTGCCCGCCCACACCTTTCTGGATGTCGATGCCTTGCAGGACCGCCATGTGCGAGCGGACGGCGTCGAACTTCGACAGGATGCGCGTGGACGTCCACGTCGTCTCGACGGCGGGCGCCGTCATGCCCGGCAAAAACCAGTTGCGGTAGATCGTCCCGACGCCGCGGTGGATGCGCATGTAGCGCTTGGGCGTGATGCCCGCGGCCGCGGCCTCGGCCGTCGTGAGCCACGACTTGAGCCCGGCGGCGGCGCCGATGCTCGCTAGAAAAGCCCGACGGTTGACCTGGTACGAGCTCACGGGGTCCCTCCTTGGCTGCGGGTCAGGAACAGATCGGAGATCGCGGCCGCGCCGACGAGCGACTTGAATGCGTAGCCAGACGACGTGAACTGGCGCGACGCCTGCTGGACGCCGCAGTCGTTCGTGTTGTTGGGGGCGCGCGTCGCGAAGCGCAGCACGCTCGAGGCGATGCAGGACGCGACCGCCGGGTTGGCGGCCATTTTCTTGCCGAGGTCGGCGGCGCCCGAGACGTCCATCCCCGACCACACGCGGTCGACGTTGCCGAGCGACGACGTCACGGGCGGCTCGGTCGCGACGTAGCGGCCTACGCGATCGAACTGGTTGAGCGCGAGGCCGAGCGGATCGAAGAACGAGTGGCACGTCTTGCACACCGGGTCCGCGGCGCGCGTCGCCGCGAGCTGCGCCTCCGATTGCGTCGAGACGACCTGCGCGTCGAGCTTGGCCTTCGTCGCCGGATCCGTAGGCAACGACGGAACCTGGAGGCATAGGAAGTTCACGCGGATCGACTTGCCGCGCTTGACGACCGAGCCCGTGTTCGCCTTCGCCTTGCCCGCGAGCAGGCTGCCGTGGGTGAGCAAGCCCGCCGTGGGCCGCGACGCGGGGACCGTCGCGAGCACGAAGCTGCCTGGTGCGCCCGTGAAGGGAACGCCGTACACCTTCGTCGCGAGCTCCTGGTTCACGAACGTCTGGTCGGTCTGGAACAGGTCCAGGTACGAGCGCGGGTTCTTCCACAGCACGTCGTCGACGAGGTGTTGGCTCTCCTGGAAGAAAGAGAGGCGCAGCGACGCCGTGTAGACGTCTTGCAGCGACCCGTCGACGGCCGTCGCCGTCAGCACGTCGTCGAGGTGGTACTGGCTCGTCACGAGATCGGTGAGCTTCTGCTGCGCCGTCGGCTGGGCCAGCAACCGCTCGACCTGGCGCTGAACCTCGGCGGGCTGGGCGAGGGCGCCCGACTTCGCCGCCTGATACAGCTCGGCGTCGGGGATCGAATCGAGCAGGAAGTACGACAGCTGGCTCGCGATCTCGAAGGGATCGAGCGTGGCGACGGCCGGGCCGGTCGTCGTCCCGATCTCCTTGAGGTAGAGCGTCGAGCCGGCCTGGAGCGTCGCTTCGACGGCGACCTGCACGCCCCTCGTGAAGCTCGTCGTCTTTCCCGCGGCGTAGGGCCCGGCCATGAGGGCGTCGAGCTCGGTCGCGTCGACGGGGCGGCGGTACGCGCGCTCCATGAAGGCCCCCAGCGCCTTGCGCGCGCACGCGTCTGTCTGCGCCGCGCCCGTGCAGCCGACGAAGCTGTCGAGCTTCGCGCCCGTGAGCGTCTTCGACGCCGTCTCGGCGAGACGCTCGTAGACCGTCGCGTCCGACAGCGTGGGCACGCCCTGCGAGACGAGATCGGTCCGCTGGAAGTTCGTGCGGTCGAGATCGGAGACGGCATCGCGTCCCAGCAGATCGGTCAGCGTGTTGACGGTGCGCTGCAGGTCGAGCAGGTACAGCCGCTGGGCCGGCGGAGCCGCCGTCGTGCAGGTGACCGCGTCGCCAGCGGTGCCGTTGCCGCTGGCGCCTCCACCTGCCGCCGAGCCGACGGGCGCGCTCCCCGCGCCGCCGCCGGGTCGGGGCGCGCGACCCCGTACCGAGCCGGTCGCGCTGTACCCTGAGGCTCGTGCGCGTGCCGCTTCTGCTCGCCGCCGAGGTGCTCGCCGCGC
>JBBQJG010000426.1:0-2797 GCA_038325725.1 Polyangia bacterium | reverse complement strand
CGAGGAGGTGGCACCGCCGCCACTCGCGGCGCATCGGGCGCGAATCGCGCTACACTCCCCTCGTTGGAGCGTTCACCGCTCTGGTTGGTGTGCGTTTGCGGGCCCTTCGGGCGTCAGCTACGCTGCCAATCCGGCCCGTTCGCGGGCCGTTCGCGTGCTCGCGCTCCGATTTGTGCGCGCACCTTCCCTGTCCAAGCCGTCACGAGGCCGCATGCCGACCGTCAATCAGCTCGTGCGTCATCCGCGCTCGCCCGAGCACGCGAAGACCAAGACCCCCGCGCTCAAGGGCTCGCCCCAGAAGCGTGGCGTCTGCACGCGCGTGTACACGGTCACTCCGAAGAAGCCGAACTCGGCGCTTCGCAAGGTCGCCCGCGTGCGCCTGACGAACGGCATGGAGATCACCTGCTACATCCCTGGCATCAGCCACAATCTGCAGGAGCACTCGGTCGTGCTCGTGCGCGGCGGCCGTGTCAAGGATCTGCCCGGCGTGCGCTACAAGATCGTGCGCCACGCGCTCGACACCTCCGGCGTCAACGATCGCAAGCAGGCGCGCTCCAAGTATGGCGCGAAGAAGAGCTAGCGATGCCTCGCCGAGCCGAAATCACTCCGCGTGTCCTGGCCCCGGACTCCGTTCACTCCTCGACGCTTGTCAGCCAGGTCATCAATCGCGTCATGGTCGGCGGCAAGAAGTCCACGGCGGAGCTGATCGTCTATGCCGCGCTCGACAAGGTCGAGGAGCGGTCGGGCCGGCCCGCGCTCGAGGTACTCGAGCAGGCCATCAAATCCGTCACGCCCTCGCTCGAGGTGCGCTCGCGCCGCGTCGGCGGGGCCAACTACCAGGTGCCGATCGAGGTTCCCGCGCGTCGCGCCCGCACGCTCGCCGTGCGCTGGATCGTCACGTTCGCGCGGCAGCGCCGCGAGCGCGAGATGGTCGAGCGCCTCGCCGCCGAGATCCTCGATGCCATCAACCAGCAGGGCGGCGCCTTCAAGCGCAAGGACGACATGTACCGCATGGCCCAGGCCAACAAGGCGTTCGCCCACTACCGCTGGTAAGCGGAGCCACACCATGCCTCAAGTCGCAACGCGAAAAGACACGAAGATCCCGAAGATGGATGAACTCGACCTGGTCCGGAACATCGGGATCATGGCCCACATCGACGCCGGCAAGACGACGGCCACCGAGCGCATCCTGTTCTTCACCGGCAAGACGCACAAGATCGGCGAAGTGCACGACGGCTCGGCCACGATGGACTGGATGGCCCAGGAGCAGGAGCGCGGTATCACGATCACGTCCGCCGCGACGACCGCCTTCTGGCGCGATCATCGCATCAACATCATCGACACTCCCGGCCACGTTGACTTTACAGTCGAGGTCGAGCGCTCGCTCCGCGTGCTGGATGGTGCGGTGGCGCTGTTCGACGCCGTGGCCGGCGTCCAGCCGCAGTCGGAGACCGTCTGGCGCCAGGCCGAGAAGTACGCCGTCCCGCGCATCGCCTTCATCAACAAGATGGACCGCGTGGGCGCCGACTTCACTGCCGCCGTGCAGTCGATGGTCGATCGCCTCGGAGCACGCGCCGTGCCGATCCAGATCCCGATGGGCGCCGAGGACGGCTTCGAGGGGATCGTCGATCTCGTCGAGCGGAAGGCGATCCGCTACACCGACTCGATCGGCGACACGTGGGAGGAGGGCGAGATCCCCGCCGCACTGGCTGCGGAGGCCGATGCGGCCCGCCACACGCTGATCGAGGCCGTCGCGGATCATGACGAGGACATCGCGATGGCGTTCCTCGAGGACGAGGAGATCGATGCTGCGCGCCTGCGCGCGGCGATCCGCGCGTGCACGCTCGACCTCTCGATCACGCCCGTCCTGTGCGGCTCGGCGTTCAAGAACAAGGGCGTCCAGCCGCTGCTCGACGCCATCATCGACTACCTGCCGACGCCGCTCGACAAGGGCTCCGTCACGGGCATCGAGCCCAAGTCGGGCAACGAGGTGGAGCGCAAGCCGAGCCTCGACGAGCCGTTCTGCGCGCTCGCCTTCAAGATCATGTCGGACCCCTTCGTCGGCAAGCTGACGTACTTCCGGGTCTACTCCGGCGTGCTGCAGGCGGGGTCGCACGTCTACAACCCCGCCACGGGCCGCAAGGAGCGAGTCGGGCGCATCCTCCAGATGCACGCCAACAGTCGCGAGGAGCGCGAGTCGGTCGGCGCGGGCGAGATCGCCGCCGCCGTCGGTCTCAAGCAGGTCACGACCGGCCACACGCTGTGCGACGAGTCGCATGCGATCCTGCTCGAGTCGATCACGTTCCCCGAGCCCGTGATCGGGCTGGCGGTGGAGCCGAAGACGAAGGCCGACCAGGACAAGCTCGCGACGGCGCTCGCCCGGCTCTCGGAGGAGGACCCGACCTTCCGCGTGCGCACCGACGAGGAGACCGGTCAGGTCGTCATCTCGGGCATGGGCGAGCTGCACCTCGAGATCATCGTCGACCGCCTCGTGCGCGAGTTCAACGTCGCGGCCAACGTCGGCAAGCCGCAGGTCGCCTACCGCGAGACCGTGCGCAAGAAGGTCGACAAGATCCAGGGCAAGTTCGTGCGCCAGACCGGCGGTCGCGGCCAGTACGGCGACGCCGTGATCTCGCTCGAGCCGAACCCCGGCAAGGGCTACGAGTTCGACAACAAGATCACGGGCGGCGTGATCCCCAAGGAGTACATCAAGTCGGTCGACGAGGGCATCCGCGAGGCGATGGAGTCGGGCACGGTCGCCGGCTACCCCGTCGTGGACGTCAAGGCGACGCTGACC
>JBBQJG010000425.1:0-2856 GCA_038325725.1 Polyangia bacterium | reverse complement strand
CCTACAACGGTGGCCTCGCCGCGGCGTCGACCACCACGCCACCGACCGGCCCCGCCGGCGACAACGATCACATCCCGAGCTCGCAGGCGCACGTGGCCTTGAAGCTCAAGCAGCCGCTCCTGCGCGGCCTGGGCTCCGATGTCGCGCTCGCCGAGGAGCACAAGGCGGACCTCGGTCTCGCCGTCGCGACGATCAAGACGCAGCTCGCCGCCGAAGAGATGCTGCGCGACCTCATCAAGGACTACTACGAGCTCCAGTACGCGGCGTACGAGGTCGACACGCGCGCCGAGGCGCTCGCGCTCGCGCAGAAGTGGGGCGTGCACGGTGGTCCCACGGAGGGGCCCGACTCCGCGTCGCTGCCGACGACGGTCATGCAACAGGGGCCGGCGCGCGCGCCCGCGCCGCCCGTCGGTGCGTTGCCGCCGCCTCCTCCTCCGCGCACGGTGACGCCGGGCCCACCGGCGACACCGCCGCCCTTTCCACGTCCGCCGGCTCTCCCGCCGGCGCGTGGCGGTTCGACGGTGACGTCTCCGCCCGGCCTCGACGTCTCTCGCGTGTTCTCCGAGGCCGAGGTGTTCGTGAAGTACGGCCTGTACGAACGGGCCGTCGAGCACCTTCGTCGCGTCGTCGCCAAGATGCCGGAGCACCGCGACTCGCGCGAGAAGCTCGCCGACGTGCTCGCGCAGGTGGGACGGCCGGCCGACGCGGCCGCCGAGCTCGCGACGCTCGCCGAGCAGCTCGTGACGACGGACGCGGCCGCGGCGGCGACGCTCGTCGCGCGCGCCCTCGCGCTCGATCCGGCCTCGCCGCGCGCCGTCGGCGTCGCGGCGCGACTCTCGAAGCCCGCTGGCGCGGCGGCGTCACCGGTCACAGCCGAAGCGTCGCTCGCGCTCGAAGGGCCCGCGACGCCGCCGCCCGAAGAGCCCGACGATTTGCTCGCCGAGCTCGAGCAGGTCGACTTCTTCATAGAACAGGACCTTCAGGACGAAGCGCGCTCGAGCCTGCACGAGCTCGCGCGGCGCTTTCGCGGTCATCCGCTCGTCGTCGCGAAGGCCAAGCAGCTCGAGTCGACCTCCGTCGAGGCCCTGCCCGCCGAGTCGGGCGCCATGCCGCGAGACGGGGGAGCCGCCGCCGAGCGCGAAGGGGGGCCAGATCCCGCTGTGCCCGTCGCCGTCATGCCCGCCGGGGAAAAGCCCGATCTGTCGACCCATGGCGATCTGGGCATCGCCTACAAAGAGATGGGTCTCTTCGACGCCGCCATCGCCGAATTCAAGCTGCTCGAGGGCGATCCCTCGCGCAGAGTGTTTGCGCTCACCATGATCGGCGAATGTCTCGAGGCGCAGGGCGCGTTGCCCGACGCCGTCGTCCGTTACAAAGAGGCGCTCAACGCGGGCGCCGTCGGCGACGTCGAGTCGACGCAGCTCTATTACCTCCTCGGCGGGGCGTTCGAGCGCATGGGCGACCGCGGAGAGGCGCTGTATTTTTTCGAGAAGGTCGCGAAGCGCAGCGGCGCGTTCCGCGACGTCGCGCGCCGGATCGAGGCGCTCAAGCCCGTTGATCCTTCGAAGCCGCCTTCGACGGAGAGGAGACCGTGATGCTCGCCGAGCGGGTCACCGCCTACTTTCGTGAGCTCCAGGATCGCGTCACAACAGCGCTCGAGACCGCCGACGGGGGCGCGCGCTTCCGCGAGGACGCGTGGGAACGCACGGCAGGGGGCGGTGGTCGCACGCGCGTCATCGCCGACGGACACCTCTTCGAGAAAGGCGGCGTGAACTTCTCGGACGTCAGCGGCGAGCTGCGCCCCGAGATGGCGAAGGCGCTGCCGGGCGAGGGCGCCACGTTTCGCGCGACGGGCGTGTCGCTCGTGCTGCACCCGCGGAACCCGCGCGTGCCGACGGTGCACGCGAACGTGCGGCACATCCAGCGCGGCTCGCGCAGCTGGTTCGGCGGCGGCACGGACCTGACGCCGTACTACGTCGTGCCGGCCGACGTCGTGCACTTCCACCGAACGTTGCGCGAAGCCTGCGACGCCCACGACGAGAGCTTCCACCGCCGCTTCAAGCGCTGGTGCGACGACTACTTCTTCTTGCCGCACCGCCAAGAGCCGCGTGGCGTGGGCGGCATCTTCTACGACTACCTGGGCGCGGGCGCCGAGGCGACGGCGGGGCAGACCGTCACCGAGCCGCCGTCGCCGCGCGAGGCCGACGCCGAGGCGATGTTCGCGTTCACGCGCGCCATCGGCGACGCGATCCTTCCCGCCTACTTGCCGATCTTGGGGCGCCGCCGCGACGAGGCGTGGGGCGAGCGCGAACGCCGCTGGCAGACCCTGCGTCGCGGCCGTTACGTCGAGTTCAACCTGCTCTACGATCGCGGCACCGTCTTCGGCCTCAAGACCGACGGCCGCGTCGAATCGATCCTCATGTCGCTGCCCCCCGAGACGCGCTGGGAGTACGCCTTCGCGCCAGAGCCCGGCACGCCCGAGGCGGCGTCGCTCGAGGCGATCTGCAGCAAGCGCGACTGGGCGGCGGGATAGCGCTCGCCGCCCTTCGCCCCAACAACGACCAACCCGCGATCGAATTGTCAGAGCCTTCGTTCACGAGTCTCCGGGCGTCGCAAGATCCCGCCGCCGTGCGGGGGTTACGCGGTCCGAGCCTTGCTTGAAGGACCGACATGCCCAACGTTGTCTCGAGAGGTCTCACCGTCATCTTCTGCCTCGCCGCGGCCGTCGTCGCGCTCGCGCACGAGGCCAGCGCTGCGAACGAAGACGCTCCGCCGTCACCGTCGGCGGATCCCGCGCTGCCGCCCCCGGTGGAGCTCGCCGCCGCGTCGCCGCCGTCACCCCAATTTGCGCGTTGG
>JBBQJG010000424.1:0-2877 GCA_038325725.1 Polyangia bacterium | reverse complement strand
AGGCGATCGACGCGCAGGAGCATCGTGAAGCGCGCGCCCTCGGGGCCGAGCTGCTTGAGGTCCGTCACGCGCGCGGGGCCCTCGGCCGCGTCTCCATCGTCGGCGCCGGCGCGCTCCGGCTTCTTGTCGCCGCGCGCGGCGAGAGACCCTTCTTTTTCGACGGGCGTCGGGGCGTGCACGATCGCGCGCGGCACCGCCGGCTTGTCGCCCGCGGCGGGCGCGCCGAGGGGCAGATCCTTCAGGTCGTCCATGCGCATGCCGACGATGTCGATGTCGACGCGCGTGGGCAGCGCATGAAACGCCGTCCACCCGACGATGGCGACGACGGCGACCACGTGTGCCGCGATCGACAACGTGAGCCCCAGGCTGAAACGCCGCCACATCGTGGGTTCAGCGTAACAGCTATCTTCTAACGCGCGCGGCGTGCGGTACGCTCAAGGCGTGGAAGTCGGCGGCGAGACGACGAAGCGGGCCTCAGCAATCGTCGCCGCGGGCGCCACGCCGACGGTGAGCACGACGCCGTCGCGCGGCCACTCCTGCGTGAGGTCGACGAGCGCCGCCGAGAGGAACACGCCCGAGACGCGCGCGGCGGCCTCCGGACTCGCCGAGGCGTCGGCGGCGATGAGACGCCCGCCCGGACGCAAGCACGGCGCGAGCGCGGCGACCCAGCGCTCGGCTTCCTCGGCGGACAGGCCCGCGACGTTCTCGACGACGAGCGCGCCGAGCGCTCCGCGCCGCAGCGGCAGCTCGGCCCCCGCGATGCCGATCTCGAGCGGCCGGCCGGCCTTGCCCGCGCGGCGGCGCGCGCGCACGAGCGCGCGGCGCGCCGGCTCGTTCTCGGGCTCGTCGAGGAACAGCACGCGGCTGCCCTCGGCGAGCGTCTCGGCGAGCCACGTCGGGCCCAGGACGACGACGGGCCCCAGGCCTTCGAGCCAGCGCGCGACGGCCGCGAGCGACGCGGCGCTGCCGAGGGGACCAGAGAGGAGCGGACCACGCATCATCCGGATGACTTCCGCGCGAAAACTATCACGCAATCGGGGCGCATGACTTTCTGTGTTTGGCTCGACGACGCGAACACGCCCGACGCGGACCTCCGCATGGGCGGCAAGGCGCGCTCGCTGCGGCGACTCGCCGCGGCCGGCCTCCCCGTGCCGCGGGCGTTCGCGATCGCGACGGACCTCTTCGCGGCGCTGCGCGCGAACGGGCCGCCGCTCCCCCCGACGCTCGACGGCGCGGGCGCCCTCGCCTCCGTCGATGAAGCGCTGACGGCGCTCGCAGCCGCGCCGCTGCCCGCCGGCTTCGAGCGCGAGCTCGCCGACGCGCTCTCGCGGCTCGCCCCCCAGGGAGACGCTCGTTTCTCGGTCCGTTCGTCGGGCGCCCTCGAGGATCGCGCGGACGCCCTCGGCGCCGGCATCTTCCTGTCGCGCATTGACGTCGCCGCGGTCGACGTCGCGGGCGCCGTGCGCGCCGTGCTCGCGGCGGCGCTCGCGCCTGGCGCGCTCGCCTACGTCGCGTCGCGCGGGCCGCGGGGCGACGCTGTTGTGATGGCCGTGCTGGTCCACTCGTTCGTCCCCGGTGACGCGTCGGGAACGGCCGCCTTCGATCCGGACAGCGAAGCCGAGCCGCGCGTCGAGCTCGGCGCCGACGACGCGCTCGCGCCCGAGGCCCGGGCCCGCATCGTCGCCGCGACCCGTCAGCTCGCGCGCGACGGCGCGTGCGAGCTCGAGTGGGTGGCCACCGGGCCCGACGTGACGTTTCTGCAGCTGCGGCCGTACCGGGCGCCGACGCGCGCGCGGCCGTGGCCCGGGGCCGCCGCGCTCGCCGACGGAGGCGCGCTCTGGACGTGGGACGCCGCCCACAACCCCCTGCCGCTCTCCCCCGCGCAGGCGGGGCTCGTCGCGTTCGTCGACGAACGCTGTCGCACGCCGTTCCGCCAGCGCGTCGTCGACGGATACTTGTTCTGGAGGCCCGAGCCTTCCATCGACGCCGTCGACGTGGGCGACGCGAGCGATGCGTTTCGGACCTGGGCCCGCGACGCCGAGGCCGCGCTCGCGACGCTGTCGTCGGAGGCCACGCTAGAGGCGGCGCTCGCCGTGTTCGCCGCGCTCTACGAGCCCTTGTTCTCGCGCGTCCAACCGGCCGCGCGAGGCGCCCGCGATGCGCTCGCGGCGTTCGTGCGCGCGCAGGGCGGGAAGGTCGACGTCGCGACGCTGCTCGGGGGCGTCCCTTCGCTCGCGACGGCGCGCGCCGCCCGCGCGGAGGCCATCGCGACGGCCGATGACGCCGGCGAGCGAGACGCCGCCGTCGCCGCCTACGTCGCCGCGTTCGGCGACGAGGCGCCCACCTGGGACGTCGCCGCGCCGACGTACGCCGAGGAGCCCACCCCGCTGCGCGCGATCGCGGCCCGCGCGCCGCGCGCGTCGGTGCTCGAAGAGGACGCCGCCGCGCGCCTCGACGCCGCGCTCCCGGCCGCGGCACGCGCCGAGGGCCGCGCCCGCCTCGCCGCCGCGCGCGACGCCGCCGCCGTCTCCGAGAACGACGACGCGCTCTACGCGCGGGCGCAGACCGCCGTGCGCCGCGCGCTGCTGCGCGAGGGCCGCCGGCTCCACAGCGCGAACGTCCTCGCGCGCGCCGAGGACGTGTTTTGGTTGCCGCTCGCTCTCGTGCGCGCCGACGCGCGCGGCGACGCGCCGCTGTCGCCCGCCCTCGTCACGCACGAGCTCGGCGCCGCGCGCCGCGCGCACGACGACGCGCGCGCGGCACCGCCGCCCCTGCCCGGCGCGCTCGCCGACGGAGGCCCGCGCACGGGGACCGTCCGCGGCCGCGCCGCCTCGGGCGGACGCGCCGTCGGCCGCGTGCACCTGCACGAGCCCGGTC
>JBBQJG010000423.1:0-2895 GCA_038325725.1 Polyangia bacterium | reverse complement strand
ACGGCAGGCGGTGGTAGCTCTCGACGGGGCGGCTCGCGATCTCGACGATGACGTCGTTGGGTCGAAGGCCACCGGCCTCGGCCGGCGAGCCGCGGCCGACGACGTTCACGAGGGCGCCCGGGTGGAAGGCCACGTGCAGCTCGGCCGCGCGCTCGGGCGTGAAGTCCTCGCCGCCGACGCCGAGATAGCCTCGCGCGACCTTGCCGCCGTGGCGAATCTGATCGCCCATCTGCCGCGCGAGGTTGATGGGAATCGCGAACCCGACGTTCATGGCGACGCCGGGGTTGATGATGGCCGAGTTGATGCCGATGACCTCGCCCCTGAAATTAAAAAGAGGCCCGCCGGAGTTGCCCTGGTTGATCGCGGCGTCGGTCTGGATGAAGTCTTCGTAGCGCGGGTCGACCTCGCCCAGCTTTTCGCCGAGCGTGCGGTTCTTGGCGCTCACGATGCCCATCGTCACTGTTTGGCCCATGCCGAGCGGGTTGCCGATCGCGAGGACGTAGTCGCCGACGCGCACGCGATCCGAATCGCCGAGCGTGACGGCCTGGAGATCGCGCGGGGCCTTCTCGAGGGCGATGACGGCGACGTCGGTCGGCGGATCGCTGCCGAGCACGCGCGCGTGCAGCTCGCGGTTGTCGGTGAGCTTGACGACGACCTCGTCGGCGCCCGCGACGACGTGGTTGTTCGTGAGGATGATGCCCGACTTGTCGATGATGAAGCCGGAGCCGAGCGCCTCCTGCTTTTCGATTTGAGGCTTGGGCGCGGGCATGCCGAACTGCTGACGGACCATCTGGTCCCACGGGCTCTCGACGGCGACGCGCCGAATGACCTTCGTGCTCTTGATCGTGACGACGGCGGCCTTGACGCGATCGACGAGCGGCGCGACGGAGAACGCATCAGCGCCCGGGGGCACCGCGGGCGGCGGCGTCGCGAGAACGCGCGCGCCGAGACCCGTCGCCAAAACACACGCGCAGACCCCAACGCAGACGGCGGCGTGGCGACGCGCGCGGTCCGCGAAAACCCGGGCGGCGCTAGCCGCGGTAGACGACGATGCCGCGCGTGGGGTCATACGGAGTTAGCGCCACCGTGACCTTGTCGCCCAAGACGACGCGGATGCGGTGCTTGCGGAGCTTGCCACCGAGGTGCGCGAGAACCTGGTGTTGGTTCTCGAGCTCGATGCGGAAATTGCCCGCAGGCAAGACTTCGACGACGCGTCCTTGGAACTCTATATGCTCTTCGCGACCCATCGGCGGGCAGACCCTACCCGCTCGCAGAGGCCCGGTCAATGTCCACGGACCTGCCGTACATAGAAGATCCTGACGCGCTCGTCGGGGGAAACGCCGTGCGCCTGCAGCGCAATGGCCGCGAAGTCTTCCCGGCGTGGCTCGCCGCGATCGCAGAAGCGCGCACGCGCGTCTCGCTCGAGATGTACATCTTCAGCGACGACAAGATCGGGCGTCGGTTCGCCGAGGCGCTCCTGCGCGCCGTCGCGCGCGGCGTCTCCGTGCGGCTGCTCTACGACTACGTCGGCTGTCGCGACACGCCGGCCGCGTTCTTCCGGCGCCTGCGCGACGGTGGCGTGCACACGATTGCGTATCACCGGATTCGTCCGTGGCGCCCGCGCTTCTGGACGCTGTGGCGACGCAACCACCGCAAGACGCTCGTGTGCGACGGGCGCGTCGCGTTCGTGGGCGGCGTCAACATCTCCGACGAGTGGCTCGACGAGGCGGAGGGCGGCGGCGGGTGGCACGACGCCGCCGTTCAGATCGAGGGACCGGCCGTCATCCAGATCGAGCGGACGTTCGCGCTGACGTGGAACCGCCGTGCCCGTCGCGCCGCGCGCTTGCTGCCCGAGGCGCTCGGCGTCGCGGCGCCCGCAGGAGACGTCCGGCTCGCCGTCGTCGCGAACGCCGAGCTGCGGGAGCGCTTCACGATCCGCCGCACGGGCATCCACGCGGCGCGCAACGCCCGCACGCGCGTGCACCTCGCGAACCCCTACTTCGTCCCCGATCGCGGCATCGTCCGCTCGCTCGAGGCCGCCGCGGCGCGGGGCATCGACGTGCGGCTGCTCGTGCCGCGCGTGAGCGACGCGTGGGTGCTCGATCTGGCGTCGCGCGCCGTGTTCGAGCCGCTCCTGCGCGCGGGCGTGCGCATCTGGCGCAGCTCGGCGTTCATTCACACGAAGCTGCTCGCCGTCGACGACCGCTTCGTCTCGCTCGGCAGCTACAACCTCGATCACCGCTCGCTCCACTACAACTTGGAGCTCGTCGTCAACGTGCTCGACGGGCGCTTCAACGCCGACGCCGTCGCCATGATCGGCGACGATATGGCCGCGAGCGCGGAGCTGTCGCTCGCCGAGTTCGCGCGGCGGTCTTGGTGCGTTCGCGTCCTCGAACGCCTCGCGTACGCGCTGCGCCGCTGGCTCTGAGCGCCGTCCGTCGGCCGGCGGGCGAGACCGCTACCGCTTGGCGGGCTTCGCAGGCTTGCGCGCCGCGTTCGCGACCTTGGCCGCAGGCTTCGCGGGCTTGGCTCCGGAGGGCTTCTCCGCCGCCGCCTTTTCGGGCGCCGCCTTTTCGGCCGTCGCTTTCTCGGCCTTCGCGGCCTTCACGGGCGCCGCTTTGCCGCCCTCGCGCTTGCGCATCCAAAGCCCGATGACGTTGCCGTCGGGATCGGCGACGAGCGCGACCTCGCCGCCCCCGGCGAAGGTCATCGATCGCACCATCACCCGGCCGCCCGCGCGCTCGACCTTGTCGAGCATCTTGCCGAGATCGTCGACGGGCAGGTAGGGAATCGGCCCGGCGCTCTGGGCCATGTCGGCGCGCACCCAGCCGCCGCTCGGGCCGGAGTCGCCGTCGAACTTCATATACGTGGCCGTGGCGTTCTGCTGGGTCTGCC
>JBBQJG010000422.1:0-2955 GCA_038325725.1 Polyangia bacterium | reverse complement strand
CGTCGTACACGGCGCGCTCGCGCTCGTCGAGCTCGATGCGCAGGATCGCCTCCGTGCGCGGCGGCAGCTCGGGCGCGACGTCGCGCTTCATGCGCCGCAGAACGTAGGGGCGAATGCGCGCGCGCAGGCGCTCGGCGGCGCCCGGATCTCCGGCGGCGATCGCGCGCGCCGTGCGCGCGTCGAAGTCGCCGCGCCCGCCGAGCAGGCCGCGGTTCGCGAAGTGCATGAGGCTCCACAGCTCGTCGATGCGGTTCTCGACGGGCGTGCCCGATAGCGCGAGGCGGAACTCGGCGTCGAGCGCGAAGGCCGCGCGCGCCACCTGGCTCTCGGGGTTCTTGATGGCCTGCGCCTCGTCGAGGAAGACGTTGCGCCACTTCTTCTTTCCGAGCGCGGCCTCGTCGAGGCGCAGCAGCGCGTAGCTCGTGATCGTGAGATCGGCGTCGTCATCGAGCTGCCGGTCGGGGCCGTGATAGACGGACACGCGCAGGCTCGGGCGGAAGCGGCGCGCCTCGGCCGCCCAGTTGTGCAGCACGCTCGTCGGGCACACGACGAGCGTTCCCTTTCCCGCGATGCACAGCGCCTGCAGCGTCTTGCCGAGGCCCATGTCGTCGGCGAGCACGCCGCCGAGCCGCGCGCCGCGCAAGAATGAAAGCCACGCGACGCCTTGCCGTTGATACGGGCGCAGCGTCGCGATGAGATCGGCCGGCAGCGTCGGCTCGGGCAGATGGTCGAAGTTCTCGAACAGCGGCTGGAGGCGATCGAGGCCCGCGGGGCGCGGCTCGTTCAGATCGTCGCACAGGACGCCCAGCCGCGGCAGCGCGTGCGGCGCGAGGCGTCCGGCACTGTCACGCGCGGCCAGCAGATCGGCGACGCGGTCGCCGTGGGCGTCGAGCCACTTGCGCGGCAGCTCGGCCCACCCGCCGCCGAGCAGCGGGACGAGGCCGAGCCCCTCGCGCCACGCGCGCACGACGGCCTCGGCGTCGACGGTGCCACCGGCTTCGCCTCCGTCCTTGCTCGAGACTTCGAAGCGCAAATCGAACGTCACGAAGGGAGGTCCGTCGTCGCCGGGCGCCGACGGCGTGCTCGTGAGGCGCAGGCGCGGTTCGAGCTTCTTCGTCTCGCTGACGACGCGCGCGGCTTCTCCCGTGAGGCCGCCGCGCCAGCGCCGCAGCTTCTCGGCGAAGCGCGGCGCGTCCGCGCCCGTGAAGGTCATGCGCCGCCCCGGCACGAGATCGAGCTCGGCGCGCAGCTTGAGCACGAGCGCGCGCTCGGCGCCGGGATCGCGCACGGGCGCAGGCCCGCCGCGCCCGATGAGCGTCACCTTGCCCAGCGTCGACGACGCCGCCTCGTCGACGCGCGCGAACGGCGGCGCGCCGTAGACGAGCGTCGGCAGCACCGACAGCCCGTCGCCCGCGTGCGACAGATCGAGCACGAGCCGCGGCGCGACCCCGCGCACGAGCGCCGGGAGGCGCGTGCTGCGAACGTCGACCTCGAGCCGCCGCGCGAGATCGGGCAGCACCGTCGCCGCGAGCGCGCCGAGATCGCGCGGCGCCGTGACCCGCACCTGCGGCAGGTGCTGCAGCCACGGCCCCGACAGCTCGAGCTCGCCGAGGCGCTGCAGCGCGAGCGCGTCGGAGGCGCCCGCCTCGCCGACCAGCGCGACGCCCGCGCTCACGACGGCGCGGATCTCCGGGGCGGCCTCGATCGTGAGGACGACGTCGTCGCCGCGATCGGCGACGCGCGCGCGCGGCAAAAGCTCACCCTCGGCGATCGCGACGGGTTGCCCGTCGAGCAGGACGCGCTCGCACCCGACGAGCACGCGCAGGAGCGCGTCGAGCTTCGTCGGTAGCAGCGGCGCGCGCGACGCCGTGCCGAGCAGCTGGTCGGCGCGCAGGTCAGCCTGCTCGGGGCTGATGCCCGCCGCCTCGCCGGGCCGCGACAGCACGGCCGACAGCGTCGTCGCGAGCGGCACCTCGCGCCCGTCGTGGTAGCGGATCGCCCGCGTGAGGCGCAGCCCGCTCTCGGCGCGCGCGAGCCGATAGAGCACGCGGCCCCAGCTCCGCGACGCGGCGCCCGATGTCCCGACGGGGGCCACGCCGTCGGGAGCCCCGGAGCTCGGAATGGCCGCTGTCCCCGACGGGGCAACACCCGGTTCGGCCGCATCTCCTTCGTTGTCAGCGCCCGCGCGGAGCAAGGTGATCGCGGCGGCTGCCACGTGCTCACACGGGCTGACCCGTCCGCCGCAGTCGCAGTCCCACTCTCGCTCGCCAGGATAAAGGACGACGGTGGGCGCGACGGCGCGGCCGGGCGCGCGCACGCGCGCGACGATCTCCTCGTCGCTGCGCGTCTCCAAGAGGACCGCTTCGTCCCGCGCGAGCTTGACCGCGGCGGACCAAGTTCCCGGACGCGCGGCTCGACGAATGATGTCAGCGAGCTTCTTGGGTTCCAATTTCGTTTCCTGCGCCGCGGAGAATCGCACGCGTTCGATTCGAGACGCCGCCACTCAAGACACTCAAGAATTGGCGGCGCTTGACCGATGCAGCGTCAGTTCATGCCCTACATTCGTCCGCGCGCAAACTTACCGGTTCGTTTGAATCCGTGTGACAATGCGCGCCCCGGCGTTTTTTCCGCACTTTTCTTCTGCTCTCTCTCTTCTTTTAGGAGTCCTCGATGCTGAAGTCCTCTGCTGGCACGTCCGCGCGAATCGGGTTTGGATTCGCCCTCCTGTTGGCCATCGGCTGCGGCGCTATGGGGTGTGGTGGCAGCAGCCACACAAACCCGGACGGCAGTGACGGGAAGAAGAACGACGGCAGCGCGGGGACAGGCAGCGGCGGCAACGCGGGGACGACGTCGACGGCGGGGACCGGCGGCGGCGCGGGCGCGACGGCGGGAGCCGGCGGCGCTGCGGCGGGGACCGACGGCGGCGCGGGCGCGACGGCGGGAGCCGGCGGCGCT
>JBBQJG010000421.1:0-2982 GCA_038325725.1 Polyangia bacterium | reverse complement strand
CGCGAGCAACTGCTCGAGGTGTCGGGACACCTCGCGCACTACAAGGACAACCTCTTCGGCGGCATGGAGCTCGACGGGCAGCGGTATCTCGTCCGGCCCATGAACTGTCCGTTCCACGTCGCGATCTATCGGTCGAACATGCGGTCGTACCGCGAGCTGCCGCTGCGTTACTCGGAGCTCGGCACCGTGTACCGCTACGAGCGCTCGGGCGCGCTCCACGGCCTCATGCGCGTCCGCGGCCTCACGATGGACGACGGACACCTCTTCGTCCGTGAAGATCAGATCGCCGACGAGATCACCGCCTGCGTGAAGTTCTCGCTCGAGATGCTGAAGCTCCTCGGCTTTACGGACTTCAACCTCTACCTGGCGACCCGCCCCGAGAGCTTCATGGGCGATCCCGCCGTGTGGGACCAGGCCGAGGCGAACCTGCGCACGCTCATGGAATCGCTCGGCCGCCCGTTCGAGGTCGACGAGGGCGGCGGCGCCTTCTACGGCCCGAAGATCGACCTCAAGATCAAAGATGCCCTCGGCCGCGAGTGGCAGTGCTCGACCTTCCAGCTCGACTTCCAGCTGCCCGAGCGCTTCGAGCTCGAGTACGTCGCCCCGGACGGCACGCGCAAGCGCCCCGTCATGATCCACCGCGCGCTGCTCGGCTCGATGGAGCGGCTCATCGCCGTGCTCATCGAGCACTACGCGGGCGCCTTCCCGATGTGGCTCGCGCCCGTGCAGGCGCGCGTGCTCGCCGTGTCCGAGAAGGCCGAGGCCTACGCGCTCGAGGTGCAGGCGCGCCTCAAGCAGGAAGGTCTGCGCGTCGAGGTCGACATCACCGCCGACAAGCTCGGCGCCAAAATTCGCCGGGCGCAGATGGAAAAGATCCCGTACATGCTCGTCGTGGGCGAAAAAGACATGGCCGCTCGCGTGGTGTCCCCCCGCACGCGCGAAGGTCAGCAACAACCAGCCGCGCCGATCGAAGAGCTCGCGCGGCGGCTGGCGCAAGAAGCGGCGATACCCGTGGTGGGTGCCGTCGCCTAAGATCATCCAGCAAGGAGCACGAACATCCCAAGGCCATACAACTCAGCCCCCCCCAGCGCGACCGACAACTATCGTGTCGGACGCCGCATCCGCGTGCCCGAAGTACGCGTCATCGGCGCCGATGGTGGTCAGGTCGGCATTCTCCCCACGCACGAAGCTCTGAAGCTGGCCGAAGAGGCTGGGCTCGAGCTCGTCGAGGTGAACCCCCGCGCGGTCCCGCCTGTCTGCAAGGTCATGGACTTCGGCAAGTTCAAGTACGAGACGTCGAAGAAGGAAAAGGCTTCGCACAAGCACCAATCGACGATCGTGCTCAAGGAGATCAAGCTCCGCCCCAAGACGGGCGCGCACGACTTCGACTTCAAGGTGAAGCACATCCGGCGATTTCTCGCCGAGGGCAACAAGTGCAAGCTCGTCGTCGTCTTCCGCGGCCGCGAGATCGTCCACCCCGAGATGGGGCAGGTCATGCTCGACCAGATCTGCAAGGCGACGCAGGACATCTCCATGGTCGAGCAGCGCTCGATGATGGAAGGCCGCCGCATGGTCATGGTCATCGGGCCGCGCGTGGGCGTCATTCGTCCGCCGGGATCGCCGGGCATGGGCGCGCCGATCATCACGACGGGCGGAGCGACGCCCATCCTCGGTCCTTCGCGCGCGCCGATCTTCACGAGCCCCACGGGGGCGGCCACCGCACCTATCGGGTTGAAGCCGGTTGCGGCTCCTGCCGCTGCGGCGGCGGCGGCTCCTGCCGCTGCGCTTCCTGCCGCTGCGGCACCTGCGGTTGCGGCTCCCGCCGCTACGGCACCTGCGGTTGCGGCTCCCGCGGTTCCGGCACCTGTCGCGGCGAAGCCTCCCGCTGTGGCGCCCGTCGCGGCGAAGCCACCCGCGGCCGCCCCGAGCGCGCCGGCAGCTCCCGCGCCGGCGAAGGTCGGCGCCAAAACGTAAAGCGCCCCGAGGCGTTTCGCGCCTAGCCTGGCGAGATCAGAAGCGGGATAGGATGCCTTCGGCATGCGCGCCCGCCTGACCCGCGCCCGAGCTCTGTTGGTGGCGACCTGGGTCGGCGCGCTCGCGTCGGCCGGGTGTCGGCACGACGGGTGCGTCGGCGGCGATGACGGGCGCTGCCTACCGCCGCCCGCCTGCGCGGCCGTGAAATACACGTGCGCCGCGGGCGCGAAGCTCTCCTTTGCGCCCGTGGCCGCCGCGAGCGCGCGCGCGCGCGGCCCCAAGGCGCTCGCCGCGAAGGACGACTTCCTCCTCGAGAATGATCGCGTGCGCGTCGTGATCGACGCGATCGATCACCCGCAGGGTCTCGCGCCCACGGGCGGCACGATCATCGACCTGTCGCCCGTGGGCTCGGACGCGGCCGCGATGTCGTCTGGCGATCAGCTCAACGGGATCTCCCAGGCGGCGGGCGTGCTCCCGCGCGACGCCGCGCACTACGAGACCTGGGAGCTCGTCGATCAGCGCGTCGCCGCCCCCGGGGCCGAGCCGCTCATCGCCCTCGTGTTCCACGGCCACCTCGAGGGCGACGCGCGCGTGACGATCGTGACGCGCTACGAGCTGCGCCCGTGCGAGCCCGGCGTCCGCGTGCGCACCGACCTGTACAACGGCGCGCGCGATCCCAACACCTTCTCGCTCACGGACGGGTACTTCTGGGGCGATCGGACGCTCCTGCCGTTCATTCCGGTCGCGGGCAACGGCTTCCACGTGCCTGCGCTCGAGCTGCTCCACCTCGACCGCGCGTGGCGCGAGTGGCCCTTCATGGCGGCGCGCTCGCAGGCGCCGCCCGCCGTCTCCTACGCCGTCGTGCCGTGCGATCACACGAACGGCGCCGGTTTCAACGATCCGACGTTGTCGGCGGCGGGCGTGCCGCTCGCGCCGACGCTCGCGGGCGACGGCCTTTCCTACGAGCGGTTCATCCTCGCCGTGCCGGGCCCCGGCCTCGCGCCCGCC
>JBBQJG010000420.1:0-3079 GCA_038325725.1 Polyangia bacterium | reverse complement strand
CTGCGCGTCGGGCGCTTCGGCTGGAAGGCCGAGAAGGTCAGCGTCAAGCACCAGATCGCCGAGGCGGCGCTCGAGGACATGGGGGTCGGCACGACGATGTTCCCGGACGCCGGCAAGGCCGAGCTCGCGGACACGGACCTCAACAACCTCGAGACGTACATGCGCCTCGTGTCGGTGCCGGGGCAGCGCAACTACGGCGACCCGACGCAGGTGCGCGGTGAGCAGATCTTCAAGACGATCGGCTGCTCGAACTGCCACGCGACGGACATCGTCACGGGCCCGAACCACCCGTTCGCGGAGTTGCGCAACCAGGCCATCAAGCCGTACACGGACCTGCTGCTCCACGACATGGGTCCGGACCTCGCCGACAACAGCGCGGTCGCGGCGCCGACGAGCGACTCGGCGCCCGCGGGCGCGACCGAGTGGCGCACGCCGCCGCTGTGGGGCACGGGCCTCCTCATGGTCGTCAACGGCCACGTGGGCCTGCTGCATGACGGCCGCGCCAACGGCGTCCAAGAGGCCATCCTGTGGCACGGCGGCGAGGCCGACAAGGTCAAGGCGTCCTTCATCGCCCTGCCGGCGGCGGATCGCGCAGCCCTCGTCGCCTTCGTGAATTCCCTCTAGGCGCCCCCCCCGGGCCCCCCTCAGCGACGAGGCCGCTCCGGCTCACGCCGGGGCGGCCTTTCTTTATTTGGGGCGGGTCTGCACATTTCTGTGCAACACGGCCGCCCCCCGTGTGTCTTGATACGGGTCGAACATGCGTGGCGGGGCTCTGCTTTTTCTTTGCAGCGTGGGGTTGGTGGCGGGCAGCGCGTGCTCGGCCCGTTCTCTCCTCACGATCGAGCTGACGGCAGAGGGGTTGTCCGCAGGGCAGGAGGCCGAGGGCAACCCGCAGGTCGAAATCATCCGAGAAGGCACGACGGACCTCGTCAAGACGGTCGACAAGTCGGGCGGCGAACCGAACGGGCCGTTCTGGCTCCTCGTCGACGACGCGAAGTCTCTCGCGATCGGCGTCTACCTCCCGGGCGACGTCAACGGACCCATGCGGGTCACGGCGAGGCTCGTCGACGGAGCCTGCCGTTGGGGCGGCACCGCGAGCAAACCCGTCGACGTCACACCAGGCGGAAACGCTTCGAGCTCCGTCACGATGAAGCGCGAGGGAAGCTGCGCCGGCGCCACGATCCGCGACGGCGGCACGGACGACGCGAACGATGCCGGACCGACGCTCGTCGGGGATGGGAGCGCCGACGGTGGCGACGCGAGCGACGCCCGCGATCTCACCGCGAAGTGCATCGATTACTGCGGCACGTTTCAGCAAGCGTGCGCCGGGCTGGTCCAGTTCGAGGAGGCCAACAAGTGCCTTCGCACGTGCCGCGACGCCAACTGGGAAGACGGGACATCCGCCACCGCTCCGATGGATTCCTTCGCGTGTCGATGGGATCACCTCAAGGTCGCCGTCGAGGACGCGGGGCTGCGTTGCTCCGAGTGCTTCGCCTCGAGCCCGTCGAGCCCCGGCATCTGCGCGCCCGCGTCGCCCGACGCCGGCGCGCGCGACGCGTGCCCGCCGGGCGACTGAGGCGCGGCAAGAAGCCGTCGTGCGCGCAAGACGGCGCGGCAAATTTTTGACGCGACCCTAGGGCGGTGGTACCGGGGTAACGGGAGGTTTCCATGTCGAAGCTACGAAAAGGCATATTGGCGCTGGTGGTGACGTGCGGTCTCGCAGGGACGGCGCTGGCCGTCGGACCGGTACAGGTGTTCGGCAACTGGGCCCGCGGCGACATGGGCAACGCCCACAACACGTCGGGCTCGCAGTACATCGGCTGCTGGGTGAACAGCGACACGGCCGGCCCGCCCCTCGCCTATTGCGAGGCCAACGACGGCGCCGGCGCGATGAACTTTTGTTACACGTACAACGCGAACCTCGTGAGCATCACGCACACGATGCAGCTGAGCTCCGAGATTCAGTTCGGCTGGGACGCGTCGCACTACTGCACGTGGATCACGATCCTCAACTTCTCGCAGCCGCCCGCGCGGCACTACTAGGAGCATGAACATGACTCGCTCAAAGACTGGACTGCTCCTCGGCGCCGTCGTCGGTGGCGTCTTCGTTCTCGGAACGCTCCTCGGCACGCGCGTCGCCGTGTCGGGCAAGGCCTCGGACTCGGGCGTTGGCGCGCCCATCAACACGGGACCGTCGCCCATGCCGGCGCCCGTCGGCTGTGACAACGCGCCGTCGTTCGAGCTCGCGCAGAAGCTCGTCGCTCAGGTCATCGAGACGAAGCGCTGGACCGCCAAGGACCACGAGAAGATCGCGCCGCTCTTCTATGGTCTGCACACCGACCAGAAGATCGAGATCCTCAAGAAGGTCGGCGCCGCCCTCGACTCGCGCCACCTCGTCGTCGAAAAAGGCGCGCGGCTATTTTAATGGGAGTCCTGGGAGGGTTCGCAAACCCTCCCAGGCTCGCTTTCGCGCGGCCTGGCCGCGCTTCGCTCGGATTGTAGTCAGCGTTCGGACGTGCGGAGCAGCTCGGGGAGATCGATCTCGAGCTGGCTCGTGAGGAGCCGGGCCATCGATTCGACCTCGGCGGGGCTCATGCCGAGGCGCTCTCGCAACCCACGCTCTGTGCCATCGAGCAGAGCGTGGCGCGCGTCGGAGAGCCAGCGCGACACCGTCGAGCGATCGACTTTGTAGATCGCGCCGATCTTCTCGAGCGAAAGGCCCGCGACGGTGTGCAGGCGCAGCAGCGCGCGCTCGCGATCCGCGATGCCCCGCAGCGCGCCCGAGAACACTTCTTGGAAGTCGCGGCGGTGGCGGGCCTTGATGACCGCGAGCTCGGGATCGGGGGCCGCCGCGCCGAGCGCGCCCTCCGCAGCGGCGCGCCGGGTGGCCCGCGCGCCGATCCCGGCGTCGCGCGCGAGCGTGAGCGCCTCGCGCACGGCCGCGACGCGCACCCACGCCGCGAGCGGACCGCGACCGCCGTAGGACGCGACGAGCGGCGGCCGACCGCGCGCGGGCTCGCCCACGAGCAGCTTGATGCGCAGGCGCTGACGGATCTCGTCGACCTCCTCGGCGCTGACG
>JBBQJG010000419.1:0-3116 GCA_038325725.1 Polyangia bacterium | reverse complement strand
ATCTATTTCGCGCATCACGTCTGGGTCGATCACCTCGAGATCTGGGACGGGCCGGACGGCAACCTCGACCTCACCCACGCCGTCGACTGGGTCACGATCTCGTGGACGAAATTTCGCTATACGGCGGCGTTCAAGCCGCTGCCGGGCGAGACCGCCGACCACCGTTTTTCGAACCTCGTCGGACACTCGGACGGCAACGCGGCCGAGGACGACGGCCGCCTCAAGATCACCTTCCACCACGACTGGTGGGCCGAGGGGGTGCTCGAGCGCATGCCGCGCGTACGCTTCGGGCAGGTGCACGTGTTCAACAACTATTTCTCGTCGACGGGCAATCACTACTGCGTCCGCGCCGGCGCGAGTGCGCACCTGCTCGTCGAGGCCAACCACTTCGACGGCGTGAGCAACCCTACCGAGTTCAACGGTCCCGACGACGAGAAGACGGCGTCGATCACGGCGCGCGACAACCTCCTGACGAACGTCACGGGCTCGCCCGCGACGGGCGGCGGCGGCGCCGCGCTCACGAACGTCCCCTATGACGACAGCGCCCTCGAACCCGCGGCCGGCGTGGGCGCGCGCGTGCGCGCGTGCGCGGGGCCGCGCTGAGCCGCGCCATGCGTCATCGGAGAGGCCCATGGTAGCTTCGACGCTTCCCCGATCGCGAGGTGAGCTGCTGACGCCGGGACGCGCCACCGTGAGGCTGACTCCTCCCAGAAATTCCCCGCGGTCCGACGACGGCGTGGCGCGCCTCGTCGAGGACCTGCGGCGCGGCGCGCCCGACGCGCGCGCCGAGCTCGTGCGTCGGCACTTGCCGATGATCGAGCGCATCGTCGCGGCGGCGTTGGGGCCCGACAGCGAGATCCCCGACGTCGTGCACGACGTGTTCGTGCGCGCGCTCGAGGGGATCGACAAGCTCAAGGATCCGGGCGCGCTCACGGGTTGGTTGTCGACGCTCGCCGTGTTCACGGCGCGAGACAAGATCCGGCGCCGTAGACGCTGGCGGTGGATTCGCTTCCTCGCGCCCGAGGATCTCCCCGAGGCGCCCGCGCGCGTCGCCGATGCCGACACGTACGCGGCGCTGCAGGCGGCGTACCGCGCGCTCGAGACGCTACCGGCCGACGAGCGCGTCGCGTTCGGGCTGCGGTTCATCGCCCAGATGGAGCTCACCGAGGTCGCCGCGGCGTGCGGCGTCTCGCTCGCGACGATCAAGCGGCGCCTCGCGCGCGCCGAGCGCGGCTTCGTCGAGGCGGCGCGCACGTCGCCGTTGCTGGCGGCGCGGCTCGAACGCGGAGGAAGGTGGCACGGTCATGAGTGAGCCGGAGACGGGGCCCATGGCGGAGCTCATGAAGGACCTCGCCGAGGCGCACCGCGCTTCGCTGCGCGGCGACGCCCTCGTCCCTGAGATAGCCAGGAGGCTGGCGGCGGGCGCGGGGCGACGGCGGCGTTCGCGCGCGCTCGGGCTCAGGCTCGCCGTCGCGGGCGCGGCGGTGGCTGCGGTCGTCGCCGTTGGACGCGCGCCGCAAGATCGCTCCGAGGCGCCGCAGGCGCTCGCGTTCACCATCGGCGCGAGCGCAGGGACTGGCCGCGTCGGCGACGAGCTGCACGGCGCGACGGCCGACGCCGAGGCCGAGGCAACGTTTTCGGATGGCTCGCGCGTGCGCATCGCGCCGCGAGGTCGCGCGCGCGTCGACGCCGTCGACGCCCAGGGTGCGTCGCTGTCGCTCGCCACAGGAACGCTCGACGCCCGCATCGTGCATCGTCCACAGACGCACTGGCGGGTGCGCGCCGGCGGCTACACGATCCAGGTCGTCGGCACGCGTTTCGCGGCGACGTGGTCGCCCGAGACGCGCGCGCTGAACGTGCGTCTCTTCGAGGGCGCCGTCGACGTCACGGGCCCGGGACTGCCAACGACGCGCGTCGCCGCGGGCCAGCGGCTCGAGATCACGGGCGGCGCGGGCCGCGTCGTCGCCGACGCGGCCGTCGCGCCGGCGACCGAGGCGGCCCCTGCCCTCGCTCCCGTCGTCGAGGCTCCCGTCCGACGTGGTGGCCACGAGCGTTGGCGTGCGCTCGCCGCGGGCGGTCGCTACAAAGAGGCCCTCGGCGCGCTGGGCGAGGGGTTCGACGCGCAATGCGAGCGCATCGACGGCGCCGACGTCGTGTGGCTCGGCGACGTCGCGCGGCTCGCCGGCGAGTCGGCGCGCGCGGCACAGGCGTATCAGGCGGCGCGGCGGCGTTTCCCACGGCTGGAGCGCGCGACCTTCGCGCTCGGACTGCTCGCCTTCGACGCGCGCCACGACTATGCCGACGCCGCCGACTGGTTCGGGCGCTATCTCGCCGAAGCGCCCCGGGGACCGCTCGCGGCCGAGGCCTCGGGTCGCCTCCTCGAATCGCTCCACCGCGCCGGCGACACGGCCCACGAGGGCGAAGCGGCGCGCGCGTACCTGCGGGCCTACCCGAGCGGCGCGCAGGCGAGCCTGGCCCGGCAGGTGCTGGCGCGGTGAGCGCCACGGGCGCCGCGCGCGTCGTCTTCGCCACGCTGTTCGCGATCGCGAGCGCCGCCATCGCCGCGCCCGCCGCGGACGCACCGCTCGTCGTCATCAGCGACGGTCAAGAAGAGCCAGCGACGACTGGGGCCGCGGTCCGTCTCGTCGCCGAGCTGGAGCTCGTCGGTCTGCGCGCGCAGCTGGCCACTGCGGACGCTGGCGCGGTGCCCGCCGCGCGCGTCCTGCTGGATGTGGCGCGCGGCCACGTCGAGGTGACGTTCTTCGATGGCGGCTCCGGCCAGCCGACGCTGCACCAGCTGCTGGATGCATCGCCCACGGGCGACATGGCGGCGCTGCTCGTCGTGCGCACCGTCGAGCTCGTCCGCGCCGTCCTGCTCCCGACGCCCGCGGCGGCGGGGAGGCCGTCCCCGCCGGCGCTCCCTCCGGCCGCGCCGACCACGGCCGTGACGTCGTCAGGCGCCCGGGCCACCTCGCGCGTCGCGGTCGCGCTGACGTCCGGCGCGGTCCTGGCGCCCGCCCCCGCCCACGTCGCTGCGACCTTGGCCCACAAGGCACGCCAGCACGTCCCCCGCGCCTAGGGCCTCGAGCTGTCGACCTTCGCGCCGGTCACCAGCC
>JBBQJG010000418.1:0-3133 GCA_038325725.1 Polyangia bacterium | reverse complement strand
CTCATGCTCGCGCTCGCCTGGGTCTACAGCGCGCCGCCGCTGCGCCTGTGCGCGCGCGGCCTCGGCGAGCTCACGACGGCGGTCATCGTGACGCTGCTCGTGCCGTGGCTCGCCTTCGTCCTCCAGCGGGGCACGATCGAGCGCACGCTACCGCTCGCCGTGATCTCGCCGTGCGTCTTTCAATTCGCGATGCTGCTCGCGATCGAGTTCCCCGACGCCGCGGGCGACGCCGCCTCGGGCAAGCGCACGCTCGTCGTGCGTTGGGGCGGCGACTGGGCCGCGCGCGTCTACGTCGCGGTCATCTCCTTTTCGTACCTCGCGCTCCCGCTGTGGGTTCACTTCGGCTTGCAGCCGCGCATCGCCATCGCGACGTCGGCCGTCGCGCCCCTCGCCGCCTGGCAAGTCACGCGCGTCGCCGGCGGCGCCTGGCGCGATCCCGAGCGGTGCGAGAGCGTCGGCTTCGGCTCGGTCTTGCTGCTCATCACGACGGCGGTCGTGGAGCTGCTCGCGGCCCTGACGGGCTAGTCAGCGTCCGTAGCTGCCGGTGCGGACGCTCGTGAGGCGGCCCTGGACGAACGTGGCGTAGTGGATGAGGCGCCCGGTGCCGAAGTCGAACTTCCACTCATCGTACTGGATCGGGATCGAGCGCTCGATCTTGCGGCCGGCCTCCCAGATCGCTTCGCTTCGGTATTCGGTCCACGTGCGGACGGCGTCGGGATCTCCGCACTTCTTCGCGACGTCGTCCTCGGTGTCGCCGTCGCGCACGATGCGGCTGCCGCAGCGGAAGCCGCCGAAGCCGGCGTCGGCGCGCGCAGGCGTCGCCGCCGGACCGAGCGTCGCCAAGCAGACGAGCCCCGCCGCTCCCAACATCCTCATCCCGCTCATCCCGCTGATCCCGCTTGCGCGCATGGGCCGTCAGACTCCTTCCGGGGTGATCTTCTTCTTCAGATCGTCCACGAAACGTCGGATGGCCGCAATGACCGTCAGCTCGAGATCCTCTTGCAGCGCCGTCGTGTGCTTGATGGGCGGCAACTCGATGGAATGATTGGCGTCCTGTACGGCGTGCAGCTCGTTGACGGCGGTCATGCGGGCGCGCACGTCGGCCAGCTTGGGCAACGGACATAGAGAGTCGTGGGTCCCCTGGACGAAGAGAATCGGCGTGCGCAGGGCCACGAGGACCTCGTCGCGCAGCTTGCCGCTCGTGCCGGAGACGAGCGGATAGCCGATGCACACCAGCGCGTCGACGGGCTCTTCGAGCGACACGTGGCAGCCGACGCGAGAGCCCATCGATTTGCCGATGAGCACGATGGGCGCGCCGTTGGCGTTGGCGCGGGCGTTCTCGCGAACCTCGGCGAGCACGGCGCGATGGGCCTCGACGAGGGTCGGCATGCGGTCGGGCATCTTGCGGCGCGCCTGCATGTACGGGTAGTCGAACGTCGTGACGTCGCCGAGGACCGCGAGGCGATCGCGCCAGCGTCGCATCCAGGGTGACGTCGAAGGCGCGCCCGCGCCGTGGGCGAAGAGGAACCGCGGCCGGGGCATGGCCGCCACTATATCCCGGCCGCGACTCCCAGCAGTCTGCTCATGAGGCGGGGCTGCGCGCGCATGAGGGCCAGCGTCGCGCGCGCGAGGGGGGGGCGTCGCACGAGCGCGAGGAGGCCGCTCGTGAGGAAGGCGTGGGCGCGCAGCAGGCGGCGGCGCTCGCGATCGAAGCGCGCGAGCGGGGCGTCGCCCTCGGCGAGGGCGCGCCGCACGTGCGGCGCGAGCCGCTCGGCCGTGACGAGGGCGTGCGCGATCCCGCCAGCCGTGAGCGGATCCGTCGCGCTCGCCGCGTCGCCGAGGAGGACGGCGCCGGGCGCGAAACCGGCGCGCGCGTGGCCCGCGACGGGCGCGCGGCCCGCGACGTCGGTCAGCGGCTCGGCGCCGTCGAGGAGCGCGCGCAGCTTCGGCTCGGCCTCGATCCAGCGCGCGAGCGCGACGCGTGCGTGACCTCCGAGCGCGTCGCTGTCGGCGAGGGCCGCCACGAGCAGCTCGCCGTCGGGGAGGCCGGCGACGTAGAGCTCGTGGCCCGCGGCGAGGAAGATCTCGAGGCGATCGGGCGCGGCGCGGCCGGCCGCGAGACGAAAGTGGGCGCGCAGGCCCACGCGCCCGCGGGGCCGCGCGCGGCCGTCGAGGCCCAGCGAGCGGCGCACGCGCGACGTGATGCCGTCGGCGCCGACGACGAGGCCCGCCCGCTGGAGCGCGCCGCCGACGAGGAGACCGACGGCGCGTCCGCGTGCGAGCGCGGCGCCTTGCACGGGCGCGTCCTCGAAGATCCGCACGCCGGGCGTCGCGCGCGCGGCCGCGACGAGCGCGTCGTCGAGGTGCAGCCGGCGCTGCGCCAGCATCGCGGGGGGCGCGGCGCCACGAGGCGCCGGGAAGCCGCTCTCGGCCGTGCCGCCGAAGCCGTGGTAGCGGACGCCGTCGACGCGCCGGCCGCCGACGGCGTCGATGAGCCCGAGCCGCTCGAGCACGGCGACGCCCGCGGGCATGATGCCCTCGCCGCAGGGCTTCTCGCGGGGGAACCGGCGCGCGTCGAAGACGTCGACTGTGAGGCCCGCGCGTCCCAGTAGGACGGCGAGCGTCGCGCCCGCGGGACCCGCGCCGGCGATCGCGACGTCAGCCATGGGACGCTTCGCGCGGCATGAGACGTGGAATGAAGCGCGGCTTGGCCGCCATGAGGCTCTGGTAGGCCGGGTCGCTGGCGAGCACCGCTTCTTCGAGCGCGAGGCGGCGCCGCAGAACGACGACGTGAAGCGCGCCGCCGAGCACGGCCGTGAGCCACGCGCCGTGGACGAGCGGCAGCGCGACGAGCTCGGCGAAGACCGCGACGTAGTTCGGGTGACGAATGAAGCGGTACGGCCCGCCCGTGACGACGCCGAGCGACGCCGACGAGCCGACGACCTGAACGTTCCAGTGCGGCCCGAGCGTCGCGATGACCCACCAGCGCAGGGCGTTCGCGAGCGTGAAAATGCCGAGCGCCGGGACGCCGAGCGCGGGCGTGAACGGCCGGCGCAGCGCGAGCACCTCGAGCGCGGCGGCGACGAGCACGCCCGTGTGCAGCGCCACCATGAGCGCGAAGCCCGGCTCTGCG
>JBBQJG010000417.1:0-3162 GCA_038325725.1 Polyangia bacterium | reverse complement strand
GCCTCGGCACGCAACATGAACTTTGCTGTCCCCCGTCGAAACCGTTTCGCCCCCGAACCCAGTCGGGTTGGGGCACATTATATGAAATGCACGGCTGGGTGCTCGCCATCGTCGCAGGGGCCGCACCGTCGCTGTTCCTCCTGACGTTCTTCTATCTGCGCGATCGCTGGCAGCGCGAGCCGATGCACCGCGTGGCCATGGCCTTCGGCCTGGGCCTGTACGCCATGGCGGCCGCGCGCGGGCTCGCCTTCACGGCGATCGGCTTCATCTCGCCTGACTGGCTCGCCGGCGGCACCGAGGCGGCGCGTCTCTTCGAATCGCTCGTGCTCGCGGGCGGCATCGAAGAGCTTTCGAAGGGCGTCGTCCTCTTCGCGGCGATCTACCACTGGGACGACTTCGACGAGCCGCTCGACGGCGTCGTCTACGGCGTCGCCGTGTCGCTCGGGTTCGCGACGCTCGAGAATGTCCTGTACATCATGCGCGCGCAGGCGGTGGACGGCGGGCTCACCGTCGTGTGGCAGCGCGCGCTGTTCGCCGTGCCGGCGCACGCGCTGTTCGGCGGCGCGATGGGCTACTACGCGGGCAAGACGAAGTTCGATCGCACGCACCCGGCGGCGCTGTGGCGCGACCGGGTGTGCTGCCTGCTCGTGCCGATCCTCTTTCACGGCGGATACAACTACGCGCTGCACCACCAGCTCGACGCGCATCTATGGACGATCGTTTCGCTCTTGTCGGTGGGGATGTGGATCTTCGTGTTGCGCCGCGTGCACCGCGCCGATCGTGCGTCTCCGTTTCGCCCGAAGCCGGCCGACGGTGCGTGAGCGTTGCGGTGCCGATCTTTTTCGGGCGGTGCTAGCATTCGGCCCATGAAAATGACGCAGGCGATCGGGGCGGGGTTGTTGGCGGTGGTCGTGGGCGGCGGGGCGTGCAGCAAGCAGACCGGCGAAGGCGCGGGCGGACCATCGCCGTTCGACAAGCGGTGGGAGACGCTGCAGCAGCAGGGCGCGCAGGCGATTCGCATCGTCGACGATCGCGGCGCCGCGCTCATGGACAACGTGCTCGGCGCGCAGGGCGGCGCGCTCGCGATGGCGCCGTGGGTCGCGCAGAGCCTCAAGGGCGGCGCGACGGGCTCGCTGCCGGACAAGCCCGACTATCAAGAGGTGCAGAAGCTCGTGCGCGCGTACGTGCCGGGCGTGAAGTCCTGCTACGACCGCATGACGCGCGAGGGAGACCTGCGCACGGGCAAGGCGATCGTCAGCTTTCAGATCGCGGGCGACGGGCACGTGCAGGCGCTCAACGTCGAAGCGCCCGCGTTCGAAGGCTCGCAGCTCTCGAGCTGCATCGACGGTCAGGTGTCGCGCTGGAAATTCCCGCCGTCGCGCCAGGGCCTCTCGGCGTCGAGCTACCCGTTCGTGTTTGTTGGTGGCTGATCGCGGGAGTCTGATCGCAGGCGGCTGATCGCGGGCGGCTGATCGCGGTGGACCTCCTCGCGTTCGCGACGCTGCGTTTCTCCGACCCCTGAGGCGCCGTGTCGAACGCGTCGCCTCGCTGCGGGCGCCGCGTCGTGCTTCGCTGATTCGCGGCACCTTTTCTGCCCACTTTTTTTGCGACGGGGTAAGAGGGAGCCATGTTGTCTGCCGGCGCCGGGCTCGCGATTGCCAAGGACGGCGCGACGGCCGGGCGCGAGGCCGCGCGCCGCGCGCTCGTCGCCGCGCGCGTGACGTCGGCAGATCTCGCGATCGTCTTCGCGGGCAGCCACCACGAGAACGACCAATACGCGGGCGTGCTTGGCGCCGTGTCGCACGCGATCCCGCGCGCGTCGGTCATGGGCTGTTCGGCGACGGGCGTCCTCTCGGTGGGGGAGGAGCTCGAGAACGGCAGCGCCGTCGCCGTGCTCGTGCTCGGCGAGGATGATGAATCCGCGCCGCCCGTGCCGCGGCCGATCCTCGTCGGCGGCGTGCGCGCCGATGCGCGCGCCGCGGGCCGACGCCTCGGGCGCGAGGTCATGCGCGTCGCGGGCGGCCAGGCCGGGGACGGCGACAGCGGCGTCGTCATCGCCATGCTCATCGATCCCGCCGAGCTCGACGCCGTTGATTTTCTCGCGGGCGTCGCCGACACGGCGCCCGACGTCACGATCACGGGCGCGGGCGCCTCGGGCGGCGCCGACGGATGTCGCGTGTTCTACGAAGGCGCGGCGCGCACCGACGCGTGCGTCGCCATCGTGCTGCCGCGCGAGCTGCGCCCCACGATCGGCATGACCCAGGGCTGCCAAGCGCTCGGCGAGCCGCTCACGATCACCGAGGCCGAAGGGAACCTCATCTTGGAGATCGACGGCCGCCCGCCCCTCGAGGCGCTCGATCGCGCGATCTCGAACCCGAGCTTTCCCGGCTTGCAGAAGATGACGCCGCACCTGCTCGCGGGCATCGGCGAGCGCGGGGCCGACGGGCGCTCGGACTACGTCGTGCGCCACTTCGCCGTCGCCGAGGGGGATCGCCCGGCGCTCGCCGTCGCCGAGCCCGTGCGCGCGGGACAGACGATCCGCTTCACCGTGCGCGACGCGATCGGCGCGCGCGACGACATGAAGGCCATGCTCGACGAAGCGGCCGACGCGCGCGGCGAGCACCCGCCGCGCTTCGGCGTCTACTTCAACTGCGCGGGCCGCGGCAGCGCGCTGTACGGCCAACCGGGTCTCGACCCGACACTGATTCGTCGCCGCTTCGGCGATCTGCCCGTCGTCGGGATCGAGAGCAGCTTCGAGATCGGACCGGCGTGCGGGCGCGCCCGCATCCACATGTTCACGGGCGTGCTGCTCCTCGCGGGATGATGTCGATGCAGCGGCGGGCGCTCGCGTGGATGATCGCCCTCGGTGCGGGCCTCGCCTGCGGCTCGTCCGCGACCAAGCCCGGTGGTGATGCGTCGGCGGGTCACGGGACAAGGATCCCGCGGGCGACGTCACCGCCTGCGTGAGCCCGATGCCCAACGATCCGAACAGCCCCGTCGCGAGGTACTTCGACAAGGCGTGTCCCGACGCCTACTCGTGGTCAGGCGACGACGCGAACTCCGTCGTCGCCTGTGCCGGCGAGGACTACGTCGTCGTCTTTTTCCCCTAGGAACGGGACGTCCCGTCGGCTTGAGGACCGAGGTCCCCGTCGTCGTTTAGGG
>JBBQJG010000416.1:0-3197 GCA_038325725.1 Polyangia bacterium | reverse complement strand
CCAGCGTCGGCTTGCCCGCGAGCGCGAGGCCGACGACGCCCGCGTCCCGCAAGCGATCCATCTCGCGCTTCGCGTGACCCGCGCCGGTCGCGTCGGTGTGCGCGACGTTGAGGTGCACGCCCTGCACGCCTGCCTGGACGTCGAGCTCGGTGTCGGCGGGGAGCCCGCGCGCGAGGGCGCGCAGCGCGGGCAGCGCGCGCGCGAGCGCGGGGCCGAGCAGCGGGCACGCGGGCACGTCGACGACGTCGTGCGAGCGTCGGCCGCGAAAGCCGAGCGTGCCGCCCTTTCCGACGGCGAGCTTGGCACGATCGCGGTAACCGAAGGCGGGGCTCGCGGCGACGACCGCCTCGACGGCGACGCCGAGCGCGCGCTCGACGATCGCCTTCTTCGCGGCGCGCTGAGCGTCGAGCGTGACGTGTTGCCACTGGCACCCGCCGCATACGCCGAACAGCGGGCACGCGGGCGGGACGCGCGCGGGACCGCTCCGCTCGATCGAGACGAGCTCGGCCCAGGCGACGCGTTCCTTCGCGCGCACGACGCGGGCGCGCACGCGCTCGCCAGGCGCGGCGAGCGGCACGAACGTCGCGCGGCCGTCGGCCGCCGTCGCGGCCCCG
Source organism: Polyangia bacterium (assembly GCA_038325725.1). GTDB lineage: Bacteria > Myxococcota_A > Polyangia > Fen-1088 > Fen-1088 > DASZFV01. Next base: position 2,583 of record JBBQJG010000416.1, on the reverse strand, counting down.
GGCGCGTCGCGCTGCCGCCCGACGGCGTCGCCACCCGGCGCGAGCGTTTCGATCTCGACGGTGATCTCGGGTCCGAGCTCGGACGCGTCGGAGCCCGTGCTCACGGGAACGGCTGCGCCGCGCGGCCGCGCTGCAGATCGAAGTCGAACGAACCATCGAGAGTTCCGCTGATGCGCGACGAAGGCACGGGGTCGCGCGCCTTCTGCGCGTTCGCGACGCGCTGGTCACCGAGTTGGAGGTGGAAGGTCGCGTGCAACCGCTCGCCGAAGTCGACCTTGAAGTCGGTCCCGAGGGCCGCCCGCGCGTCGGGCGTCTTGTTCGCCTGGGCGGCCGACCCGAAGTCGGCGAACTCGATCCAGCTGCCCGGCAGCGCGACGCCGACGAGCCTCGCCGCGACGCAGGTGTGCAGCGGCGAGAACGAGGCTCGCACGAAGTCCTCCGTCGAGAGGTTGATCCGCGCGCGCTCGGCCATCATCACCACGGGCGTGACGGCCGCCGCGTCGGCGGTACCCGCGTCGTCGCTGGCGCCCGCGTCGTCGGCGGTGCCGGCGTCGGCGGCGACGGGCGTACCCCAGTCGCACCACGGCAGATTCGTCGAGGTTCCGTCGGCGTTGGTCACCATCCGCGTGTCCCAGTCGCCGACGCCGTTCGCCGTCCGGCCGCGCACGCAGCGCGCGACCTCGAGCGCGTTCTGGACGTCGAAGTAGAGCGTGTCGTTGTTCTCGACCTGGTTGCCGGTGCGCTGCATGCGGATGAGCAGACGGTTGGTATGGGCGCCGGGGCACTTGCTCCGCGCCGGGCAGATGTCCTCGATGGGCTCACCCGCGAAGAACGTGGGCCGCAACTCGTAGGGCTGGCCGTTCTTGAGGCTGTCGTTTTCGTCGCAGCCGACAACCTTCAAGTTGCCGCTCGCCGTGCCCGAGCCCGTACCGACCGTGCAACCACCGGCCAGCACAGCGCCCCATAGGACCGCGGCGCCTAGCAGTCGCGCGGCACCAAGCGCAGGCATCGCGCTCGACCCGATGATGTGCCCGCGCGCGCTCATGAGCCGTCACCCACGCGCACGACGGCGCCGCGCTCCGCGCCGACATAGACCGCCGCCGAGCCGTTGCGGCGTGCGATCTCCAACTGGCCGCCGCTGCCGACGTACGCGACGAGCGCGCCCGCCTCGACGTCCGAGAACGTCCGCGCGAACCTCGGGTGGAACGTGCCACCCGCTCCGTCGATCTCGATCGCCGCGTCGGCCGACACGCTCTGCCCGGCGATCGACGTGATGAGGTTCCCGAAGGCGTCGATGTGAATGACCGTGCCCTCGGCGCGGCCTTCATGACGCGCGATCGCGGGAGGAGCGAGCTCGATCATCGCGTCGATGAGCGGGCCCGCGTCCGCAGCCGCGGCGCCAGAGGCCAGCCGGCCCGCCGTGGGCGCGAACACGTCGCGGCCGTGGAACGTCGGGCTCACGGGCTCGCGCCGAAACGAGGGCGCGTCGATGCGACGGACGGCGCGAGCCCCGCGCGCCGCGAGCGACAGCACGCCGTTGTCGGGCCCGACGAAGAAGCTACCGTTCGCCTCGACGAGCAGGTCCGCGCGCGCGCCACCCACGCCGGGATCGATGACGGCGACGTGAATCGTCCCGGGCGGAAACAGCGGCGCTGCCTGCGCGAGCGCGAGAGCCCCCGCCGCGACGTCCTGCGCCGGCACGCCGTGCGTGATGTCGACGAGCGTCGCCGTGGGTGCGAGCGCGAGGACGACGCCTTTCATGGCCCCAGCGTAGCCGTCCCGCGAGCCGAAGTCGGTGGTAAAGGTCACGATGGCCATGGGCGAAGCTCGCCGAACGAGAAAACTGGCAACGTCTGCGGCGCGAGTATCCCACAGTCGCCCCGCGCCCGCTCGCGGCGCTGGCGGCTTGGCGCTAAGATGGCGCGGCCCCATGGACAAGACCGTCGCCTCCGCGGACGAAGCCCTGGCCGACCTGCCCGACGGCGCCACGCTCATGGCGGGCGGCTTCGGCCTGTGCGGCATCCCCGAAAACCTCATCGCGGCCATCGCAAAGCGGGGCACGCGCGGCCTCACGATCATCTCGAACAACTGCGGCATCGACGGCAAGGGGCTCGGCATCCTGCTCGCCGCGGGCCAGGTCAAAAAGATGGTGTCGAGCTACGTCGGCGAGAACAAGACCTTCGAGCGGCTGTACCTCGACGGCAAGCTCGAGGTCGAGCTCGTGCCGCAGGGCACGCTCGCCGAGCGCATCCGCGCGGGCGGCGCCGGCATCCCGGCGTTCTTCACGGCGACGGGCGTCGGCACCGTCGTCGCCGACGGCAAGGAGACGCGCGTGTTCGACGGACGAACGTACGTCATGGAGCGCGCGCTGCAGGCCGATTTTTCTCTCGTAAAGGCGTGGAAAGGCGATCGCTTCGGGAACCTGGTGTTTCGCAAGACGACGCGCAACTTCAACCCGATGATCGCCGCCGCCGGCAAGATCACCGTCGCCGAGGTCGAGATCCTCGTCGAGCCGGGAGAGCTGCCGCCCGACCAGATCCACACGCCCGGCATCTACGTCCAGCGCATCGTCGAGGGCGGCAG
>JBBQJG010000415.1:0-3353 GCA_038325725.1 Polyangia bacterium | reverse complement strand
CCGCGCCCGTCACGCCTGCGGCGCCCGTCGTGCCGGCCGCGCCGGCGTCGGCGGGGGCGCCGGCGTCCGCGGGGGCGGACGCTTTGCCTAACCAAGCCGCGACGCAGTGGTCTGTGCCGTCGCACGCGCACTCGTCCGGGCACGTCGCGCCGCACGGCCCCTTGGCGACGTTCGCGTAGTTCCCCGAGCGCAGCGCCTGCATGTCGGCCGCCTTCTTGCCGTTCGCGACGGCGCCGCAGTGGGCGTTCGCGATCGCGTCGATGACGTCTTCAGTGCATGTGTACGGCTTGTCGGCCGCCGTGCCGTCCGGCGTGTTGTTGCAGATCTTCCCGCCGCCGTTCGCACCCGGGCCCTGCAACGTCGGCAGCGCCGGCTTGCCCATCGCGAGGCTCATGTACGCCGCGACGTACTCCGAGCGTTTGACGTCGGGGTTCGGCACGCCGAGCGAGTCCCATTTGACGCCCATGCCCGACTGCATGGAGAACATGTGGCTGAAGCCCGCGAAGCCGTCGCCGCCGGGCATCGCCCCGTAGATGTTGTCGAGCGCGACGACCTTCGCGTCCGCGCTGTCGCCGCCGGGATAGAAGCGCTTCTTCTGCGCCGCGGCCGCCTTTATGAGGTTCTGGTCGGCGTTCGCGACGCCGATCGTGTTCATGATGTGGAAGTCCATCAGGTTGGGGAACGCGCTCTGATGATCGGCCCACCAGTCCGTCGGCCAGCCCGAGCTCGCCATGCCCGTCCAGTCGTTGATGCCCTCGTGGAGCGCGAGCAGGTAGCCCCAGAATCCCGTCGCGCCGTAGGCGCTGCCGACGAACGCGTCGTACGTGACGCCGTCGCCGAGGTGGCCGCACGACGTACCCGTGTGCGCGCCGCCCGTCTGCGTGTCGAGCTGGAACTCGAAGGTCTCCGTCGCCTTGATGTTGAACACCGACTCGAGCGTCGTGACGACCTTGTCCCCGAACGCGCAGAAGGCCTTTGGGAGGGCGGCCTGCCCCGTGGGCGCCGTGTCCTGGATGCACCAGCGTGAACGCGTGAGCCCCTCGCCCGCGCACGACGTCGCGAGCGAATAGCCGGGGCAACACTGCGCCTGCGCCGTGGCCGCAGGGAACACGACGACGGCGAGGCTGGCGCCGAGGAGCAGAGTCAGGGATGCGCGCGTGCTCATGCTGGTCCCTTGGCCGGCGCTCGCGGATCTGATCGAAAAAAGCGCCGTTCGCGCCCGGCCTGCCCGCCGCCCGCGTCAATCGGCGCGCGCCGACGGGCTCAGCGGGCGGAGTGCGCCGAAAGGCCGACCGGAACGGGCGGAGGGCTCGCGTTGGCGGCGTTCTGGCGCACCATCGTCTGCTCGACCTCTTCCATGTCGGCCTCTTGCAGCTCGACGATGATTTCGTCGAGATCGGCGAGCATCGTGTTCGCCGTGTTCGGGTCGATGGCGGCGTCGTCGCCGCGATCGGGACCGCGGCGCTCGCCCACGCGGCGTTCGCGCGGAAAGATGCGGTGGTCGACCTTCACGCCCGCGCGCTTGTCGGCGACGCGGCGATCGCGGCGCAGGCGGCCGCGGATGCCGTCGATCGTCGCGGGCACGTCGTCCATGCGCGTGACGGCCGCCGAGCAGCCGTGGCACAGCGGCAAGCTGCGACCGTGGATCTCGACGAGCTTGAGCTGGTCGCGTCGCTTCTCGAAGCAGACGGTGCACGAGGCGCCGCGGCCGACGGGCCGCGACTCCATCCAGCGCGTGTAGCAACCCCAACACCGACCCCGCCGGAGCTCGATGACCTGGGCGCCGCAGGTCCCGCAGGCCACGGTGGCTCTTTCGACTTCAACGCTCATGGATCGAGTGAAACGCCGGGCGGCCCCGATCGCAAAAAATTGCCTCAAAAAAACCGACCAAAAAAGTTGCTATGGTGAGCCTCCCCCGTGCCGGCTCCCTCCGCCCCCGACGATCCGCTGCAATCCCTCGTCGGAGGCAGCGCCGTCATGGCGGCGCTCAAGGTCGCCGTCAGGAAGATGGCGCCGCACAAGGCGACGGTGCTCGTGCGCGGTGAATCGGGCACGGGCAAGGAGGTCGTCGCGCGGGCGCTGCACGACCTGTCGCCGCGCGCGGCGGCGCCGTTCGTGGCAGTGAACTGCGGCGCGATCCCCGCGACCCTCATCGAGTCGGAGCTGTTCGGCCACGCGAAGGGCGCCTTTACGGACGCCGTGCGCGATCGCGTGGGGCTCGTAGAGCGCGCCGCGGGGGGCACGCTGTTCCTCGACGAGATCGGCGAGCTGCCGGGGGCGTCGCAGGTCAAGCTGCTGCGCGTGCTGCAGGACGGCCGCGTGCGCCGCATCGGCGACGACGAAGACGCCGAGGTCGACGTTCGTATCATCGCGGCGACGTCGCGGGATCTCGAGGCCGAGATCGCCGCGGGCCGGTTTCGCCCTGACCTGATGTACCGCCTCGACGTGCTGACGCTGACGTTGCCGCCGCTGCGCGCGCGCGTGGGCGACGTGCCCCTGCTGGCCGCGCACTTCCTCGCCGCCGCGCGTGCGCGGCTCGGCGCCGCCGTCACGGCGCGCGCGATCGCGCCCGAGACGCTCGCCCAGCTCGTGGCGTACGCGTGGCCGGGCAACGTCCGCGAGCTCGAAAACACCATCGAGCGCGCCGCCGTGCTCTGCGAGGGACCCACCCTCGACGTCGCGAGCTTGTCGGAACGGCTGCTCGCGGCGGGACCTCCCGCGGCCGCCGTCCCAGACGCGCCCGACGACGACGGAGACCTGTCGATCAAGCGCGCCGCGCGCCGCACCGAGGAGTCGCTCATCCGGCGCGCGCTCGTGCGCACCGAGGGCAACCGCACGCGCGCCGCCGAGCTGCTCGAGATCAGCCCGCGCGCGCTCCTCTACAAGATCAAGGAGTACGGGATCTAAGCGTTTTGACGGGTCGGGGTCGGCCTCCTACAATCGCGAACTCGTCCCACGCGCCAGACCTCATGCGATGTCCAACATCCAATCCGATTTGCCTGACTCACCGCTCTTCCTCGTCGGGTTCATGGCGACGGGCAAGACGACCGTGGGCCGGCTCCTCGCCAGGCGCCTCGGCTGGAAGGTCGTCGACCTCGATGATGTGGTGACGAGCCAGGTGAAACGGACGATTCCGCAGATCTTCGCGGACGAGGGCGAGGCGGGCTTCCGGGCGCACGAGACGCGCGCGCTCGCGAGCGTCTCGGCCGACCTGCGTACCGTGGTCGCGACGGGCGGCGGCGCGGCGACGCGCGAGGAAAACCTCCAGACGATGCTGCGTTCGGGGCGCGTCGTCGCCCTCTCCGTGACGCCCGAAGAGGCCGTGCGCCGCGCGCGCGGCGGCGCGGGGCGTC
>JBBQJG010000414.1:0-3380 GCA_038325725.1 Polyangia bacterium | reverse complement strand
CGCTCGAGCGCGCGCTGGCCCTCGGCACGCCCCAGAGCCTTCGCGAAGACGTCCGCGCCCGGCTCGTCGAGGCTTGGGATCGTTCGGGCGACCGCAAGGCCGGGCTCGTCGCCGCGCGCGCTTATCTGCGCGAGTTCCCCGACGGTCGCCATCGCGCCGAGATGGCAGCGCGCCTCCAGGCGAACTAGTCTGCGGCGATGGCCGCGTCGCGCGCGGGCGTTCTCCTCGCCACCTCCTTCCTGATCTGCCTTTCGGGGGCCAGCGTCCGTGCCGCGGACCTGACGGACGTCGTTGCCGGCGTTCGCCTCGCGTCGCCGACGTGTCCCATCATCCCCTTCGCCATGCCGGACCTCGTCGAGGCGTTGCGCGTGGAGCTCGCGAGCCGCGCGGTCGGGGCGCGCGCGCAGCTCGTGACATTCGCGATCAACCCCTGCGACGTGGGGACGACGAACGTCCATGTCGAGGTCGCCGAAGAGGCCAGCGGCCGCGCGAGCGTCCGCGACGTCGGTCTCGAGGACGTCGCTCCGGCCGCGCGGCCGCGAGCGCTTGCGCTCGCCGTCGCCGAGCTCGTGCGCGTCGCCGACGCCGACGTCACCGTCGCCGTCGTGGTGGCGCCCGTGGAGCCGCGCCGCGAGCTCCCCCCGCCCGCGCCCGACGTCGTACCACCGTCGCCCCCGCGCGGCGCGTTCGGCGTCGAGGCGCTCGCGAGCCTGTACCCCGCGCGCTCGACGGCGCTCTGGGGCGGCCGCCTCCGCTTCGGCGCCGAATCGCCCGTCGGCCACACCGACCTCTTTCTAGAGGCCGCCGCGGGCACGCGTCATTTTGGAGCGGGTGACGTCACGGTGCGGTCCGTGGGCGCGGGGCTCTCGCTGGGGGGCTCGTGGCGCGCCGGGCCCGCGCAGCTCCGGCCGGCGTTCGTGACGGCGCTCGGCTACACGAAGATCGCGGGACACGCCGCGGGGCCCGACGTCACCGCGGCGTCGGGCGAGGGCCTCACCGTGTCGCTGCGCCTTCGTCTCGCCGTCGCGCTGCCCGTCGCGCCGACGTCCGCTTGGTCCGTCCACGCGTTCGCCGAGGGCGGCTTCGTCGCGCGTCGCTTCGACGCGATCGTCGACGGCGCGCACGTCGTGGGCGTCGCGGGTCCATCGGTCGTGCTCGGGGTCGGGGGCGCGTACTCGCGTCCGTGACCGTTCGGACGATCGTCGGAGCTTGGACGCCGCGGTTTCTGATACCCTGCGCGTTCCATGAAGATCGCTGAAAAGACCGCCGTGTCGATCGAGTTTTCCCTCTCGGACGACAAGGGCGAGAAGATCGAGGAGTCCACGCCCGGCAAGCCGCTGTGGTACCTGCACGGGATCGGCAACCTCGTGCCGGGGCTCGAAAAGGCGCTCGACGGCAAGGGGAAGGGCGACAACGTCGACGTCAAGCTGGCGCCCGTGGACGCGTACGGCGAGCCCGACGCCAAGCAGATCAAGAACGTGCCGCTGCGCCGGTTCAAGGCGAAGAAGATTCAAGTGGGCGGTCGCTATCAGATCCAGGACAAGGACGGCCCGCGCATCGTCCTCGTCCAGAAGGTGACCGGCGACTACGCGCAGGTCGACGGCAACCACCCGCTCGCGGGCAAGACGTTGCACTTCGTCGTGAAGATCGTCGACGTCCGCAAGGCGACCGCCGAGGAGCTCGAGCACGGGCACGTGCACGACGGCGACGATCATGGCCACGGCGGTCACGACCACGACCACGACCACGGCGATCACGACCACGACCACTGAGCCGCGATGACGGACTCCGCGGCGGGCCGGCGCGCCGGCGCGAAGCTCCTCATTCTGCCCGGCCTCGGCGGCGCGGGACCGGAGCACTGGCAGACGCAGTGGGAGTCGTGCGAGCACGCGTGCGCGCGCGTGCAGCAGCGCGATTGGGATCGCCCCGCGCTTGCCGAGTGGCTCGCGAACGTCGATGACGCGCTCGCGCGCGCGGACGGCCCCGTCGTGCTCGTCGCGCACAGCCTCGCGTGCGCGCTCGTCGCGCACGGCGCGCGGCGGCCCGCGTGGGCGTCCGTCGTCGGGGCGCTGCTCGTCGCGCCCGCCGACGTCGAATCTCCCGCGCACACGCCGCCCGAGACGCGCGGCTTCGCGCCCATGCCGTCCGGTCCGCTGCCGTTTCCTACCATCGTCGTGGCGAGCCTCGACGATCCCTACGTCGCGCCCGAGCGCGCGCGACACTTCGCGCGTTGTTGGAACGCCGAGCTCGTCGACGTCGGCGCGCGCGGCCACATCAACGCGGCCTCGGGCCTGGGCGATTGGGCCGAGGGGCGACGGCTCTTGGGGACGCTGCTCGCGCGCGCGGTGACGACGTGAGCATCCTGTTGTCGTCGACGCACCGACGGTGGTTCGCCGCCAGCTCGGCTGATCTGCTGTCGCTGCTGTCGGACCACCTGCACTGCGAGCGCAAGGCGGCCGAGAACGCGTTGTCGCTCGTGCGTCGCTATCCCCACCGCGGCTCGTCCGTCGAGCAGCTCTCGCGCCTCGCGCACGAAGAGACGAGCCACGTCGTGCAGGTCGCCGCGTTCATCGGCGAGCGCGGGTGGACGCCGCGCTCGGACACGCCGAACCACTACGCGCGCCTGTTGCTCGCGGAGGTGCGCGGCCGCGAGCCTGACCGGCTGCTCGACATGCTGCTCGTCGCGGCGTTCATCGAGGCGCGCTCGCACGAACGCCTCGGGCTGCTCGCCGAGGGCTTCGCGGCGACGGGCGAGGCCGAGCTCGCGGCCTTTTACGTCGCGCTCGCGAACGCGGAGGAGCGCCACTCCGAAATCTTCCTCGAGCTGGCGCAGCCGCTGGTCTCCGAGGCCGCGTATGCGTCGCGCCTCGCGGCGCTCGCCGAGCGCGAAGCGGCGATCATCGGCGACCTGCCCCACACGACGCGCGTCCACTAGGGGCCCCCCGATGCGCGTTGGCGCCTCGCGTCTGGACCGACGCTGGCGGGCCGAAAAAGGACGCTTCTTTTCGCACGGCGAGCCGTTTTTCCGGCGTCGCGATCTGTACAATTGATCGCCCCCCCCGGCCCCTCGCGAGGCCAGAAGGAAGCAGGACATGTCTCATTCCCTCCGGCGCGGCGCGTGCCCGCCCTCTGTCGTCGGCGCGTGGCTCCTCGGTTCTCTCGTCGCGCTCGGCGCGTGCGGCTCATCAGGGGGCTCGCCCGCCGGCATGGCTGGTCACACCGGCGACGCGGGAAGCACGGGCGCCGCGGGCACCGTCGGCGCGGCCGGCGCGACGGCGACCGCGGGCGCGACGGGCGCCGCGGGCACGCAAGGCACGGCGGGGTCCGGCGCGGCCGGCGCGACCGCGACCGGTGGCACGGGCGGCGCGACGGGCACGGCG
>JBBQJG010000413.1:0-3424 GCA_038325725.1 Polyangia bacterium | reverse complement strand
ATGCTCGCGCGCGCCGAATCGGCGCTGCGCGTCGCCGAGAAATCCTACAAGGCGGGCGCTGCTTCGCTGCTCGATCTGCTCGAGGCGCAGCGCACGAACCTGGAGACGCGCGCCGAATATCTGCGCGCGCTGTACGACTTCCGTCAGGCCGCCGTCGATGTCACCCACGCCGTGGGAGAGGGAACCCCGTGATGAACTTGTCGAGAACCGTCGCCTTCGTCCTCAGTTGCTCGCTCGCGGGCGTCGTCGGCGCCGGCTGCACGAAGAGCCACGGCGAGGAGCCCGCCGAGAAGACGGCGGCCGAGGGCGCCAAGGATTTCGTGCGCTTCGATCCGGGCAGCGCGCCGCACGACTTCGTCAAGGTCGAGCCCGTCGTCGAATCGGCCGACGCGACGTCTGCGTCGCTGCCGGGGCGGGTCGGCTTCGACGAGGACCACACGCAGCGCGTGTCGTCGCCGATCGACGGCCGCGCCGTCGCGATCCTCGTGAAGCTCGGCGACAAGGTGCGCGCGGGCCAGGCCCTCATCGAGCTGTCGTCGCCCAACGTCGGCCAGCTGCAGGCCGACGCCCAGAAGGCGATCTCGGACCTCGCCGTGGCCGACAAGGCCCTCGAGCGCGTGCACAAGCTGCAGGCCGAGGGCGCCGTCGCCGAGAAGGAGGTCGCGCAGGCGGAAAACGAGCAGCACAAGGCGCGTTCCGATCAAGCCCGCTCGGTCGCCCAGCTCAAGTCGCTCGGCGTGTCGGCGTCGGACCCCGCCGTCAACGTCGCGCTGCGCGCGCAGATCGCGGGCACCGTCGTCGAGCGCAACGTGCTCGTGGGGCAAGAGGTGCGGGCTGACCAAGCGACGCCGCTCCTCACGATCAGCAACCTCGACACGGTGTGGGTGCAGGCCGAGGCCTACGAGCAGGATCTGTCGCTCGTCTCCGAGAACGACGCCGTGACGATCCGCGTGCCGGCCTACCCGGGCGAGACGTTCGCCGGCAAGGTCGGCCACGTCGGCGACGTCGTCGATCCGACGACGCGCACGGTGAAGGTCCGCTGCGTCGCCGACAACAAGGCCCACAAGCTCAAACCCGAGATGTTCGCGAAGGCCGACGTGCGCAGCGCGGCAGGTCGCAAGCTCGTGCTCGTGTCGGCGAAGGCCGTGCTCAACGAGGGTGACAAGTCGGTCGTCGTCGTCGCGACCGAGGGCGACGTCTTTCGCTCGCGCCGCGTCGAGGTGGGCCCTGAAATAGACGGCCAGGTGCGCATCCTCTCGGGCCTGCGCCCGGGCGAGAAGATCGTCACCGACGGCGCGATCTTCATCAAGCGCGAGCTCGACGCGCAGTAGCGCCTGCGACCGCATGTCGCAGGGAGCTGACGCTGCGGCCCGCGCGTGCGGCGTCGGCGTCTTGGGCGCGGCGTTTGCACAATCGTCGTGCATGCCGATTCGCTATCACTCGCAGATCGTAAAAAAGGAAACGCTTCACACCGTCTCGCTCGTCGCGCCGCACCTCGACCGCGGCATGTCGGTGCTCGACGTCGGATGCGGCGAAGGCTACGTCGGTGAGGAGCTGTGCGCCCGGGGCGTGCAAGAGGCGTGGGGCGTCGACATCCTCGACCTGCGGCGCAACAAGTCGGGGCCCTTCAGCCTCTACGACGGTCAGACGTTGCCCTTCTCGGACGGGCGCTTCGACCTCGTCATGCTGAACTTCGTCCTTCACCACGTGCCGAACGAGCTGAAAATCAGCCTCATTCGCGAGGCGCTGCGCGTGACACGCGGCAAGCTCTTCGTCCTCGAGGACACTCCCACGACGGCGTTCGATCGCTTCGTGAGCGACCGCCACGGCGATTCGTATCGCCGCAAGATCGACAGCGACGCGCCGTTCGGCTTCCTTTCGCCGACGGAGTGGCGCTGGTTGTTTCGCGGCATGGGGCTGCAGGCCGAGAGCCACGAGCTCTCGCGTTTCTGTCGCTCCGTGCTGCAACCTTTCGCGCGGACGGCCTTCACGCTGCGGAAGACGGCGCAGGCCGACGCGCACCGCCTCAGCGACGAAGACGAAGCTGTGGAAGGTTCACCGCTCGGTGACGAAAGCTCGTCGGGCGTGCGGCGCTAGGACGCGCTTAGCGCGTGCCGTCGAACGCGACGGTGACCTGGCGCTTGGCGGCGTCGCAGTCGGGGCGCGCGCCTCGGGCGACGCCGACGCGCAGGCGGAGCGGGCCCGCGAGCGAGAGCACGACCGTGCCGGCCGCCGGATCGCGGCGCGTCTCGGTCATCGTCCAGCCGGCGGCGAGCAGCGCGTTCAGCACGCGGCCCGCGCCGCCGTCCGGGTCCGCGTCGTCGAGGCAATACATCGCGCGCACGTCGTCGGCGTAGGGCGCCGGCTCCCACGCCTCGAGCACGCGACCGCCGGCGAACACGGGCATCCGCTCCGCGATCTCGTCGACGAGCGCCGTGCGTCGTCCCGCCGTGCGCTTGACCTCGACGAACGAATACGACCCCAGCGCAAAGGCGACGAGGAGGGTGAGGAGGATGGCGCTGCGTCCGGCCGACACGGAGCGCACACTAGCAGCGATGGGAGCGACCCGTCACACCTTCGTGGCTACGAGGCGCGCGGCGAGCCCCGAGGCGCGCTCGAGCGGACGGGCCAGCGCGGCGGCGAGCTGTTCGGGGCGACCCACGACGACCGCCGATTGGCGCGCGCGCGTGAGCGCCGTGTAGACGAGCTCGCGCGACAGCAGCGGCAGGTCGCGCTCGGGCAGCACGAGCGCGACGTGATCGAGCTCGGCGCCTTGGGCCTTGTGGACGGTCGTCGCGTAGGCGACGCGCACGTCGGCCTGCAGGCTGTCGAGCGGGAAGGCCGCGAGCCCGTCGCCGCGCGGGAAGGCGACGACGAGACGCGCGCGTCCACCGGGCGAGGCCGCGCGGACGATGACGCCCTGGTCGCCGTTGAAGAGCCCGCGATCGTAGTCGTTGCGAATCATGAGCACGGGCGTGCCGGGGGCGGGCGCGGCGCCGTCCGTGGGCGCGGCGTCGTCGAGCGCGGCGGCGGCCCGGCGGGCGAGGGCGACGTTGAGCGACTCGGCGGACGTCGACGCGCCCGCGTCGCGCGTGACGGCGAGGACGCGGAGGCTGCGGTGGTGGGCGAGGAGGGTGCCGAGCGGGGCGGCGTCCTCGGCGTTGAACGCGGCGGGACCCGCGGGGCCTTCGTCGCGCAGACGATAGACGCGCCGAACGAGGGCGGCGTAGCCGGGGGCCGCGAGGACGCGCGTGCGGACCCAAGCATCGACGAACGCGGCGACGAGGCGGCGATCGGCGCCGGGCGTGGCGCCCGTGGGCGCGAGACGCTCGAACCCGGCCCACGCCAGCGCGTCGGGGCGCGCGTGGACGGGACCGGCGAGCGCGCCCGCGTCGCCCGCGAGGACGGCGCGCGCGGCGGCGAG
>JBBQJG010000412.1:0-3443 GCA_038325725.1 Polyangia bacterium | reverse complement strand
CGTCCCGCGCCAAAGCGACACCACACCTTCCCCCAGCGTGCGCAGCAGGCGGCCACGCAGGCCGGCGTCAGCGAGCGGCGCCTGACCGTGTACGCTCAGCTTCAGATCGAAGGCCGCGTCGCCCGTCTTGACGCGCGCCTGGCGCGTGCCGCCCGCGGCGCCGCGGGCGAGCCAGCTGCGCGGACGCGCGATGCTCGCGTCCGGGCCCGAGTGACCGGCCTCGCCCACCGTCGCCTCGAGCTCGACGAGCGCGCCGCGCCGCCGTAAGAGGCGCATCGCGACGGGCAGCCCGCGTCGGTGCGCGCGGATGCGCGTGACCTCGAGGTCGCCTTCTTCGACGACGAGGCCTTCGGAGCGCGAGTCGTCGGGGCTGGTGCCGTCGCCCGCGGCCGTCGCGAGCCGGCCCACGTAGGCCCGCCACGCTTCGCCGCTGACGCGCGCCCGTGCGGGCTCGCCGTAGGGTATCGCGCGCAGCTCGCCCACGGCGAGACCGAGCAACCCGACGAGCCCCAGCGACAGCTCGACGGGCGACGAGCCCTGCGGCCCGGCGACGGCGAGCAAGAGGAGCCCGATCCCCGCGAGCCGCATGCCGCCCTTGTCGACGAGCAACTGCACCGTCGCGAACGACCAACCAGCGAAGGCCGCGATGATCGACAGGCCGAGCACGGCGCCCGAGGGAGGCAGCTCGACGCGCAGGCCATAGAGGAAGGCCGCCGCAAGCAGATCGTAGCGCGTCGCGAACAGCGCCCCGAAGCCGAGCGTCGCGAGCGCGGCGACGAACGCCGCCCGTCCGCGTGGGCGCTCGCGCGCCGGTCGGGGCGACAGCAAGAACGGCGCGCTGACGCAGGCAGCGACCGCCGTCAGATCGCGTGCGTGCGTGAGGACGACGAGCACCCCGGAGCTGGCCGCGAGGCCCAGGCCGTGATCGACGAAGACCGCGAAGACATGCAACGCGCCCGGTGCCGCGAACAACGCGACGCCGAGCTTCACCCGCAGCTTGCAGCCGCTCACGAGGACGCCGCCCGCGATGAACATCGACAAAAACGCGAAGGCGAGGCGCGCGTACATGAAGAAGCCCGCCGGGATCGCGCCGACGACGAGCGACAAGGTGACCAGCCCACTGAAGACCGCGCCGAAGAGCACGACGACGAAGCGTGTTCCGCGCGGAAAGAGCTCGCCGCGCCGCAAGAGGCCCGCGAGCGCGGCGACGAGCACGACGAGCCCGAGCACGCCCGTGAAGTGAAAGAGCAGCGGCCCCGACGCCGCCAGCAGGTGCGAGCTGCGCGCCCCCGCCGAATCGCCCGAGACGGTCGACTGCGGCAGGAACAGCCGGTTCGCGAGCCGGTTGATGGCGAGCTCGAGCGTGGCGAAGGCCGCGAGCGCCGCCGTCAGGTTGCCAGAAGGGGCGCGCGGCGGAGCGTCTCGCATCGGGCCGAAAAGTATAACGCTCGAAAAGCGCGCGCGTCATCCGTCGGTGTTACGGTGACGGACGATCGTGCCGCTTCGGGGATCGACTCGCTCGACGGTTTCTCGCGCGCTGGCCCTCGCCCTCGCGCTCGGCGGCGTGGCCTCGCTCCCGCGATTCGCGCGCGCGCGCGATGCGCGGGCCGAGGCTGCCGCGAGCCCGTTCGTCGTCGCGATCGATCCGGGTCATGGCGGCTCGAACCTGGGGGCCGCCGACGCCGGCGGGCTCAGCGAGAAGGACGTCACGCTCGCGCTCGCGCGACGGGTGCGCGCGCTCCTCGCGGCCGCGCCCCAGGTGCGCGTCGTGCTCTGCCGCGACGCCGACGTGCTCGTCCCGATCCGCGCTCGCTCACGCTGCGCCGTCGAGTCAGGGGCCGCGCTCTTCGTGAGCCTGCACGCGAACGCCACGCCGGCGGGCGTCGCGCCTGGCTCACAGCGCGGCTTCGAGCTCTATGTTCTGCCGCCCGAGGACGTCGAGGACGACGCCACCTTGGCGGCGCTCGAGACGCCGGGCGCGGCCGGCGTCTGGGACGCGCATCTGGTTCACGTCGCCGGCGACCGCTCGCTGGCCGCCGCGCGCGCTCTCGAGGCTCGGCTGCGCGAGGCGCTGTCGCCGCGCCTCTCCCGCGGAATCCGGCAACGTGGCGCCGCGCTCGACGTCCTGCGCGGTGCGCGCGCGCCCTCCGTGCTCATCGAGGTCGGATTCCTCGATCACCCACAAGACCGCGCAACGTTGAGCTCTTCAGAGGGGCGCGAGCCGCTGGCGCGGGCGCTCGCCGCCGGTGTGTTGGACGTCGCCGCCGCCGCGCCGCGCCAGGCAGCTCCGTCGGTGAACCGCTAGGCACCGCCGCTCGCGCCGCCGCCGCATAGGGGTTTTCCCGTGACATCAAACCGCGGCGACGTCACCGTCGACTTTTAAACGCTGTGCTACCATCGCTGACAGGGGATCGTTGTGGTTAGCGTCACCGCGCGCAAGATTCGCGACCAAGGACGAGAGCGCGCCTCGCTCGGCGTCGGGCGTACGTACGCGGGCTACCTCATCAGCTATCCGACAGTCGGTCGCGGCATGGTGATCTTTCGCGACCCGAACGGGCATCGCATGGTCACGACGCCGGTCAAGCGCGTCCTCGGGGACGAGGGCAGCGAGACGCTCTTCGTCGAGACCGAGAACTCGGTCTATCAATTGACGTTCCGCGCCGAGCCTGTGCGCGCCGCGCAACGCGCCGCCGCGAACGGCAAGTAACCCGCGGATCCGGGCGTTCGGGATCTTGCGGATCTTGCATCGCCGTCTGGATCGTCGTTTGCTCTATCCGCGCTCATGACTGGAGGCGCCTCATGATTACGCGCGCTCTCATCCTCGCCGCCGGCAAGGGCATCAAAGTCGGCGACCACGCCGGGCCGAACTGTCTCGCGATCGTCGGTGGCAAGACGCTCATCGAGCGGACGATGCTCCTGCTCGACGCGATGGGCATCCAGAAGGTGGGCCTCGTCGTCGGGTACGAGGGCGCGATGCTCCGCGAGCACCTGAAGACGTCGTCGGTCGTCCGCGGCGCCTTCAAGCGGAACATCACCTTCTTCGAGAACCCCGAGTGGGAGAAGCCGAACGGTTTGTCGGTGCTCGCGGCGCGCACGTTCGTCACCGAGCGGACGTTGCTCGTCATGGCGGATCAGATCGTGGCACCGGGGCTCGTGCGGGAGCTCGTTTCGGCGCCCGCCGCGGGTGACCGGACGATCCTTTGCGTCGATCGCGATCTCGCGCGCGTCTTCGACATCGACGACGCCACGAAGGTCGAGCTCGCGGGCGATCGCGTCGCGCAGATCGGCAAGGGTCTGCGCGTCGGGTCTTACCAAGCCGTGAGCGCGGGGCTGTTCGTGCTGTCGCCCACGTTGGTGACGGCGCTCGAGGGTTTGCCGGAGCCGTCGCTCACGGAGGGCGTGCGGGCGGCGGCCGCGCGCGGGCTCGTCGTCTCGCACGACGT
>JBBQJG010000411.1:0-3451 GCA_038325725.1 Polyangia bacterium | reverse complement strand
CGTCGGCGGCGGTTTCGAAGACTGACCTTTGCTGATCTCGGCCGCCGGCCGCGGGGCTCCACGTGACCTTCACCTTCACGGCGCGCCCGTCCCGCACGACGGGCAGCATGGGCGTCGTCACCTCGGCGTGCGGCGACGACGTGGGTGTGCGCGTGATCTCCTTCGGAAGGGTGACGATGGCCGCGGGCCTGCGGAGCGCGATCTGGCCGCTCACGGCCGCGAGGAGCGTCAACTCGCGCGCGCGACGACGCTCGACGAAGCCGGCGCGACCGCGCGCGGGCTCGCCGTCGCACCGGGAGGCGGCGAGCGCGGCGCCGCTCGCGAGATCGACGAGCTGAAGGTGCTCGCACCGCTTGGGACTCCCGACGGCGCTCGTCGCCGCCGACACGATGCGCACGACTCCACTTTGGGGCAAGGCGAAGGTCCCGAGTGGCAGGGCGGGACGTCGCGGTCGAAACTTCTGAACGCACGCCCACCACGCCGCGAACTCGTCGGGCGACGACGCGGCGTGGACGGTCTCGCCGCAGGAGGTGGCGTGCACCTCCGGGCGCTCGGCGTCTCCCGTGAGCCCCTCGAAGTTGGCTGCCACCTCCGCGACGACCTCGTCAAGGAAACGATCCGCGTCACCGAGCTCGCAGCCCAGCGGCTCGGAGCACGCGAGCGCCGTTCCCAGCGGACCCACGGGCGGCACGAACGGAGCGCCGACATCCGGAGGCAGCATGACGTTGCGTGTGCCGCCGTCCCACCAGAGCTCGGCGCGCAACCAGCTGCGGCCGCCGCCCATCCACCACGCACGCAGCACGTCGCGACGCGCACCGCCGAGCGCGATCGCCTGGCTGGCGCCGCGCAGACAATCGCCCGCGAGCAGGGCCGCGAGAGCCTCCGCGCCCTCTCCTTCGGTCGCGCCCGCGCGCACGGCGCGATCGAGGCCCGCGAGCCGAGCCACCGCCTCTCGATGCGACGGTGACTCGGGCGCGCACGCGGGTTCGGACGCTTGGGCGACCGCGGCCGAAGCCCCGACGGCCAAGACGACCGCGGCGGTCGCCCATGACCTCATGGAATGACCGGGACCTCCGACACGAGATCGGACCCTCGCTTGGCGCAGCCGCAGTAGCCGGCGCCCGCGACCGAGTACGACTGGCCGACGTCGTCCCCGCAGTGGATCCGCTGCATGCACGCGTTCAATACTCGCACAGGTTCGTTGCTCGACGAGTTCGTGGAGCACTTGCACGTGCCCAGACCCGCCGACACAGCCAACTCGCCGTCGGGGCAGTCGAGCACGGCGCAGGCCATGGACACGGTCGGCGCGGGCTGAAGGTCCCGGGGCTCTCCGGTGTCCTCGGCTGAACGCCTAGCGATCGGTGCGGCCGTCCGCGGCGGCGTCGGCGCCGCTCGGCCCCGCGTCGTCCCGATAGAAGGCTGAAGAGTCGCGACAGGCGATGGGACAATCCACCGCGATGGGCGCATCGAGCGTGCAGGCGATGACGCCAACGGAAGCCCCGGGAGCCGCCTCGCAACTACAAGTACGACCGTCGTCAGCCACACAGACGACGTTGGTGTCGCAGAGCTTCCCCTCGGTAGAGTCCACCATCGGATAGTGGCGACAAGGGCCGGGACAGGAGGGCACGTCGCGCCCCTGGCAGACGGGTGTGCACACCCCGGCGACGCAGGCGACCGGCAGCGCCCCCTGACAGGACGACGCCTCCGAGAGGCAACGGTCGCTCCACGTGCGGGCGAGGCGCTCGACGTCGGTGGCCGCGCTGACGTTCAGGTAGACGCAGAGGGCGCGATCACCCGACGGCTCCCCTGGCGACACGATCCCGCCGACGGCGCGGCAGTCGGCGTTGCTCTGGCACGCGCTTCCGGCCAGGAGGCTCTGGTAGGCGTCGCGGGTCGATCGGCATCCGTCGGCCGTCGCCGGCCGCGTCGCCACGGCGGCCGGATCGATGGCGGCGATCCTGATCTTGGCCATCGGGCCCACGTCATCGACGACGAAGCGCGACTCCGCGCCGACGAGCGAGAGAGAAATGGCCTGCGGGCCCGGATCGATCGTTGGGTCCAACGAGGGCTGACAGCGCGAGGGCGTGTCGCCCGGCACCGACCATTGGGCCTGCGCGACCATGAGCACGGGACGCGCCGCAGGCGCCTCGAGGATAGCGGCGACGCACGCGTCAGTGTGGGACGAGCGCGTCGTGCATTGCCCGACCGGCGACTCTCCCGCCCAGGGGGGGCCATCGAGCGCGGCGACCTGGCCACGAACGAGGGAGAGCTGCCGAGGATCGTCGAGATCGCCGGGATTCAACGTCGCCGCGAGCGCTTCGGGCGTCGTCGCGCAGTCGACGCGCGCGAGCACCCAGGTGATGCGAACGTCGGCAGTGCTGGCCGTGCGGTTGAGGAGGAACGGAGAGTATTCGACCATGTGCGGCGCGGACGTCGCGAGGCACGCCACCGCGCCCATCACGACGCCGGCGCGCGAGCGCCACGGTTCGTGAGCGACGCGGGCGCAGACCCCGGGCGCGCGCAGAAGGCGAAACGTTACGGGCAGAATCGCGAGCGCGACGAGATCGGTCGGGTCGGGCCAGAGCCGCCACGCCATGCCGAGACGCGCCGCCGCGGCGACGATGGCGTCGGACACCGCGGGCGAGAGATCCGCCGCGACAAACAAGCCGACGATCGAAATCATCGCCACCGGGCGCCGCCCGCGGAGTCGGCACGGCAACAGCGCCGTGAACAACACGGGCGCGACGATCAAGAAAGCAAAGTCGCTCAGCTTGCCGGTGAGCCACCCTGGGATCAGTCCCGCACCCTTGAGGAGGTTGTCGTTGACGATCAAAAGCGCGAGCGCTCCCCACCACACGGGATGGGCGAGCGCCGAGAGATCGAACCACCTGTGCGCGCGAGACGTCACGACTCTCAAAGGATCTTCCTGGTTGGTCACGAAGTCACGCTTCGGGGCGAAGCCTGATGGGAGAGGCTCAGCTGAGCGCCGCGAAGAGCGCGGACGCCAAATGCGTCGCCTCGCCTCCCGTGGGCAGGCCGGCCGCGGCGCGTAGCTCGGCCGAAGCTTCGCGCGCGATCTCGCGCAGCAGCGCCACGATCGTCTCGCGCCGGACGTCGCGGGTGCGGCGACGCGCCGCCTCGGTGAGGCGCCCGCCGGCCCATTCGTCGACGGCCCACGACAGCGCCGCGTGGCGCGTCTCCTCGACGGAGATGGGATTCATGGCGCGGCGAAGGGCGACGTCCTCCGCGGCGAGCGCCTGCCGGCACGCGACGAGCGCCGCGAACGTCTCGCGCACGCAGCCTTCGGCGGCGTTCTCGGCGGCGATCGTCTCGAGATCACGCGTCGGCTGACGGGACACGCGCACGTCGGCGGGACGCGCGCCGTGGCGCCGCGCGAGGTGGGTCATGACACGCGCGTGCCGACGCTCGTCGTCGGCGGCCGCGAGGGCCG
>JBBQJG010000410.1:0-3457 GCA_038325725.1 Polyangia bacterium | reverse complement strand
CCTCGCGCGCCGCGGGCGTCGCGAGCGCGGCGATGCGTGGCACGGCGGCGCGCAGCGCGACGGCGCCGCTGCCGCCGCCGAGCGTGCCGAACTGGCCGAGCGACACGTCGTCGGAGAAGCCGATGACGTTGGCGGCGCGCCGCTCGCCGAAGACGAGCCCCGCGCCGACGCGTGGCACGAGGGCGAATGTCGCGACGGCGCCCGCGGCGATCGCGAGCGCGACCGCAGCCGTCGCGCCGAAGAACGGCGCGCCCACGATGCGCCGCGAGTTCAGGATGCGCGCGACCCCGACCTTCTGGCTCGGCGCCTGCACCGAGTGCTTGACGAGGTAGTTCTCCTCCATCTCGCGCCGCAGGTGAAAGAGCAGCAGCGCCCACGTCGCGAGCAGGACGTACGCGACGAAGCCCACGGCGTACAGCACGCTGCCGCCGAGCGCGCCGGCGGCGAGCATGAGCAGGAACGAGAGCACGAAGACGTGCACGTCGTCGCGGTGGCCGCGCCGGTGGAACAGCTTGAGCCCGAGCAGGGTGAGGACGATCAGGACCATGGGCTCGAGGTCGGGCTCGGGCGCGCGTCGCGCGACGAGCCAAGCCGTCGCCGCGACGCCGGTGACGACGACGAGGCGCAGCGGCGTCGCGTGCCGATCGACGAGCGCCGCGCCGCGGCCGTCCGCATCCGTGAACCAAGACGCCGTGACGAGGACGAGGAAAACGCCCGCGCTCGCGCCGCCGACGGCGCCCGCGCTCGCGAGCGTCGCGAAGGCGGCGAGCACGAGGAGATACGTCACGAGCTTGTGCGCCGCTTGAAACCTCACGCGGACCTCCGCGCGCGCGGGGCGCCGCCGATCTCGGGCGCGGCGCCGGGACGCACGCGCACGAGGGCGCCCTCGGGGGCGCGTGGCTCGAGCGGGAGCGTCGGGTCGGCCGGCTCGACGAGCGCGAGCGCGCGCAGGATGCGCGTCGCCTGCGAGGGACCGGAATCGCCCACGAGCGTCGCGCCGCGCAGCACGAGCCCGACCCGGAACCCGCGCCGCAGGAGCTCGAGCGCGAAGGCCGCCGCCTGCGACACGGCGAGCTCGAACGCGGCCGGTTCTGCCCCTGAGGTCACGTTGTCGAGCACGACCGTCGCGAGGGACCCCTCGTCGTCCTCGTTCTCGCGCACGAAGGGCACGCCCCGACGCGCTGTGGTCCGCCAGTGGATGTCGCGCGGATCGTCGCCGGGCCGAAAGTCGCGCAGCCCGAAGAAGTCGCCGTCGCGGCTGCGCGACTTCTGTCGGTTGCCGTCGTGGCGTACGGGCAGCGCGCGCAGCACGGCGCGCGGCACGGGCGCGAGCGCGGGGTAGACGATGACCTCGGTCGCGTCGGAGACGTCGCGCGATTTGCGCAGGAGGCCGAACGGAAACTTCGTCGAGAGCCGCAGCCCCGACAGCCGGTGCCGTCCGCGGCGCGCGATCGTGTGGCGATATGCCGTCTCCTGCGTACGGCCCGCGGGCAGCTTGAGGAAGTAACAGCGCTTTTCGATGGGGCGCCCGTCGACGAGGTCCTCGGCCTCGATCGAGAACGAAGGCAGCCGTCTTTTGCGGTTCGAAAGGGCGATGCCCATGAGGTAGGGCACGCCGGCGTGGATCACGGGGGGCGGGACGCGGCGGATGTCGAGGCCGCGCAGGCCGAGCTCCGACAACACGCCGCTCGCCGCGACCAGGAACAACATCATGCCCCACATGGCGAAGAGCAGGTTCAGGCCCGCGTTGAGCGCGCCGAGCCCCACGAGCACCGTCGCCCCGAGGAACCACCATCCCTGCCGCGTCAGCGGAAAGCGACCGCGGTGCCCGCGTCTCGGCGCGCGGCGCGCGGCGCGCGGGGGCACGGGCGATGGGGGCGTTGCGGACGGCATGCGAGGGCTCGCGCGCGCGGGTTGGCTCGCCGACTCAGCCCGGCGCGGGCAGGCGGTCGAGCAGCTCGGTCAGCACGCGCTCGACGTCTCGGCGCGAGGCCCCGAGCGCCTCCGTGGGCGACGTCGCGACGACGCGGTGGGCGAGCACGGGCAGCGCGAGCGACTTCAGATCGTCGGGCAACACGTAGTCGCGCCCGTCGGCGAGCGCGGACGCGCGCGCGGCGTTGCGCCAGGCGAGCTGCCCGCGGGGTGACACGCCCAAAGACAGGTGCGGCGATTTGCGCGTCTCGCGCGCGACGTCGACGATGTACTCGGCGAGCTCGGCCGACAGGTGCACGTGGTCGACGGCGTCTTGCAGCGCGCGCACATCGGCGGCGTTCAGCACGGCGTGCAGCTCGGCGAGCGCATCGCCCGCGCGTCCCGGCGATTCGAGCAGCAGCCGCTTCTCGTCGGCGGCGGACGGGTAGTCCATGCGGATGCGCAGCAGGAAGCGATCGAGCTGCGATTCGGGCAGCGGGTACGTGCCGTAGTGCTCCTCGGGGTTCTGCGTCGCGATCACGAGGAAGGGCGCGTCGAGCGGGTAGGTGTGCCCGTCGACGGACACCTGCGCGTCGTTCATCGCCTCTAGGAGCGCGCTCTGCGTGCGCGGCGTCGTGCGGTTGATCTCGTCGGCGAGCACGAGGTTAGCGAAGATCGCGCCGCGCCGAAACTCGAACTGCCCCGACTTCGGGTCGAGCACCGACACGCCCACGATGTCCGACGGCAGGAGATCGCTCGTGAACTGGATGCGGTGGAACGTGACGCCGATCGACGCCGCGAGCGCGCGGGCGAGGGTCGTCTTGCCGACGCCGGGCACGTCTTCGATGAGGAGGTGCCCGCGCGCGAGCAGGGCGATGACGGCGTGGCGGATCGCGGCAGGTTTGCCGCGGATGACACGCGCGATGTTGGCTTCGAGGGCCACCACCTGCTCGATGGGCTGTCCCACGCGCGCTCTGGGCATGGCCGTGGTCATCCTGAAACGACTATAACACCGGCCCCCGGCGCGGCCCCGACGCCGTGATTGGGACCAGCGCCCGGGGTAGGACGTCGGGCGGGAAAAGCGTGGTTCGGGGGGACGAAAGCATCTATTCTGCCGCCTCCAATTCGAATCTTACTTCCGCGCACGTGGTCCCCGGAGGCTCAATGACTTTTTCCGCTCGCACCCGACTCGCCACTTTCTCCGCCTTGATCCTTCTGGCGGCGCCGAGCTGCGGCGACAACTATCCGAAGGGCACGGGCCAGGGCGGACACAGCGGGAGCATGGGCTCGGCAGGGTCGGGCGGAAACGCTGGCCACGACGCTGGCCTGGACGCGGACGCGCAGACGGACGCCGACGCGCAGATGGACCTTCGCGCCGACGGCGATGCGAGCGATGCGCAGACGGGTGGGGATGCCATCGACGCGCCCGATGGCGGCGACGCGAAGGATTCCGGTGATGGGAACGTCGCCGGCACAGGCGGCGGCGGCTCGGCCGGCGCGGGCACAGGCGGCGGCGGCTCGGCCGGCGCGGGCACAGGCGGCGGCG
>JBBQJG010000409.1:0-3539 GCA_038325725.1 Polyangia bacterium | reverse complement strand
CCTACCGCGGCGAGGCCCATCCCCGTGCGGAGCTTGTCGGCGACGTCGGCGGAGGTGAGGTGGAGCGCCGAGGCCATGTCCGGATCGAGGATGACCTCGACCTCGCGCACGTCGCCGCCGAGGACCTCGATGCGCCCGACGCCGTGGATGCGCGACAGGGCCGGGCGCAACACGAGCTCGCCCAGCTCGCGCAACCGGCGCGCATCGATCGCGCCTGAGAGGTTGAACGTCACGACGGGGAAGGACGTCGTCGTGAGACGCTCGACGACGATCTCGGCGGTGGGCGGCAACTCGGCGCGCGTCTCGGCGACACGCGACTCCGTGAGCTGCAACGCGCGCCACATGTCCGTGCCGGGCGCGAAAAGCAGCGACAGCTCGGCGGCACCGCGGATCGTGCGCGATCGCAGCCGCTCGACGCCCATCACCGTCGCGAGGGCGTTCTCAAGCGGGCGTACCAAGGATTTCTGCGCCTCTTCGGGCGGGACATCGCGCTCGCGCGCCACGACGACGATGCGCGGGAACTCGACCTCGGGGTAGATGCCGCTCGGCAACCGCAGCCCAGCGAACAGGCCCCCGGCGGCCAGGGCGAGGGTCGCCGTCACGACCAGCGCCCCGCGCCGGCGAACCAGCTGCCCGAGATCGATCAAGGACGGCTTTCCAGCGTATCGCCGTCGATGAGCCCCAAGACCGGATCGACGGCGACGCTCGCGCCCGCGGCCATGGGCGGCACGCCGCCATCGCCCGCGGCGCGGACCTCGACGCGCCCGGCGACGACGACGCCGGGCCTGACGTGCACGACGCGGGCGTGCCCGTCGCCGCCGCAGATGACGACCTCGGCGTCGGGGCCGACGGCCGCGCGCAACGCGGTCGTCGGAACGAGCGTCGCAATCCGCTTCGCGCCCGACGAGATGAAGGCCGTGCCCGTGACGCCGATCGGGGGCGCCGCGCCGGCCGCGACGTTCAACGTCACGCGCACGACGCCCAACCCGGTCGCGCGATCGACGGCGGGCGAAACGGCCGCCACGGTGCCCGAGAATCGCAGCGCCGGCAGCGCGGGCAGGTCGAGGGTTGCGGCGTCGCCCACGTGGAGGCGCACGAGATCGCCCGCCGTCGCGCTCGTCACCATCTCTAGGTGCGTCGGATCGCCGACCTCGACGATCGGGATCGCGGGCGTGCCGTCGACCAGCTCGCCCGTCTTCCGGAACAGGCGCAACACGACACCGTCGAGCGGGCTGCGCACCGTCGCGCGCTCGAGCTGTCGGTTGGCGATCTCCGCGGACGCCAGGGCCTCGGACTCGGACGCGCGCGCCGTCGCGAGCCGGGCCTCGGCGTCGTCGAGCTCCTGGCGCGCCACGATGCCGTGCTCGAAGACGCGCGCGATGCGGGTCCGGCTCAAGGCGGCGAGCTTGCTCTCCGTGCGCGCCTTGGCCAACTGGGCGGCCACCTGCTTGGCCTGATCGCCCAGGGCGGCATCGTCGATGCGCGCGAGGGGTTGGCCGCGCGTCACGCGATCGCCCTCGCGCACGAGCACGCGCGAGATCCGCCCCGGCACCTGCGCCGCCACCTGTGCGTCGCGGTCGGGCAGCGGCGCGACGTTTCCGTGCAGCTCGATGCTGTCCTGGATCTCGCGGGCCTCGACCGGCGCACAGCGCACGCGCTTGGGTCCGGGCGGCTCGTCGCCCACCGCGGGCGCGCCCCGGCACCCGACCGTCGCCGCGACCAGCACCAGCGTCCCCCAGCACAGACCCGCGAGGTGATTAGCGCGTGGCATCGGTCGTACCCTCCGTGGCGAGCGGGCCACTCGACGCGCGCTCGAGATCGGCGAAGGCGCGCGCCCAGGTCGCGAGCGCCTCGGCCTGCGCGAGCCGCAGATCGACGAGCGCACGCTGGGCCTCGAGGACGCGCACCAGATCGGAGCGCCCCGCCTTGTAGCTCTCCTCGGTCATGCTGTAGGCCTCTTCCATCGCGGGAAGCGCCTTCCGAGCGATCTCTCGCGCGCGACCCGAGGCGGCCTCCGTGCGACGGAAGGCGTCGACCAACTCGCCGCGCACGTGGGCGGTGTCGGCCGAGCCCGCGGCCTCGGCCACGTCCCGCTGGGCCCGCGCGCGGTCGATGGCGCCCCGGCGCAGGCTCAGGACGGGCAGCTCGAAGGAGGCTCCCACGATGAGATCGGTGCGCTGGACGCCGCTGGCGTCAAGCAACGTCGGGTCACCGTAGTTCATCACGAGCTCTGCGCTCACAATGGGAAAGCGCAGGCGCTGCTCGAGTCTGACGTGCTGGCCGGCGGCCTGTACCTGCGCTTGATCGCGGCGCAGCGCGGGGTGCGCGGGGACGTCCTCGACGAGCCGCTTGAGCGTCGGCAGGCCGGCCGGCACGCCCGGCGGCCCCGTGACCGCGGGCGGCCGCACCGGATCGGCGCCGATCCAGACGGCGAGCCGCGCAGCCTGCGCGCCCACGAGCGTGCGGGCGGAGTCGGCCTCGGCGCGCGCACGTGCCTCGTCAGCGACGGCCCGCACGACGTCGAGGCGGGGCGAGCTGCCGGCGTCGAAGCGCTCGCGCGCAATCGTGAGCAGCCGCGCGGCGTCCGTGGCGGCGGCCGCGAGCAGGCGCGCCCGCTCCGTCGCCTCCCATGTGTCGACCCAGCTGACCGTTGCGTTCCAGCGCAGCTCGACCCCCGTGAGCTCGGCCTCGCGGGCGCTGATCTCGGCGTCGGCACTCGCGGCGCGCACAGCGGCGCCGCGCTGCCCGAAGAGCGGCAGCGGCACGCTGACCCCCGCCGACAAACGCGCCGTCTCGCGCGCCGTCGTCACGGAAAAAGTCGGGTTCGCGAGCGTGCCCGCGACGGCGATCTCAGCCCGCGCGACGCTCTTGCGGCGCGCAGCCACCACCAAGTCGGGCCCGTTCAACGCCGCGGCCGCGCGCGCCTCCTCCCACGTCACTGCCCTCGCCGCGCGCGGCAGCGCGACGAGCAGGGCAAGCGTGGCCACAAGATCGCGTAGCATCGCCGGTAGTGTAGTGCCTCCCGCGACCAGCTCGCATCGACAAGAAGGGCGAGCCCATCGGCGCCTCGCCGGCGGCATCGCCTTGGTTCGTGCGGCGACGAGTGTAGCCGCTCAGGGCGCGCACTCGGTCGGCCGCACGCAGCCTTCGTAGCAGGAATCTGTGTAGGAGGTAACGTACGATCCTCCACAACCGGGCGGCGGAGCCATACAGAGCACGGCTCCCGTGCCGGTCGCGCCCTTACACGCCGCCTTGCCTCCGTCGGCGCACCGAGAGAACCGAATACAACAGTCGGCCGGAGCGCAGTCACAGGCTCCGAGATTGCTGAAGACCGAGTGACAGTCGGTGCGCGCGTCGCAAGAAAGTTGGTCGGCGACGTTGGCGAAGGGAACCCTCACGGGGCAAGCGGTGAGCGGGCACGTGACCCCGGTGCCAGGATCTTGGCACCCCACGAACTTACGCGCATCACACGCGCTGCAATATCCCGCCTGACAGTCACCGCGAGCGCCACACGCGGCCTCGTCCAGTTTGGCGCACGG
>JBBQJG010000408.1:0-3549 GCA_038325725.1 Polyangia bacterium | reverse complement strand
TGAGCGACATCGCGCCGTGCACGCGCGCGCACCCGCGCCGGCGCGCGCGCGCCTCGACGGCGTCCAGCAACGCGCGCCCCACGCCGTGTCCCTGCACGCCCACGTCGACGAACAGCGCGCGCAGCCGCCCGCTCGCGCCGTCGAGCTGCGCGACCCCGACGATGCGCTCGCCCACCGTCGCGGCCAGCGAGTCGTACGGCCCCAGCGCGTCGACGAACATCGCGCTCGCGTAGGCCGCGTGCACGGCGGCGCGTTGCGCGGGGTCGTAGTGCTCGCGACAGCCGGTCTCGACGGCGCGCGCGATGACGCGCAGGATCTCCGCGACGTCCTCGAACCGCATCGCGCGGATCTCCAACGACGGCGATCGCCTCACGAGAGCCCCGGACGTCGTCCCCATCGCCGTCACAGTATTCCAGACGATCGCCGCCCGCGCCGCGCTTACAGCGCGCCGTGCCTAAAGCGTGCCGACGATGCCGAGGCTGGGGCCGAGGTGGCGCGACTCGAGCGCCGACGGATCGACGCTCCACGCGCGCGCGAGCGTGAACACGGCGTGGTCGTCGAGCGCGGGCGCGTCCTTGCCCGACGCCGGGCCCTTGAGCGTGAGCCCGAGCGCCTGCTCGGCCGTCGAGGGCTCGCCCACGTTCCACAGCAGCGCGTCCTGCGCGCCGAGCACGGCGAGCTTGCGGACGGCGGTGCCGTTGCGGAAGCGCGCCCACGCGACCCAGCCGATCTCGTCGTACGTGCCGAAGTACTGGACCTCGCCGAACGTGTCGCTGAGGCGCTCCAGCAGCGACGTCGCGCGATCCTCGTGCTTCGCGTCGCCCGCGTCGGGGAACCGCACGCTCGCGGCGAGCACCCACCCGTCGATGGGCGGCGTCACGAACACGCTACCCGCGTAGGAACCCTTGACGCCCGCCTGCCACCCCGAGGGCGCGACGTTCTTCAGGTCGAGAGCGCGCGCGACGGCCGCCGTCGTCGCGCCGTGCACGGCGATCCAAACGGTGCGCGGCCCGAACGGCCGCGGCAGATCGGGCGGCGGCGTGGGCGCGCCCGAGGTAGCCGCCTCGGTCGTGTGCCTGCGACAAGCCGATGTCGTCGACGCGAGTGCGACAATGAGGCCGAACACCAGGTGCCGCGGACGCGACGCGAACACGCTTGTTACGGGCAAACGGCGTCGCACGCGGGGGTCGGCGTCGTTGGGTCAAAGAACTGGGGGCACGTGAGATGGGCCGTCTCGCTGTCACAGGCGGCGACCTTCGTGGCGTCGTAGGTTGGGCAATCGGCGGCGGCGGTCGCGCACTGGGCGTCGACGACCGTGCTCTTGCAGTCGGCCAGCGATGTCCCGTATTGGTCCGTGAAATCGGTGTCCCGATCCGCGACCGCGACGCACGCATAGGCCCTGTCGCAGGCCTGTGCGACTTCTTCGCGACAGGCCGCGTTGGCCGTCGCCGGAGCTGCGGCGCTGCCACCGCCGCAAGACGGAAGAAGAACCAACGCCCCCAAAACGAGACCGATAATTTTCATCATGCGCCGTATGGTCGCCGCGGTTGGCGGCGGCGTCAATCAAGACGTGGTCGTCGTCAGACGCGCTTGCCGGACTTCACCTTGAGGGTCGGGCCCGTCATCATGAAGCCCATCGCGCCGTCGTCGACCTTGCCGTCGAGCTCGACCTGGGCGCCGTCTTGCGCGACGTCGGCGGGCGCGTCCTCGAGCACGTAGGTTGTGCCGTCTTCGGCCTCGAGCTGCCAGTGTCCGCCCTCGAGATCGCTCTTACGGATGGTGCCGCGATACTTGGCCATGGGCGCAGTATAGATCGCGGCCTCAGTAGTCGGGGCCGGTCGGTGCCGGCTTCGTGTTCAGCGTGAGCGGTAGCTTGTACGGCGACGGGCCGTACAAGAACCGGTAGCGCGCGTACAGCGCGGTGACGCGCTTGGCGTACTCGCGCGTCTGCTGAAAGGCGATGAGCTCGACGAACTCGTCGGTGGGGCGACCGCCGTGCTGCTCGCACCACTTGGACATCGCGCGCGGCCCGGCGTTGTAGGCGCCCGCCGCGAGCGGCGCCTGCCCGCCGAACTTCTTGTAGAGCGCGCCAATGTACAGCGCGCCCAGGCGCACGTTCATCTCGGGATCGTACAAGTCGTCGGGCGCGAAGGGCACCTTGGCGCCCGCGGCGACGCGCGTGCTCGTCGGCGGGATCATCTGCAAGAGCCCGCGCGCGTCGGCGTACGACACGTCGAGCGGATCGAAGCCCGACTCCTTGCGCATGATCGCGTAGAGCCACACGTCGGGATCGCCCGCCGCCGGGCCGAACTTCTCGACGAGGTTGGCGTAGGCGCGCGGGTAGGCCGCCTCCCAGAACGCGCGCGCGCCGCCCGTGGGCGCCGATTCGAGCGCGCCCGCGTCGCGCGATTCGGCGACCTGGTACGCGCGGTGAAAATTCTCGGCGCGCTGGTAGAGGCCAAAGAGCCACGGCAGCGCCTTGTCGCCGCCCGCCCGCGCGAGGATGCCCTTCTCTTCGCGTTGCAGCTCGTCGCCCGCCTCGACGGTGAGGCCGGCGTCGAGCAGCTCAAGCCCGCGCGCGACGGCCGGATCGCGCTCGGGGTGCGCGGGGGCGGCGACGACGACCGTCTTCGTCGGCAGCGTGGGGGGCGTCGACATTTTGGCGTCGTCGAGGCGCGCCGCCGCGAGCAAGCCGTAGAACGACAGCGGCGCGTCGCGCACGAGCGCCCGGTAGCCGTCGCGCGCCTCGGTGGCGTGGCCGATCTTGTCGTGGAGACGCGCGCGCCAGTAGGCGACCTGAGTCGCGCGCTCGCCCGACGTCATGCCCGTCGCCGGCAGCTTCGCGTAGCGCGCGAGGCCTGCGAACGCGGCGTCGGCCTCGCCGAGCAGCAGGTGCGCGAAGGCGACGCACCACGCGGCCTCGTCGGCGAAGGTGCTCTTGCCGAAGCGGTCGAGCGTCGCCTCGAGCGCCGGGAGGCTCTCTCGGAAGCGGCCGCGGTTGTAGTCGAGCCAGCCCGAGAGGTACTGCGCCTCGCCGGCCCACTTCGAGCGCGGGTATTGCTCGACGACCTTGCGGTAGCCGGCGATCGCCTCGTCGTCGCGGTCGACGCGCGACAGCGCCCGCGCGCCGTGAAATGCCGCCTCCGCCGCGTCGTCGGCCGGCAGGTGCGACGCCGCGCCGAGGAGCAGCGTCGCGGCGCCCGCGTAGTCGCGGCGCATGTGGAACTTCGTCATGCCGAGCTGGAAGTCGCGCCGCGCGGCGAGCGCGGGCGGCAGCGCGCCCGAGAGCTTGCCGAGCTCAGTGAGCGCCTCGTCCCAATGGCGGTCGTGCGTGAGCGTCGCCGCGCGCCGCAGCCGATCCTCGGGCGCGAGCGTGTCGGCGGTCGCCGCGGCCGCGTCGGGCGTCGCGCCGCCGTCTCTCCCGGCGGGCGTCGCCGCGGTCGCGGTCGCCGCGCTCGCGCGTCGCAGCGCCTCATCGGCGAGCGGGTGCGCCGGCAGGTCGCGCGCGAGCGCCAGGTACTGTTTGCGCCCCGCCGCCGGCTCGCGCCC
>JBBQJG010000407.1:0-3627 GCA_038325725.1 Polyangia bacterium | reverse complement strand
GGAATCACGGGCGCCGCCGGATCGAGCGGAGAAGGCGGGTCGGGCCTCGGCGCGGCGGGCGCGCTCGGGGCGGGTGGCGCGGGCGGCGTCAGTGGGGGAGCGGGGGCAGGCGTCGCGGGCGCACCGGAGGGCACGATGACGGGCTCGCACCTCGTCGACACGCAGGTCGTCGGCGCCGGTTGCGCGTGCGACGTTGGGGGCGGGTCGAGCGGCCTGCCCGCCTTGGGCGGCTGCGCGCTCGCGCTCGCGTTCACCCGCTTGAGGAGGCGGCCGTCGCCGACGACGCGGCGGTCGACGCCGCTCGCAGCTCGCGCCCGGTGCGACTCCGCACGCAGACGAGCCCAATGAGGACCTGGACCGTCATCGCGATCGCGAGCGGGACGAGGCTCGCCGCGATGACGGGCTCTTCGTGGCCGCCTGGGGCGTAACGCGCAAAAAAGAAGACCATCGCCCACTGTGTGACGCCGAGACCCTGCACTGAGATAGGCAGCACGGCGATGAGGAACACGATGGGCAGCGCCGCGAACGCCTGGCCGAGAGGGACGGCGACGCCGAACGCGTGGAGCATCGCCGTTTGGTACGCGACGATCGCGGCAATGTGCGGAATGCGCACGAGCAGCGCGCGCGCGTGGCCGGCGAGCCCGGCCGACAGCAGCACCTGGAACACGGGCTGCTTGGCGACGAGGCGCGGCTTCGTCGCGACGATGATGGCGTAAAGGGCGAGGCCCGCGTAGGCGAGGCCGAGGCCGAGTGGCAGGGCGCTCGGCACTTTTGTCGCGATGGCGAGGCCGAGCGTCGCGAGCACGAGGAGCGCGAGGATGTTCACCCCCATGATGAACAACACCGTCGCGATGCCCCGCGCGACGGGCACGCCCCGCGAGCGGTTCACGAAGTAGACGATCGCGCCCTGCCCGACGTTGTAGTTGACGACCGCGAGGAGGTACGTCGCGCCGCGGACGACGAGCACCTCGGCGTACGAGAACTGCGCGAGGAACCACCCGAAGGTCTTCCAGATCGCGAACGAGTCGGCGAGGTAGATCGCGACGATGCCCGCGATGCAGACGGGCACGGTCCACGGCGCCGCACCCCGCACCGACGCGACGACCTCCGCGACCTTGATGTTCTTGAAGACGAAGAAGAGCAGGCCGCCCGTGACGAGCCACGCCGCCGCGCGGCCGAGGTGTTTTTTCATCGTTTCAAAACCAAAGGCGAAAGCTCCACGGCGACGTCGACGGTCGCGCGCGCCGTGACGTCGACGGTGCGCTCGGCGGTCTCGAAGCCGGCGTGAGACACGACGAGCACGTAGTGCCCGGGATCGGCGTCGAGGACGATGGGCGAGCGCGCCGGCACGGGCATGCCGTTGAAGGTGACCTCGGCGTCGGCGGGGAGCGTCGTGATCTGGACGTGGCCGGGCGCGTTCAGCAGGACGTGCAGGCCCAGGATCGCGAGGACCACGGCGGCGACGACGCTCATGACGTTCCACGCGCGGTGACGGCGGTTCGTCGCGGCCTCGAAGGCGCCAGAGGCCGCCCGGTTGCCGGCCAGCTCGGCCGCGGCGAGGGCTTCGACGCGCACGCTCTGGCGGCGCGTGAGCCGGCAGCGCCCGAGCGCCTCGGCGAACGAGGCCATGTCGGGCCAGCGGCGTTCGGGATCCCGTTCGAGCGCGCGCAGCAGGACGCCATCGAGCTCGGCGGGGAGCGTGCCGGCGGGGCGCTGGCTCGACGGCGCGGGCGCGTCGCCTTCGAAGTCCGCCGGCGCGCCCGTCACCATGCGGTAGGCGAGTCGTCCCAGCGCCTGGACGTCGGCGCGGGGATCGAAACGGAGCGCCGGGGAGCGCTCGCCGGCCACGCCCGGCTCGCGGAGTTGGTCCGCGCCGATGTCCCGCAGCTTGACGAGGTCGCGCCGCGCGTCGCGGGCGACGAGCCGGACGCTTTCCGGACGCAGCTCGCCGTGCACGAGACCGTGCTTGTGCAGGGCGCCGAGCGCGTCCGCGAGCTGGAGGAGGAGGCTCTGCGCGCGATCCCAGGGCAGCGGCGGCTCGGCCGCGAGGACGCGCGCGAGGTCATTGGCTTCGCCTTCGAGGTGTTCGACCGCGAGGAAGACATCGCCCCAGGTCGCGCGCCCGCCGTTGAAGATCTGCACGACGCCGTCGTGCCCGACGCGCGCCACGGTGCGGGCGGTCTCGAGAAACCGCGCGACGTCGTCGGCGCTCGCCGCGTCGGCGTGCAGCAGCTCGACGTCGACGACGCGGCCGTCGAGCGTATTGAGCGCCTCGTACAGCGTGCCGCTTTCGCGGGCCTCGAGGGGGCGCACGAGGCGGTAGCGCTCGCCGAGGACCTGACCGACGCGCGGATCCACCGCCTCCACGCCGCCAGCGTCGCCGCTCGACATCCGGCCCAAAGTAGGGCGACGGCCCCGCAAAGGCAACCGAGCCGGCGCCCCCGCGCGTCGGGGGGACGCGGGCCGCACACGGCTCCGCGCCGTCACTGCGCGAGGACGCGAACGTCGGTGGCGAAGTAGTGCGTGTCGCCGAAGCACTTGCTCGGGACGCCGCGCTTCTCTTCGTAGTGGATCGCGACCCGCTTGCCCTCGCCTTCCTTGATCTTGGCGGCGACTGTTGCGTCGGGCACGGTGAACTCGAAGATCTCGGGGGCCGAGCCGGGGACGGGCGTCATCGCGAGCTCACCCTCCCACGTCCGACAGACCCAGCCTTTGCGCGAAAACTTCTGCACGTAGCCGACGCGATCGCCCTGCGAGTACGAGAACGCGAGGGTGGCCATCGTCCACAGCGCGGCGCCTCCGCCCCCGACGACGACGAACGCGATCAGGATCAGCTTGCCGCGGTTGCGGCGGCCGAAGGTCTGCGATTGCGGGGCGGGCGCGGCGTCTGTGGTGGTCACGCGCGAAAGCTAGTCGCAAAAGGCCCCCCTGCCAAGCCGCGCAGCCCCTCCCACTCGCGCCAAAGGTCGAGCATCGTCTCCGTCGAGGTCGTCGTGTGGGCGTCATGGAAGAGGCGGAAGAAGACGGCGTATCGGACGGCGGGGCCGACGTTCGCGGCGACGCCGTGGGCGAGCTGGTAGTGCGCGAGGAGCGCGTCGCCCGCGCGCGCGCGAAGCTGGCGCGGTGGGGGCATCGCGATGGGTGGGAAGCCGGCGAGCAGCCCGTCGGTGCCCTCGCGCGCGAAGTGCTCGGCGAGCCGCGTGTGCGTGCCGGGCCACACGGTGAGGTTGCCGTGGAAGGGGAGGTCGACGTCGCTGAGGAAGACGCCGCCCAGCGCCGTGAAGTGATAGATCGTGCCCGCCGTGACGCCGTTGAGCGGGCCGGGCATGCCGTCGATGTGCGGGAACGGATCGCGCGGCGACTCGGCGAGCTGGGGGAAGCGCAGCGCGATCTGGCCCGTGGTCGGCGCGCTCACGCGGCCGGCGCCGATCGCCGCCTCGGCGAGGTCGCGCAGGCCGGTCTCGCGGTACAGGTCCAAGATTTGCGGCGCGCTCACGAGCTCGGGGCAGAAGGTCTGCGCGCGCATCGTCCAAAGCGCGTCCTTGGCGATGCCCTGCTCGCCGAGCGAGTGGTTGATCGCGCGCAGGGCGGCGTCGACGCGCGCGCGCGGGACAAGGCCGGGCACCA
>JBBQJG010000406.1:0-3640 GCA_038325725.1 Polyangia bacterium | reverse complement strand
GTCGTCGTAGGCGAGGAACGGGATGCCGTGGTCGCTGCCCTGGCTGATCTGCGGCGGCGCCGGGAGATCGCTCCACGTCTGATCGTCGTCGAGGCGCGCCGACCGGATCGACGGCTGCCACTGGTTCGCCGCGAACACCTGCGTGGTCCCTTGCGCGATCATGACCATCGTGCCGCTCGTACTGGTGACGTGCTCCCACTTCGCGCCGTCGGCGCTGCGCAGCACACCGCTGCGGCTACCGAGGTAGTACTTGCCGTTGGCCGCCGGCACGAACGAACGGATCGTGTACTCGGCCTCGCATGACCCGCCGCCCGCGAGCGCGTCCTTCGACCACGTCGCGCCCGCGTCCGTCGTCACCATGAGGCTCGACCCGCACCAGACCCACAGCCCGCCCTTGACGACGATGAGCCCACCGCCTTCGAACCACCCTTCGGGCGCCGTCGCCACGCGCCACGTCTTCCCTCCATCTTTCGTCTCGGCGATGCAACTCGGCGCGTAAGGCGCCGAGCACCCGCCGTGCGTCGACACGACGACGTGAAGATGGTCGGAGGGATCGAGCGACACGTTGTTCACGAAGCGGTAGTCCGCGTGGGTCGCGTACTCGGTGCCGGCGAGCACGTCCGTCCAGCTCGTGCCGCCGTCGGTCGTCTTCCACAAGCTCTGCGCGCCGTAGCCCGACACCGCGTAGAGCACGCCCGGCGCGACGGGATCGGCTTGCATGCTCCATTGCGCGCCGTCACCGACCCCGCCGAAGGTCTTCTTGTCGCCCACGCCGCCGGGCCCCGTGTTCACCTGCGTCCAGTTGGCGCCGCAATCATCCGAGCGCCAGATCTCGCTGTTCTCGCTGCCCGTGCCGAGCCACACGCGACGGGGATCGAAAGGATCGACGATGATCGCGGCCCCGACGGTGCCGTTGACGGCCGACTTCGATGACGTTCCCGGCGGCGTCACATCTTGCCAGGTCCCGGCGGCTGGCAACATGTCGCACGCGCCGACGGCCGGGTGACCGCCGGCGGGCTTGGCGGAGGAGCAGCCCGCGCCGAGAATGCAGAAAAAAACCAAGGCCAGCATTCGGAGAGAGCGCATGGGCATCGAGGATACCGCGACACGCGCGCTGACGCGTTGACTGCGTGGCGCGTCCGTTCGATGGTCAGACGATGCGCATATTGTTTTCGTCGACGCGAGGCGCGGGCCACCTGCAGCCGTTGCTGCCTTACGCGCGCGCGCTCGTCGCGCGCCAACACGAGGTCGTCGTCGCGGCGCCCGCCGAGGTGGGCGAGACGTTGCGCGGCGCGGGGCTCGCGCACGCGCCCTTCGATCATCCGGGCGACGAAGCGCTCGGTCCCCTCTGGGCGCGCCTGCGGCACGCACCGGAGGCAGAAATGATGTCGATCGCCGCCGGCGAGCTCTTCGCGGGCGTCAACGCCTCGACCGCGCTGCCGAAGTTGCAGGAAGCCATCGCGTCCTTTCGCCCCGACGTCGTCGTCCGTGACTCCGTCGAGTACGCGGCGTTGATCGCGGCCGAGCGCGCGGGCGTGCGGCACGCGCGTGTCGCGGTCCACTCGGTGTCCTTCGAAGAGGTGCTGCCCGCGTTGATCGAGGCGCCCATCGATGCGCTGCGCGCACGCGCGGGGCTGTCACCCGACGCGGGCGCGTCGCTGCGCGCCGAGCCCGTCTTCTCGTCGTTCCCCGCGTCCCTCGACGTCGTGCCGGACGGCTCGCGGATGCGCGCCCCTTTTCGCGCGCGCGTCGTCGAGGACGCACCGAGCGCCGCGCCCGCCGCGTGGGCGCCTGCGGGCGACCCGCGGCCCCTCGTCTACATCACGTACGGAACGCTCGTCGGAACCATCGCGGACATGCGCTCGATCTACCGCACGTCGCTCGACGCCGTGGCCGACCTGCCCGTGCGCGCGCTCCTCACGACGGGCCGAGGCTTCGACGTCGCCTCGCTCGGCGCGATCCCGGCGAACGTTCACGTCGAGGCGTGGGTCCCCCAACGCGACGTGCTGCCGCGTGTGGCGGCGCTCGTCTGTCACGGCGGCTCGGGAACTCTTCTCGGAGGTCTCGCCGCGGGGCTGCCCATGGTCGTCGTCCCTGCGGGCGCGGATCAGCCACACAACGGACGGCTCATCGCCGCGTCCGGGGCCGGGCTCACCCTGACGAAACCGGACGCGGGCACGCTCGGCGCCGCGATCCAGCGCGTGCTCGACGCGCCCGAGCTGCGGCTGCGCGCGAAGCGCTTCGCCGACGAGATCGCGGCCCTGCCGACGATCGATGGCGACCGCGCCGTCGACGCATTGCTCAGCTGATTTCCGGCTGGTGGTTCACCCTTTCGCGATTGGCTGTTACGATCGCCACGCGATGAACCCCCTCATTGAATCGCGTCGCGTCGGTGTGTTGATCTGTTTGTTGGGCGCCGCCGGATGCGGAGGCGGCGCCGGCAAGCCGAGCGCGGGCGCCGCGGGCGCGACCGGAGCCGCGGGCTCGACGGCGACGGGCGAGGCGGGCGCCTCGGGCGAAGCC
Source organism: Polyangia bacterium (assembly GCA_038325725.1). Taxonomy (GTDB): domain Bacteria; phylum Myxococcota_A; class Polyangia; order Fen-1088; family Fen-1088; genus DASZFV01. The sequence continues at coordinate 1,117 of JBBQJG010000406.1, read as the reverse complement.
GGCGCGTCGGGTGGTTCGGGCGGCAGCGGCGGCACCGGTGGTTCGACCAGCGGCTCGGGCGGCGCTGGCGCCGATGGCGGATCGACCGGCAGCGCGGGCAGCGGCGGCGCGGGCGCCGGTGGCAACGCCGACGGTGGCAACGCGGGCGCGGGGGGGGCCGGCGTCGACGGCGGGTCCGCCGATCCGTGCGGCACGGCGCTCTTCTGCGAGACGTTCGACAAGTACCCGACGGTCACGACGATCGCCGACAAGCAGAAGCTCGGGCCGTGGCACGCCGCCCTCGCGACAGGCGCCACGATGCAGCTCGACGGAACGCACACGACGTCAGGCACGACCGCGCTTCACGTCCACATCGACAACGCCGTCACCGCGGGCGGGCGCCTCTTCTCCGATGGCGCTCAGCCAATTTTCGCGAGCAAACCGACTCACGTGTACGGGCGCATGAGGATGTACATCGACCCCAACGGCACGAGCGTTCACTGGACCTTCTTCGGCGTGAGCGGCGCCGCCGAGGCGACGTCGCCCGCGGTCGGCCGCAACGCTTCGTACATCTTGAGCTCGCTCCCCAAGAAGGGCGTCAACACGTACAGCTTCGTCTACGGGCTGTCGGCGATGGGCACCGACGGCTATCACGACTGTTCTTCGCAGAGCAGCACGTCGATGCCCACCGGGTGGGCCTGCGTCTCGTTCGAGACGGACTCCGTGACGCGCAAGCTGCGCATGTACAAGGACGGCGCGGCGGCTCCCATTCTCTCCATCGACGAGCACGGCAACGGCTGCGTCGCGCCGACGGTCGTGACGTCGCCGTGGTACGGCCCGGCCATCACGCAGCTCTTCGCGGGCGCGTGGAGCTTCCACGCCATGACCGCGCCGCTCGACGTGTGGATTGACGACGTGGTCGTCGACACCAAGCCGGTCGCCTGCCCGTCGCTCTAACTCGGTGCGGCCACGCGATTGTTTGAGAAAAGCCCGGCGCGGCCTCCTCAAAGGGGAATGAGAACCAAGGCCCTTTGCTGGTCGTTGATCGTCGGCGCCGGTGTTGGTTGCTCGGGAAGCGCGGCGCCACCCGCTGGCCCCGGCGGCGCGGGAAGCGGCGGAACGACCCAGGCGAGCGGCG
>JBBQJG010000405.1:0-3669 GCA_038325725.1 Polyangia bacterium | reverse complement strand
GGCGCCGCGGGGGCGGGCGGCGCGCCGCCGCTTCACATCGTGTCGCCTCCCTCGCTCACGAAGTGCACCGAGTACTTCCACGTCGACGTGCTCTCGTGCAACAACAGCAGCCCATTTTATCCCGTCTACATCGCGGACGTGGCGTTCTCCCCCGACGGCAACGTCCTCGCGACCGCGGGGAGCGACGGCACGGTGCGGCTGTGGAAGATGGTGGATGGCGTGCCCACGCAGCCGAGGACTCTCACGTCCCAGGGCCAGACGTACGTGGCCTTCTCGCCCAATGGCAAGACGATCGTCGCGGGCTCGCAGAAGGGCGCGCTCGAGCTCTTCGATGTCGCGACCCTCACCTCGAAGGGCGTTTTGCTCGACCACGACGCCGACCTGGAGGGCGTCGCGATCAGCGCCGACGGCAAGAATGTCTGGGCGATCGACTTCGCGGGCATTCTCACGCGCCACGACATCGGCGCGGGCGCCGCGGCCGTGTTCACCGTCCCGACGGGCCACAAGGGCTACGCGCTCGGCCTCGCGCCCATGATGACGCCGACGACGGCGTGGCTCGCCCTCGGGTTCGCCGATGGCTCGGGCGAGCTGGCCAACGTGGCGCCGGGCACGACGACCCCGATCGCCATTGGCATCTCGTCGGACGGCTTGGGCGCGTCGTCGGTGACGTTCGCGCCGAACGGCCTCACGATGGCCGGCGGCGGCAGCGACGGCGTCGTGAGCTTCTGGACGGTCCCGCCGCCGCAAGATCGCCTGCCGAGGGCCGGAACGATCAAGATCCCCGATTCGACGAACGTCCCGATGAGCGTCAACGCGATCCGGTACTCGACCGACGCGCAGTGGCTCGCCCTCGGCGTCGGCGTCTCGTCGAGCGAATACAAGCTCGCGATCTTCGACGCCGAATCGCTCAAGGTCCACGCGAGCAAGCTGCCCACCTACGCGCCGCTCAGCGTGGCGTGGTCGCCGCGCAACGACATCCTCGTCGCCGGCGAGGACACCTGCGGCAAGTTCGTCGTCTGCTCCGACGACTATTGAGCGCGGCTTCGGAGCGTCAGAACCCGCTGTTGCCGGCGCCGCGGACCAGCGTGTAGCCTCCCGGATTGTTGAGGGCGCCCATCGACGCCCCCGACACCGTGACGTTCTGGAACGTGGCGCTGCCCTTCGCGGACAGGTCGATGCCGTAGCTGCCGGCGCCCGTGACGCGGACGCCGTCGAACGTCACCTGTCCGATGGCGTTGTCGCCACTCAGCAGGAGCCCCTGGTACGAGCTGTCGACGACGTCGACGTCCTTGATGAGCACGGGCGCGGCGATCGCCGCGCTGTCGGCGAACAACCAGATCGCGCCGAACGCCTTCATCCAGTTGTGCTCGTAGCCGCCCGTGCGCGTGAGGGTGTTGCGCTGGACGGAGGTCGTGCCCGCGAAGGGCACGGGCGAAAAGCGCGTGCTCACGGCGATGCCGGCCGACGCGTTGACGGTGTCGGACAGCAGGTTGTCCTCGACGCGATTGTCGGTGCCGCCATAGAGGCCGACGTCGTTCGCGAGCATGGGCAGCGTCACCGTATTGAAGGTGTAGGCGCAGCCCGTGACGGGCAGCGCCTCCGAGAACATCGCGAGACCGTCGTCGCCTGTGTTGCGGACGTGCGATTGATCGAAGCGCATGCCGCGCGTCCCTTTGTGGATGTTGACGCCGTCGGCGAACGTGTCGCGAATGCGCGTCCCGACGACGTAGAACCCGTCGCTGGGGGCGTCGATCCACAGGCCCACCTTCGTGTGCTCGATCCAGACGTTCTGGACGAGGGACCCGACGCCGAAGTTGCCCTCGATGGCCGTGTCGAAGTTGGCGTCGTCGCGGTGCGAGACGTCGCCGAAGATTGCGAGGTCGAGGATCGCGATGCGGCCGCCGCCGCCGAACAGGCCGCCTTTCCCCGCCTTGCCGTGGAGCACCGAGTGCCATGGCCCTGCGCCCGCGAGCGCTACACCCGTGAGGGCGACGTGCCCGGCGATCTCGAACGTGCCGGGCGGCACGAACACGCCCTTCTTCTGGGTTTGCGCGAGCGCGATCGTCGCCGCGATGGCCGCCGAATCGTCCTGGCCGTCGTCGGCGACGGCGCCCTGCGCGGTGATCGACAGGAAGCCCGCGGGCATCGCGAACGCGGCCGGTGCCTCTTCGAGATCGACGAGATCGATCGTGAGGGGCGTGAGGGTGTCGCCGACATCTTTCTGGAGCTTGATGACCGCGCCCGCGGGCAGCTCGCCCACGTCGAAGCGTTGTTCGTCGAAGTAGTGATGGGGCGCGCCTGCGGCCGGCGTGTTGTCGTACGGATACCCGCCGTAGACCCACGCGTACTTCGAGCTGAGCGTCAGGGCGCGCGCGCGTCGTCCGTCGACGTAGAGCCCCAGCGTGCCGGACTGCCCTTGTCCGTCGGCGCTGTCGGGGATCGAGGCGCGCACGACGAGCGTGTTGGCGGCGCGCGACAACGTAAAGGACACGAAGTCGCCCGTCTTGTCGAAGCGGACGGCCTTGCGGCCCGAGCACTCGGCTTCGATCGTGCCGTACTCACGCCCAGGCCCGACGAGCGTCGCGTTCGTCATCATCGACTCCGCCTCGAGCTCCACCCACGGCGTCGTCGCGCCGCGCGCCGCGAGCGCGACGCCGCCTTGCACGAGCACGGCGTCGAGGTCGATCCCGCCACCGTCGCTCGGCTCGAAGACGAGAGAGAGCGTGTTGAGACCGGCGCGCAGGGCCAGGCTCTCGCCGTGACTCGCCCACGCGCCGCTCGTCGACGGAAACGACACGGGGCCCGAGCGGTAGCCGTTGATGTAGAGGGTGAGCGTCTTTCCGGAAGCCGAGGCGCTCGCATAGCGGAAGGTGACGTCGTACGTGGCCGCCGCCGCGACGTCGATCGCCGAGATGACCTCGGCGCCCGCCGCCGTGAAGCCCGAGACGTACCCGGAGCCGCTGAACCCTGTGTGCGCGCTCGCCACCGTCGTGCCTCCGGCGAGGAAGCCGCGCTCGGCCTCGTACGCCGTCGGGCCGCTGTTCGTCCCCGCGTCCGAGGCGGGCGGCGCGGCGGCATCGTTGGACGCAGCTCCGTCGGTGGCGCCGGCCGCGTCGACGTCCCCCGCGCTCGCGCCCGCGCCGCCGCTGCTCGTGCCCACGATGCCCGCCCCGCCGTCGCTGGGCGCGCCCGCCGCGCCGGGGGACCGGCCCGCATCGGCGCCGCCCTTCGACCCCGACGTCGAGCAAGCCATCAGCAGGACGAGCCCGAGAAGCAGAGCTCGATCGCGTTTCATCGTCAACATCGTGTGCAGCGTAAGCGCTCACCGCACGCCACGAGGGAGAAACGTCGCCGCGGATTGCACAACGATTTCCGGAAGCCCGTCGCGTCGAAAATTAATCTCACGGGGTGTCTCCTTCGCGGGGCGCGGATCGTCATGAAGGAAAAGGCCAACGCCCCGTGGTGGGGCGGCCGCTCACGAAACGAAGGAGATTCAGATGAAAGACTTCATGTTCATTTACCGGAACGGCGACCTGACGTGGCGCGAGCGCTCGACGCCCGAGCAGATCCAGGCCGTCATGGAAAAATGGGGCGCTTGGATGAGCGCGCTCGGCGCCAAGGGGCAGCTCGTCACGGGCGGCGCGCCGCTCGAGCGCGGCGGCAAGTCGG
>JBBQJG010000404.1:0-3674 GCA_038325725.1 Polyangia bacterium | reverse complement strand
GCGCGAACGAGGCGACGGCGTGACGACGGGAGCTTCGGCGGCGCCGGCCGCGATGTCCGACGCCCCCGGCTTACGCGCGTGCGTCCCCTTCGCGTGAGGGGCGTGACGGTCGCTCGCGTGGATCGGGGGACCGGCCGTGGGAGGTTCGAGGGCGGCAGGTTCCGCAGGAAGACGCGGCGGCGGTGGCGCAGCCACCGGAGCAGGTGACGGCGCGAGCTCGGGCGTCGTCGGCGACGCGGTCACCGGAGCGGACGGCGGAGCGGGCTCGGGTGTCGCAGGCGGCGCCGCCACCGGAGCAGCGGCCGTGGCTGCCACCGGCACGGTCACGGGCGGTGCCGTCGTCACTGACGACGAACCGCGCTGACGCACGAGGAACACCGCGCCCAACGCACCGACGACGATCGCGATCGCGGCGACGCGCGCGACGGCGCGCCCCGCGCGAATGTCCGTCGTGGGGCCCGCGGTACCGGCGACGACCGCCGGTGGCGGCGCGCTCGCGCCGTCCGCACCGCGCCTCTGCGCGCGCGCCGTCGACGCGCCCGCGTGCATCGTGCGCGTCTCGACCTCGCTCGGCCGCGGGGGCAGCGGCGCCGCCGCGATGGGCATCGTCTGCGACATGTGCGGCGCCGCCCCGCGGAACAGCGTGCGCACGAGCTCGCCGAGCGGCGCGCCGTCGGGAGAGTACGCGCGCAGGCCGAGCACGGCGGACAGCGCCTTGGCCGTGCTCGAAAAGCGCGCCGCCGGATCGGGCGCGAGCATCCGCCGCAACACGACCTCGACGTCGTGCGGAACGTCCGCGCGCCCGGTGCTCTCTTGCAGCGTCGGGATCTCGCAGCGCGCGACCTGACCGATGATCTCCATGTCCGACGCGCCGTCGAACAACCGACGCCCCGCGAGCAGCTCCCAGATCGTCACGCCCGCGGCAAATTGATCCGTGCGGTGATCGACCGCGCCGCCCGCGAGCTGCTCGGGCGACGCGTAGCAAATCTTGCCGCGGAACGCGCCCGACTTTGTGTTGCGCGCGCTCTGCTCGCGCGCCTTCGCGATCCCGAAGTCGGACAGCTTCACCTCCCCCGTGTAGCCGACGAGCACGTTGTGCGGAGACACGTCGCGGTGGACGAGGCCCATGGCCCCGCGCTCGTCGCGCCGCTCGTGCACGTAGCGCAGCGCCTTGCACATCTCGCCCGCGACGTAGAGCGCGAGGCTCACGGGGAAGACGTAGCCCGCGTCGTGCGCCGCCGCGGTGATGCGCCGCAGGTCCGGCCCCTCGACGCGCTCCATCGCGATGTAGTACCGACCCGCGAGGCCACGCTCTTGGTTCGCATCGATCTTGTCGAAGTCGAACACCGCGACGAGGTTCGCGTGCTGCAGGCGCGCCGCGATGCGGGCTTCGTTGACGAACAGCCGCTCGAGGTCGGGATCGCCCGAGAACGACTCGAGAATGAACTTCAGCGCGACCGGCTTGACGAAACCCTGCAGCCCCTCGACGTGCGCCGCCCACACCTCGGCCATGCCACCCACGGCGATGCGTTCATCCAGGACGTACTTCCCGATGCGTTGGCCCGCCTCCACGCGACCTTGTATACACCCTGCCCTCGGCGTCGCTGAACCTCCCGAAACGCGCGCGCGAGGCTCCGAGAGGCGCGCCGCTGCTGCATTTTCCAGCCCTCGACTGCACCAAGAAGGGCCTGTCCGTCGTTGTGCGCTAGCGCACGCAGGCCTATATCTGACCACGACGGAGCTCGCTTGGGGCCGGAGCACTCGTCGTTCACGCGACCAGACTGCAACCGACAGGTGGAGGTTCTGATGTTCTCAGTGATTGGCGTTCGCCCTCGTTCCGTCTCGCGTCCCGCGCTCCTCGCGGCCGTTGCCGTGTCGTCGCTGGCGCTCGCCGCCTGCAACGGCGAGACGGCGAAACACCCGCAGACGGGCAGCGCCGGCTCGACGGGCTCTGTCGATCCGAGTGGCACCGGAGGCATCTCGACGACGCCGACGGGCACCGCGGGAGGCTCCGTCGACACGACGCCGAACCTGCCGGGCACGGCCGGGTCGACGATGACGATGACGATGCCGCCGCCGTTCATGCCGCCCGAGGGACCGCCGACGTTGCCCACGACGACGTGCGGAGGCGCGGGCCTCCCCAGCACGTTCGTCGCGATCTGCAGCGGCTGCCACACGGCGAGCGGCGCGGCCAACTTGCGCTACCCCGATCTGTTCGCGTTCAAGGGCACGGCCGACGCGCTCAAGGCGAAGGTCCGCATGGGTGGCAACGGCATGGCCGCCTACCCTGCGAGCGTCGTCGCCGACGCCGATCTCGACGCAATCTTCACGTTCTTCTCTACGAAGACGCGTACGACGCTCGACGCGACATCTCTCGGCAGCGTCAAGCCACTCTTCACCGCGGCGGACGCCGTCAACCCGCCCATCGTCTTCAAGCGCGACGACGGCGCGATCATCACGCGCGGCGCGGGCCGCGTGCGCGGCCGCCACGAGGGCCCGCTCACGACGAACATGCCCTTCATGGAGTTCGTGAAGGACTACTTCTCGGATCGCACCTACGGCTGGATCGTCGAGGACTACACGGCGATGGGCCAAAGCAAGATCACGGCGACCTATCTGCCGATCGGTCCGCCCACGGGCGGCACGAACTTCCGCGCCTGGAAGAACTACGGCAACGGCGACGTGTTTGCGACCAACTCCGGCATGAACAACAACGCCCCGATGCCCAACCTCATGATCGGTGGCATGGACATGGGGGCGAACTATCAGACGAAGTTCGCGCCGTACAACACCGCGCAAGCGCAGACGACGACGGCGAACGTGCGCACGGGCGCCCCCATCAAGATGGGCGATCTGTTCGAGTTCGAGTTCGGCCTCTTCTTCCAGGGCAGCATCAAGCCGGCCGGCTCGCGCACGGCGTACTACACGGACACGTTCCGCTACAAGGTCGGCCAGGGCGGCATCACGGCCGACAACCCCGACAAGTACACAGGCGGCATGGGCATCCTCGGCCCGGTGGCCGCGGCGCAGTCGGGCGGCGACACGACGAACGTGTGGCCGTACTACATGCAGGAGTCGCAGTTCGGCCAGATGGCGCTCAACGTCCAGCACGAGAACGTCCAGCACCTCACCGAGGGACGCCGGTTGTTCCACACGGACTTTGCGACGGGCGCGCACAGCGAGCAGCCCAACATGGTGTTCACGGAGCAGATGGGCAAAGCCGGGCCCGGCAGCCAGAGCACGTCGTGCGAGACCTGCCACATCAACAACGGCCCCGGCGCGGTGCTCGGCGCGACGGGCCTCGACGCGAAGTCGTCGATGGCGATCAAGCTCTACGGCGCGGGCGCTCTCGGCGTGCAACTACAGCCGACCGAGGGCAGCGCGATGGTCATGGGCACGACGACGAAGATGGTCACGTTCGGCGACGGCGCGACAGCGACGCTCACGAAGCCCACGATCGCCGTCCTGGCGAAGGACGGCACGCAGCCGGCGTTCTCGGCCCGCATCGCCCGCAAGGTCATCGGCATGGGGCTCCTCGAGGCGATCGACGAGCGGACGATCCTGTCGCGCGCCGACTCCGGCGACTGCGACAAGAACGGAATCTCGGGCCGCCCGAACTTCATCAAGGACCCCGTGTCGGGCGCGCTGCGCGTCGGGCGCTTCGGCTGGAAGGC
>JBBQJG010000403.1:0-3688 GCA_038325725.1 Polyangia bacterium | reverse complement strand
AAGGTCGGGGCGAGCGTCGTGCCGAGCGGCGGCGGCGTCAGCGTAACGTCGTCTTTTTGAGGGAGCTTCGTCCAGAAGACGCGCGCGGCTCGTTGATACGATGGAGGATCGAAAATGAAAGACTCATTCGTCGCCCGCAGCTCATCGGTGACAGCGTCGGTGCTCGCGCTCATGACGCTCGCGTGCGCGCCGTCCGTGTCGCTTCAAAACCGGCCATGTCCCTGCTCGGACGGGTGGGTCTGCTGTCCCTCGACTGACGTGTGCGCGCCGACGGTGCGCAGCTGTTCTGGCGAGCAGGCCGCGGGGACCAGCGGCACCGCGGGAGCGACGACGGGAACGGCGGGCGCCGCGGGGACGAGCGATTCCGGTTCCACCGGGAACATTGACGCGAGCTTCGATCAGCCGCGGTCGGACGCGGGTCTGCCGATGCTGCCGAATCCGCCGTACACGATTCAGCCGGCGCTGCAGGGGACATGGGTCGGGTACTTCGAAAACTTCACCTTCCCTTCCTTGTCCGACGCCATTCGCCTTTCGCTCACCCAGAACCCCGACGGCAGCGGCAACGTGTCCGTCGTGCTCGGCGCGGGAACGGCACCGGCTCCGCCGACGGATCCTAACGGGATCTGGCCGCCCGACGAGCTGAGGCATCCCTACGAGTACGTCGAGGGTGTCGCGTACGACGCGTACGAGGTTCAATGGAGCGCGGGAAGACTGAAGTTCGTCATCAACATCGACGAGCCTTGGCAGGCCTACTGCCAGCTACAAACGAGCTACTACGTCAAATCTCTGGATGACTACCGATGCATTCCGGGGTTCCAAGGAGGCCATCCAGGGCCGGAAGGTACGTTTGAACCGGTCATCACCTCGGCGGACGGCGGGCCGATCGGCCCCTGCATCACGTTCGACGACGACGGTCACCAACAGCCCGTGACCTGCATGCAAGCGCTGGTGTGCGGGGCGCCGAAGGTGACCTGCGCGTGCAACGCGGCAGGGTGCGCGGCCAACGTGAACGGGGCGACCGCGTTCGACATCACTTTCACGGGCTCCATGGCCGCTGGAAACGTCACCATCGACAAGGGACACGACGTGATGCTCACGCGGGCGGTGAACGCGGACGCCGCCCAGCCCTAGGTCGTTTCCAACTCGTCGCGCCCGCCAGGGCCCCGCACTGACCCCGCGCGCTCCGCGACTACGGCCGCCAGACGTACGGCGGCGCCACGGTAACGTCTGCCCCGGCGCAGTTGTTCGTGATCGTGTTGTCGACCAAGCCGCAGTAGGACCCGCTGGTCTCGGTGAGGTTCACGCCGCGATACTCGATGTCGCCGAGAAGCACCGCCGTCCCTGAGGCCGACACCGGCTTCTCGAACCACCCCGGGCCGTTCGGCCATCCGAGCGTGACCCGCGCCGTCCCGCTGACGGTCATCCCGCTCATGAGGATCGTCATGCCGTTCGCCGTGCCGCTGGTGAGCGTCGCGCCCGGCATGATCACAGCGTGATCATCGACGCGCGCCGTGGCGCCGACGGTGCCACCAAGAACGGCGGCGTACGGACCGACGAAAGCGCCCTGCGCCACGCTGGCGCCAGTGGCGACCCAACCGCCGCCGTTGGCCCAGACCGCGCCGGTCGCCGAAGGCTTGGGCGCGTTGGCCTGGTAACCGTCGGGCTGCGCGCCGCCGACCTGGATCATGTACGGGTAGCGGTACACCGACGGGTACAGCTGATCCCAGTAGACGTGCTGTTGCACTGACGGCGTCGCCGTCACCACCAGCCACAGCGACTCGCCGGCGTTGACGCAGAAGGTGAGCAGGCCGTCCGCGCCCCTCTGTAGCGCGCTGTAGCGCGGCTTGGTGATCGCCGCGTCGGTCGCCACCATCGCCCAGCGCCAGTCCGAATTCGCCGCCGCCTGGGTGACACCGCGGAAGGTGACGGTCACGCTGGTCGCGCCCGGCTCTGGGAACAGGCGGATGATGTTGTAGCCCCAGCGTTGCGGCGCCTGCAGCGGCGGCACGCTGTAGCGCCGATTGGCGGCGTCGAGCGTCTCCATGTGCACGGTGCGCAGCCGGCGCTCGGGCGGCGACACACTGGTGATCGTGTCGTACCCGCCCTGGCTGAAGCCACGCGCCGGCGACCGGTAGAGCGCCCCCTGGTTGCCGCCAGCGGTCGCCGACGGCGGCGGGTCCTGGTAATCCCAGGTGATGTTGTGGGTCGCCCACTCACCGAAGAAGTCGTTGAGTTGACCGGTGGTCCAGCCGCGCGTCGCCGCGATGTTGGTGAACGGATCGTTGCTGGTCGTCGGCGCCGTCCAGATGTCGTTGACCGCCTTGTAGCAGTACTTGTCCTTGAGAAACTCCATGAACTGCCAGTCGCAGTAACGATCGCGCGTCGACCCGAGGTAGAGGTGCGGCGCGTTCACCAGGATCTCCGAGCAGTGGATCGCCGTCGTGTGATACTCGGGCAGTTGTTGCGCGCGCCAGTTGGCGTGGCTCTCGTAGATCCACCCGCAGTACGCCTGTGTCGACGGCGGGCCGCTGCATTGCAGCCCGCGTGTCGTGGATTGCACGGCGTGGGTGAACTCGTGCGCCAGGCCCCAGTGATCGGCGGTCGCTCCCGGCCCGATCCACATCCCCATGAAGCCCTTGCCGAAGCCGCCGCCCGTGAGACCGAAGGTGGTCTTGACCACGACGCTGGCCTTGGACTTCGTCGTCGAGTTGCAATACGGCTCGGGGAAGAAGATCGGGCTGCCGAACAGGTTCGGCCAAATGACGTTCTCCAGCTCGTCGGTGGCGGCCATCCCCTGCGCCGCGGTGATCGCTCCGTTCGAATAGACCGCGAAGTGCGCCGACTCGGCGACCAGCGTCGCGTCGGTGTTTCCCGAATCGGGGCCGACCGCCGTCCAGGTCCCCGCGACACAGGGCGTTGGCGGCGCGGTCGGACAGGTGGTAGCCCAGGCGGTGGTCGTCGTGCCCGGATCGCAGGCCCCGGGCGTGCCGCCAACCCCGGGGGTTCCCCCGGCGCCGGTCATGCCCCCGCCGCCAGATCCAGCGCCGCCGGTCCCGATCGGTCCGCTGCTGCCGCCGGCTCCTCCTCCGGCCGTCCCGTCGCTGCCGCCGGTCGCCATCGTGCCGCCGGCGCCGAGAACCGACCCGCCGCCGCCCGCCGCCCCCGACTGGTTCCCGCCGCTGCCGCTCCCCGCATCGGCCGCACCCCCGCCGGGCGAAGATCTCAGACAGCCCGCCGCAGTGAAGGCTGCCAGTGTCCAGAGAATCGGGGTGCGTGTCATCAAACCTCCGAAACGTAAGCGGCCATGGACGCTCGACGCCCAACCATTGTTAGTGGAGTCAGCGAGGCGCAGGTCGTCTGTTTTCCGGAATCGGGCTGCCGATGTCGGTCAGCTCGATACAGAGATCGGCGCGGCGACGTTCCGGCTCAGCTTTCCGTGCGGTGCGTTGGAAACGACTGATGGCTTGACCACTCGGCGCGAGTGAAGTCCACATAAGATGTCATGCGCAACCCTCGCCGTGTTGGCCTCGAGCTCTTCTTCGTGATCGTCACGGCGTCCGGTTGCGGCGGCGGGACGGGCGGCGGCAGCGGCGCTGCGGGCGCCGCGGCGGGGACGACGGGCGCGGCGGGTGCGGCGGGGACGACGGGTGCGGCGGGGACGACGGGCGCGGCGGGCGCGGCGGGCGCG
>JBBQJG010000402.1:0-3698 GCA_038325725.1 Polyangia bacterium | reverse complement strand
GGTCGGCCCGCGCGCCCACGCCCAGTGGCGCGCCAACCACCTCGCCGCCTCGCGCGCCGCCTGCCACGTCGTGTGGCGCGCGCTCACGCGTTAGTCGGACCAGTCGGCCGCGACGTCGCGCTCGAGCAAGCCGGCTTTCTTGGCGCGCGCGAACAAGACGTCGACGGCCCGCCGCGCATCGTCGGCGATCGCGGCCGTATCCTGATTCGCGTAAAGGTTCAGGTAGTAGTCGATAAGATCTGTTTTCGACAGGGCTTTTTCGCCACGATCTTCTTTGGAGATCGACGCGATGATCTCGTCACGGTTCGCGAGGGCCCAGGCGATGCTCTCGCGCAGGACCCGGGAGACGCGCGTGATCACATCAGCCCCGAGCGCGCGGCGGATGACGTTCACGCCGAGCGGCAGGGGCAGGCCCGCCTCGGCCAGCCACCACTCGCCGAGGTCGACGACCTTGTGCAGCCCGCGCTCTGGGTAGATGAGGCGGCCTTCGTGGATCAACAGAGCCGCGTCGATCTCGCCGGCGTCGAGCGCCTCGAAGATGCGCGCGAACGGGAAGATCGGGATCTCGACGCCGACAGCCGCCGGCTGGATCAACCGGAGCACGAGCCACGCCGTCGTCGTGCGCCCCGGGATGCCGACGCGCGCGCCGGCGAGGTCCGCGATCGTCATCGGCTTGCGCGACACGACGACGGGACCGAAGCCGCGCCCCACGGACGCGCCGTGCGGCAGCAACTGATACGCGCCCGCGAGCTCCGGGTACGCCCCCAGCGACACGGCGACGACGTCGGCGCCTCCTTCGATCGCGAGCCGGTTCAACGCGGCCGTGTGGTCGCGCCGGTGCGTGAAGGCGAACCCGCCGGGATCGAGCCTTCCTTCGCGGAGCGCGTAGAACATGAACGCGTCATCGGCGTCGACCGAATACGCGAGGGAGATCGCCGGGGAGGCCTCGTGCATCTTTTCTTGTGGTGCGGACATGTGCGCTAAGTCGGATAGCCCGGGCAGGATACTCGAAGCAAGTCATTGACCCGGCCACCACGCCGGAGCGATTCTCGGATGCCCGTGCGAGCGCCCCTCCCCCGCCTGCGGTTCGCGGCCTTCATTGCTGGGCTCGCCGGGCTCGTCGTGGCGCTGCGTCCAGCGCCCGCGCTCGCGGTGCCCAAGATCGACGAGGTCGAAGAGGCCCTGGCCCACGATCGTTCGTACAAGGTCCGCGTCGAGGCGGCGATCGTGCTGGGGCGCCTGCGCCAGTCGCGTTCGGTGCCGGCGCTCATCGGCGCCCTTCGCGATCCGAACCCGGCCGTGCGCGCGACGGCCGCGCGCTCGCTCGGACAGATCGGCTCGCCCATCGCCAAGGACGCCGTCAGCAAGGCGCTCGTCGATCCCGTGCCGCTCGTGCGGCGCATGGCGAAGGACGCGATCCGGCAGCTCGGCGGGGACGACACCGTCGGCGACACGCCGCCCGCGCCGACGCCGGGCGCGCCCGCGATCCGCCCGCGCGCCGGCAAGAAGCTCTCGTTCGAGGTCAAGCCGATGGGCGACCAGACCAAGCGCGCGAGCAGCACCCTGCGCAGCCACATGCGCGACTTCGTGCTCGCGCAGCTCCGCCCATACGGCGACGTCGACCCGGGCGACAACGCGGGCATGTATGCCGTCGACGGCGTCATCAAGGAGCTGCGGACGAAGGCGCAGGGGGCCGAGGTCGAGGTGACGTGCGCGGTGCAGCTCGTGCTGTCGCGGCAGCCAGGAGGGGGCGTGTTCCTGCTGACGTCGGGTGAGGCGACCGTGCAGCGGCCGAAGCATCACGACAAGCCGCAGCAGGCGTCGAGCATGGAGCTCGAGGCGCTCGAGACCGCCCTGCGCAGCGCGAGCGAAGATCTGCTCGGCCAAATCGCCCGCCAATGACCGAGACACCGAGCGCGGCGCCCGCCCCGGCCACGAGGCGTCTGGAGGCGCCGGCGGCAGGCCGTCTGGATTCAATCGATTGGCTGCGGGGCGTCGCCGTCATGCTCATGATCCAGACGCACCTGTACGACTCGTGGGTCAGCCCCGCGGGCAAGGCGTCGAGCCTGTACTGGTGGACGCGCTACCTGGGCGGCATGCCGTCGCGCTTGTTCCTGCTCCTCGTCGGCGTGTCGCTCGCGATCCGCTTCGAGGGGCAGCTGCGCAAGGGCGTGGACCGCGCGACGATGGTTCGCGGCGCCGTGAGACGCGGCCTCGAGATCCTCGGGCTCGCGTACCTGTTTCGTTTTCAGGAGTACGCGTTGAGTGGCTTCTGGGGTCCGCCCGACGGTCTGTTTCGCATCGACATCCTCAACTGCATCGGCGTCTCGATCGTGCTCGTCGCCGTCGTCGCGGCGCCACGCGCGGGGAAGCGGCAATACGGCGCCGCGCTCGCGGCGGCGGCGATCTTCGTCGGCTTCGGCGCCATCATCGGGCCCGCGCACTTTCCGACGTTCATCCCCGTTGCGATCTCGTCGTACGTGGGCGGACAGCGGCCCATGTCCTGGTTCGGCCTGTTCCCGTGGGGCGCGTGGACGTTCGTGGGGCTCGCCGTCGGGCACGTCTGGGTGCGCGCCAGCGTCGACCCGCGGCGGGCCGCGCGGGTCTTCCTCGCGACGGGCGCCGTCGGCCTCGCGCTCATGAGCGTCGTCTTGCTCGTGCGCGCTTGGAACCCCTACGTCATCCGCTACCCGAACGACGTCGTCCAGCAGATGGGTCCGGGGACGTTCTTCTACCGGTTGGGCCTCTGCGGCGTGCTCGCCCTCGTCGCCTACGCCGTCTCGCGCTTCGAAGCCGGGCGCTTTTCGATGATGCGCCAGCTCGGACGCACGTCGCTGCTCGTCTACTGGGTCCACGTCGATCTCTGTTACGGCGTCGTCTCGAAGCCGCTGCACCACCGGCTCGACATGCGGCAGGCGACGATCGGCTTCGTGCTCATGTCGTTTGCGATGCTGCTGGTCTCGCTCGCCAAGACGCGATATTGGGAACCGTGGCGCCGCCGTCAGGTCGGGCGCGTCCCGCAAGCGCTCCCGCGAACCCCCGATATGGTTTGAGCAACTTGGTTTGAGTGAGGACAAAGTGACCGAGCTCGACGCGCGCAAGCTGTCCCTCGAAATCTTCCAGCAGGTCGCCTCGCACGTCGATGGGGCGACGCTCGTGCGCGGCGCCGGCAGGGAGCCGGCCGTCGCCGCGGCGACGCACGTGCTCGCCGTGGGAAAGGTCGCCTTCCCGATGCTCATGGGCGTCGGCGCGGGCGCGGCGGCCGGCAGCCCGCCCCGCCCCACCCTCGCGATCGCGCCCGGCCCCAAGGTGCCGCTGTCGATCCCCTTCGGCGTGCAGGTGTTCCCGTCCGATCACCCGCAGCCGAGCGCGCGCAGCGTCACCGCCGGCGAGGGCGCGCTCGCGTTCGTGCGCGCGCTGACGCCCACCGATCGCCTGCTTGTCTTGCTTTCGGGCGGAACGTCGTCGCTGCTGTGCGCCCCGGCGCGCGGGCTCTCGCTCGAGGACAAGCGCGCCGCGACGGGCGCCGTGCTGCACGGGGGCGCGGCGATCGGCGCGCTCAACGCCGTCCGCAAGCACCTGTCGGCGATCAAGGGCGGCCGCCTCGCGCTCGAGTCGAAGGCGCCTGTGACGGTGCTGGCGCTGTCCGACGTCGTCGGCGGCGAGCCCGCGACGATTGGGTCGGGGCCGTTCTCCGG
>JBBQJG010000401.1:0-3727 GCA_038325725.1 Polyangia bacterium | reverse complement strand
GCACAACCGCTGGGAGGCGGCTCGCAACGCCGAACCAGATCAGCGCGGCAACGGCGGCGATGCCGCAAAGCCACCAGAGGGATATCCCGCCCACGTGATACCAGCCGCCGTTCCCGTAGTGCATCGCGCCGCTCCTTTCGTCGCGATCGAGCTATTGAGACATCGCCTCGTGCATGAGGCGCATCGCCTCCGCCATCTTCTCCAAGCGCCCGACGGTCGCCGCGCCGGATGAGGTCATGGTGATCGTGACGCCCTTGTCGACCTTCTTGACGTCGACCTTGGTGTTCGCGGCGCCCCTCATCATTCCGCACATCCCGCCGCCCATCATCCCTTTCCCGCCACCCATCATCCCGTCACCGCCGCCCATCATCCCGTTCCCGCCACCCATCATCCCGTTGCCCATTCCGGTCTGGGCCGCCGCGGCCTTCTCACCGGAAGCCGCCTTTGGTTCCTTCGCGGCAGCTGGATGGGTGAGCGGCGTGATCATCGGCGCTCGGAGTCTGGGCCTGCGCGAGCGCGAAGCCACCGCCGGCGATCGCCGCGAGAACAGTGGCTGTCAGAAGAATCCTTTTCATCGTTGTCTCCTCATTGGCCGGGTGGACCTACGGCGGTGTGTGATTGCAACCCCGGCGCCGCGCGTCACCGGTGGGTCTTTGCGCGTCGTCCCGGGCCCAACCGCGCATTCCATGCGCCAACCTCGGCTACCGCGCAAAACATACGGCCCCGAAGGGCACCACCGCTTCCGACAACGGTGGTGGTCGCGGAAGAGGTGAGCCGCGCGCGTTGGCGCGCTCATACCTCTATCGGTTCAGTCACGTTCATCACTACAACGTCGAAAAGGCCCTCCTCTATCGCGGAGCCACTTCGCCGCGATTCGACGGCCGTGACAGGCGGAGGCCAGGGTCAGCGCGACAAAGGGAAGCAGCAGATCGCACTTATATTCTTCTCGTTATACATGAGCGCGCCGCAGGCGCAGCGCATTCCCAATCACCGACACCGAGCTGAAGCTCATCGCGGCTGCTGCGATCATCGGAGACAAGAGCAGCCCGAAGAACGGGTAGAGAACGCCGGCCGCGATCGGAACCCCCGCGGCGTTGTACAGGAACGCGAAGAACAGGTTCTGCTTGATGTTGCGCATCGTCCGGCGCGAAAGGTGGCGGGCGCGAACGATCCCTCGCAGGTCGCCCTTCACGAGCGTCACCGACGCGCTCTCCATCGCGACGTCGGTTCCGGTGCCCATGGCGATGCCGACCTGGGCCTGGGCGAGCGCGGGCGCGTCATTCAAGCCATCTCCGGCCATCGCGACGAAGCGCCCCTCGCGCTGGAGCCGCTTGATGACCTCGGCCTTCTGATCGGGCAGGACGCCGGCGATGACGTCGTCGAGCGCGAGCGTCTTCGCCACGGCCCGAGCGGTCGTCTCGTTGTCCCCGGTGAGCATCACGATGCGGATGCCCTCTTCGTGCAAGGCACGGATGGCCGCGGCCGTGCTCTCCTTGATCGGGTCGGCGACGCTGATCAGACCCGCCGGCTTTCCGTCGACCACGACGAACATGACGGTCTGTCCCTCGCCCCGCAGCTGCTCGGCCTTCTCGCCGAAGGCACGCACTTCGACGGCGAGCTCGGTCAGGAGCGCGGGATTGCCGAGGGCCACGGCGCGCCCGTCGACCTTCCCCCGCACGCCCTTGCCGGTGAGGCTCTTGAAGTCCGAGGTCTGCCCCAGCCCGATGCTGCGGTCCTCGCTCCCCTTGACGATGGCTGCGGCGAGCGGATGCTCGCTCCCGCGCTCGAGCGTGGCGGCGAGCCGAAGGACGGTCTTCTCGTCGAAGCCCGCGAGGGCCACGACGGACACGAGCTTCGGCTTGCCCTCCGTAAGCGTGCCGGTCTTGTCGACCACGAGCGTGTCGACCTTTCGCATGACCTCTATGGCCTCCGCGTTGCGAAAGAGCACGCCCATCGTGGCGCCCTTCCCCGTCGCAACCATGATCGACATGGGCGTGGCGAGGCCCAGCGCGCAGGGGCATGCGACGATGAGCACGGCGATCGCGTTGATGAGCGCATGAGCCAAGCGGGGCGAGGGGCCGACGAGAGCCCAGACGATGAACGTCACGACAGCGCACGCCATGACGGTCGGGACGAAATAGCCCGAGACGCGGTCCGCGAGCTTCTGGATGGGCGCGCGGCTCCGCTGCGCCTCGGCCACCATGGCGATGATGCGCGCGAGCAGGGTCTCGGCGCCGACCTTCTCGGCGCGAATGACCAGCGCGCCCGTCCCGTTCACGGTCGCGCCGACGACATGCTCGCCGGCGTGCTTCTCCACGGGGATCGCCTCGCCCGTCACCATCGATTCGTCGATAGAGCTCGTCCCCTCGAGCACGACGCCGTCGACGGGAACCTTCTCTCCGGGGCGCACTCGCAGCCGATCGCCCACGACGACGGCATCGAGCGCGACGTCCGCCTCCTCCCCGTCGTCCGCGAGCCGGCGCGCCGTCTTCGGCGAGAGGCCGAGGAGCTTCTTGATGGCCGTCCCCGTCGCGCTGCGCGCGCGAAGCTCCAGCACCTGCCCCAGCAGGATGAGCGTGACGATGACGCCGGCCGCTTCGAAATAGACCGCGACCTGGCCGCCCTCGCTGCGGAAGGCCGCGGGAAAGATGCCCGGGACGAGCGTGGCGACCAGGCTGTACGTGTACGCGACGAACACGCCGAGCCCAATCAACGTGAACATGTTGAGGCTCTTGTTCTTCACCGACTGGACCGCGCGCACGAAGAAGGGCCACGCGGCCCAGGTGCAGACCGGCGTCGCCAGGACGAGCTCGAGCAGCGTCCGCCCGCGCAACGACAGCAGGCGCGAGAACGGCTGCCCCGGCAGGAGGTCGCCCATGGCGATCAGAAAGAGGGGCACGGTGACGGCGGCGGCGAACCAGAAGCGCCGCTTCATGTCGCGGAGCTCGTGGCTCTCCTCGTCGCCCGCGTCGGCCGAGCGGGCCGCCGTCGGTTCCAACGCCCTCCCGCACGTCGGGCACGAGCCCGGCTTGTCGCGCACGATCTCCGGGTGCATCGGGCAAACCCACTCGGCCTTCCCCGTCGGAGGGTGCGCGGACGGCCCTTCGGCAGCCTTCACCTTGGGCGCATCGGGCTCGGGCGTGGTTCCGGGCTTCCGTGCGGTAGGGAAATGGGAAGGATCGGCGGCGAACCGGTCACGGCAGCCGACGCTGCAGAAGAGGACCTCCGCTCCATCGACGGCGGTGCGGTGCGGGCTCGCCAGCGGCACCGCCATGCCGCACACGGGATCGATGCCCATGGGCGTCCCCGACTCTGGTTTATTTCCGTGTCGGGTCTGTGCTTGCATCATCCGCCGCTTGACTGCTCCAGAACCTATGCACGATCTAGGCTGGTGCCAATGCCTCACGCGCAACACTTGCGCCTGGCTGAAGGAGAGCGCGCACTTGTGTCTCTCGCTCACGTGGTCGGCGCGCGTTCGTGCGCGAAGCATTCAAGACCGCGGTGGATCGGCGGGTGCCCCTGACGGCGGCGTTCGGGCGCGGCCAGGCGGCGCCATGCCGGTCCGTTCGTCGGCCATCCCGTAGTAGACGTCGATGCGTTCCGGCAGGCCGAGCTCGAGGCGCTGCCCTCTGTGCCAACGTGAGTGAGACAGCCCGCCCCCCGGAAATTAGTGTAGAGGGCGAGCAAGGGATCCATCATGAGCGCTTCAGCAGGATTGGCCATGAGG
>JBBQJG010000400.1:0-3739 GCA_038325725.1 Polyangia bacterium | reverse complement strand
CACCCAGCCGAGCAGCAGCGGCACGCCGTGCGCGGCGGCCAGCGCCGGCGCGTCCGGCCCCATCGCGGCGACGAGGCGCGCGTGCTCGACGAGCTCGAAGATGCGCTCGACGGTGATCCCGCCCGCGACGGCGACGCCGCTGACGATGACGTTGAACCCGTTGAGCGCCGTGAGCAGGAAGTTCGTCCCGGCGCCGTTGCCGGTCAGCGGCGGGACGGTCTTGCGCTCGGTCCAAGCGGGCCGCGCCGTCGTCACGCTCCCCCTCCCGGCCGTCGTCCGCAGCGCCTTGAAGACGTAGACGATGGCGCCCTCGTCGCTCACTTGGATGTCGCCGTCGTAGTCGACGACGAGCCGCAGGAGATCGCGCTCGGCGCCCGCGCGATCCGTGCCCGTGACGCGCATGAGGTCGCCAGGACCCACGCGGCCGTCTCGCCGCCGGATCTCCTCGAGCACGCGGCGCTCGCGCTCGCGCGGATCCTCGACCACGGGCGGCGGGCCGAAGACGAAGCGGTTCACGCGCTCGTAGAACGGCAGGCCCTTGTTGCGGCGTCGTCCGCTCCAGATTTGCCGCGGCTCACGCCCCCAGTTCACGGGCGAGAACGGATGGAACGTCCAGTAGAGCGCCTCGAAGACGACGTTCAAGACGCCGCCGATCGCGTCGCCGACGCCATCGCCGTCCCGCGAGCTCGCCATGGCGATCGCGACGCCGACGAACACGACGGCGTAGGTCACGAGGACGACCGACACCCACGCGCGGACTACAAAGCGACCGACGCTCGCCAGGGCGCGCCCGACGGACCGAAGCGCGAGAGAGAGGCCCGTCGGCTTCGCCGGAGCCACGAGCCCGCGCGGGAAGGAGTACAGCAGCTCGCCGGTCTCGGTGGCCTTGAGCTCTCCGCCCCGCTCGCTCGCGAGCCACCGCAGGCCGACCTCGGCGTCCCGAAGCGCGAGCCCGCCGCGCGCGGCGCCGTCCGCGACGGTCAGCTCGCCACGAAAACCGGCCAGCTTCGGCTCGATGATCGCAGCCGCGGCGCGAGAGGTCAGGACAGGAGCCGCCATCGGCGACCAATCTGACACGCGAAGGGGGCGCGCGCGATGGTCCTTATCGGCGGGCCGTCACCCCGACTCGAAGGCGAAGGGCAATGAAACGTCGACCGATCCGCCCGCGGGGCAGGAAAATGCCACTGCGCCACGAGCGCACCGAGGCCGCTCGCGACCTCGGCGGCTCAAGGAATGATGCAGGGAAGCGCGCCGGTCCGCGTCGACCGAGCAAGTGGGTTGGTACTTGTCGCTGATCGCCGTTCGAAACGCTTCGTACCTCTGACGACCCTCCACACAGGCCGTCGATCTCACGCACGCCGGACAGCACTCACCTTGCGGCGTCGCGGCCACGAACCCGTCTCCGCAGTGAGTTTCGACGCAAACGATCCGGCTGCAGTCGAGCCCAAATCCTGGCCGGAAGCGCCCCCTCTGAGTTGGAGCTGCCCCCAGATACGCGGTTGCCGACACCAGGCGCTCGGGACGTCATTTCGCCAGGGAAGGCTGTGGGCGTGGAAAGAATCGAACTTTCAACAAAAGGATTAAGAGTCCTCTGCTCTGCCAGTTGAGCTACACGCCCGGATATTCAGTTGTCAGTCGCTCCGCCGGTTCGTGCGCTCGAGGTGAGTCGAACACCTAACCCTCGGCTTCGAAGGCCGATGCTCTATCCAGTTGAGCTACGAGCGCGCATGAAAATGAGACGCCGGATGATGCTCAGGCACCCTTGGCCTGTCAAGGCTTGAGCGGCGATTCCTGCGGCGGCGAATCGCGCGTTTGATCTGGCGCCGGGGGCGGCTTCTTCACCTTCGACCGCGGCCGCGGCAGGAAGACCGGGTGGAGCTCGCGGAAGATGCGGTCCTTGGCGAGGTAGGGCTGGTTCTTCATGTCGACGCCGGCCACGCTCTTGAGCGCCGCCGTGAGCAGCACGAGGCGCGCGTGCGTCGCCTCTCCGCACGCCGGGGCGCCCACGAGCGTCGGGGCGCGCGCGCACAGGTCGGTCGCCCGCTTGGCGGCCTCGAACGCCGGCTCGCCCTCGAATCTGTCGGCGTAGGCGAGGGCCCGCAGCTGTTGGAGGCGGTAGTCGTCGGCGTGGGCGCGGGTGAGCGGGCTCACGGCCGCGAGCGCCCAGTCCGGCCGGTGGCCGTCGAGATAGATATTGGCGAGCTCGAGCGCGGCGTCGACCGAGTCGGGCCGCCCCGCGAGCGTCGACTGCAGCTCGGCCACGCGGTCGCGCAGCTCGGAATCGACGGCGAGCGCCGGCTTCACCGTCGCGTCGGGGCGCGGCATGAGCAGCACCGTCGCGAGGAGGAGCAGGACGATGAGGTCGAGGATGCGCGTGACCCGCATGGACCCTTCATTCGTACCGCAGAGCCTCGATGGGGTCCAGGCGCGAGGCGCGCAGCGCCGGGTAGAAGCCGAAGAGCACGCCCACGACCGTCGAGAACGCGAAGGACATGACGTAGCTCTGCAGGCTGAGCAGCGCGGGCCACCCCATGGCCGAGGCGAGGACGCGCGCCGAGATCGTGCCGAGCGCCATGCCGATGACGCCGCCCGCCGCCGTGAGCACGATGGCCTCGAGCAGGAACTGCGCGAGGATGTCGCGCCCGCGCGCGCCGATCGCCATCCGGATGCCGATCTCGCGCGTCCGCTCCGTCACGGAGACGAGCATGATGTTCATGATGCCGATGCCGCCTACGACGAGCGACACGGCGGCGATGCTCGCGAGCAACAGCGTCGTCGTGCGCGTCGTCTCCTCGGCGACCTTGGCGAACTCGGAGAGGTCACGCACGTTGGGATCGTCGGGATCGCCCTCGTTCGTGTGGTGGCGCTGGCGCAGCAGCGCCAGCACGTCGCGCTGCGCGGACTGCGTCGTGTCGGGCCCGGTGGCCGCCATGAGGATGCGCGACAGCGCGCTTCCCTGGGCGCCGCCCCCGTTGAAGAGCTTCCGCCGCACCGTCGTGTAGGGCATGAGGATCGTGTCGTCCTGGTCCTGCCCCGACTGGCTCTGGCCCTTGCGCGCCAGCACGCCCAGCACCTGACACGACAGCGTCCGCACGCGCACGAACTCGCCCACGGGATCGTCGTCGCCGAACAGCTGCTCGGCGACCGTGCGACCGAGCACGCAGACCTTCGAGGCCGACTGGATGTCCTGGGCCGTGAAGAACTCGCCCACCTCGACCGACCAGCCGCGGATGTCGAGGTAGTCGGGCGACGTGCCCGTGATGCTCGTCGCCCAGTTGGCGCCGCCCCACACGGCTTGCGCCTGCGTCGACACGAGGGGCGCCGCCCAGCGCACGGCCGAGACGGCGCGCTGGATGGCGTCGACGTCCTCGTCGACGAGCGCCGCCGAGCCCGACGAGGACGCGCCGCCGCGCACGCCGCCCACGTTCGAGGCGCCGCCCGAGGCGACGAGCATGTTCGTGCCCATGGCGGCGATCTGCGCCGTCACCTTGGCGCTCGCGCCGCTGCCGATGGCGACCATCGTGATGAAGGCGCCCACGCCGATGATGATGCCCAGCGCCGTGAGCAGCGCGCGCATGCGGTGGCGCGAGAAGCCACGCACGGCGAGGCCCAGCAGCGCCCAGAGGCTCACTTCGAGACCTCCCGCCGGGCGTTGGGCCCGTCGGATTCGATGTGGCCGTCGCGGAAGACGATCATGCGTTTTGCGTAGGCCGCGATGTCCGGCTCGTGCGTGACGACC
>JBBQJG010000399.1:0-3817 GCA_038325725.1 Polyangia bacterium | reverse complement strand
GTACCGTTCGGCCTCGGTGTCGGTCGCGCTCGCGCGCGGCGCCGAGCGCGCCGTCGCGCCGACGCTCGAGCGCATCTACGGCGGCGTCGTCTTCCGGAACCTCCCCGCGGGCGCGAGCGTCCGCGAGGGCGGCACCGACGGACGCGCGCTCGACGTCGGGCCCTCGCCGACGCGGCTCGTGCCGGGCCGCCACGTCGTGTTCGTCGCGGCGCCCGAGCACGTGCCCGCGCGCGCCGTCATCGAGGTCGTGCCCGACGCGACGGTCACCGTCGATGTGCCGCTCGCGCCGCTGCCGCCGCCCACCGGCGCCGTCATCGTGCGCGCCAACGTCGACGGCGCGCTCGTGCGCATCGATGGCCGCGAGGTGGGTTTCTCGCCCGTCGTCATCGAAGGCGTGCGCGCGGGGGAGCGGCTCGTCGAGGTCGAGCACGAAGGCCGCGAGCCCTTCACGGCGCGCGTCGTCGTCGAGACCGGACAGCGCGCGAGCCTCGACGCGCATCTGCGGCGCGAGCACGTCGAGGCCGCCAACAAGCGCCTCACGCCCGCCGAGGACGCGCCCGCGTCGATCACGGTCGTCACGGCGGCCGAAATCCGCGCGCTTGGGTACCTGACGTTGGCAGAAGCGCTGCGCGCCGTTCGCGGCGTCATCAGCTCGAACGATCGCACGTACGAGGCGCTCGGCTTTCGCGGGCTCTCGGCGCCCGGCGATTATACGAAGCGCGTGCTCGTGCTCGTCGACGGACATCCCTACAACGACGTCGTCGCGGGGCAAGGTTATGTCGGCCACGATCTCGACGTCGATCTCGAGAACGTCGAGCGCATCGAGGTCGTGCGCGGCGCGGGCTCGGTGCTGTACGGCACGGGCGCGCTCTTTGGCGTCATCAACGTTGTCACTCGCCGCCCGGCGCCGGGCGCGCACGCCGAGGCGGGCACGCAGCTCGGCACGCTGGGCGCCCAGGTCGCGCGCGGGACGCTGTCCGTGCGCGGCGATACGGCCGAGCTGCTCGCGAGCGCCGCCGCCTACGACGCCACGGGCGAGCGCGCGTTCGGCTGGAGCGACGGCCAGGTCGCCGCGCTCGCCGACGGCGAGAAGGCGCGCCACGCCGACCTGCTCGGGCGTGTCGGACCTGTGTCGCTGCGCGCGGGCTTCAACGACCGCACGAAGACGGTGCCGACGGGCGTGTTCGCGACGCGGCCCGAGGCGGGCACGATGTACCGCGACCAGCGCGCCTACGCCGAGCTGCGCCTCGATCAGCCGCTCGCGAGCGCGCACCTGTCGGCGCGGCTCTCCTACGACTACGGCCTCTTTCAGGGCCACTACTTGCAAGTCACGCCGCCCGACACGCGCGACGACTTTCGCGCGCAGTGGGCGACGGGCGAAGCGCACCTCGACCTGCCGGCGCTCGGTGCCCACCGCCTCACGCTGGGCGGCGAGCTCATGGATCAATTCGAGATCCGCCAGCGGTCTTCGTCTGACACTGCGTCCGCCACCCCGGGGGCGACGCCTTACTTCAGCAGCGACACGACGGGGGTCGTCGCCTCGGGATACGTCGTCGACGACTGGAAGGCGGCGGAGCGGCTTCGCTTCAACGTCGGCCTTCGCGTCGACGACTACACGAAGGCGTTCGGCGCGACCGTCAACCCGCGCGTCGCCGCGATCGCGCGTCCGTACGCGCACGGCAACACGAAGCTCTTATTCGGCCGCGCGTTCCGCGCGCCGTCCGCCTACGAGCGCTTCTACAACGACGGCGGCGCCACCCAGGAGGCCGCGGGCGCGCTGTCGCCCGAGACGATCGTGAGCGGCGAGCTCGAGCACACGCACAGCTTCGACGACGACCTGCGTGTCACGGTGGCCGCCTTCGCCGAGCAGCTGTCGAACATGGTCGTCTTGCAACCGACGGCCGCGAACCCCGACGTGTTCGTGTTCGCGAACCTCGCCGATCGCGTGCGCGGCTTCGGCGGCGAGGGCGAGGTCATCTGGGAGCCGGGTGGCGGAACGTTCCTGTCGTTCTCGCTCGCGTGGCACCGCACGCGGCGCTTCGGCGCCGACGGCGCCCACCCGCTCGCGAACGCGCCGAGTGAAGTCGCGGCGCTGCGCTTCATCACGCCGCTGCTCGGCAGCGCCGTGCGCCTCGGCACCGAGGTCGTCGTCGACGTGGGCCGCGCGACGGTCGCGGGCGACGTCGCGCCGGACGCCGTGCTGTGCAACGTGACGCTGTCGGGTGACGCGCGCCTCGGGAGCCGCTTTCGCCTGCGCTACTTCGGCGGCCTGTACAACCTGCTCGACGATCGCGCGGGCTATCCCGTGGGCACCGAAGTCGCCGCGGGCCCAACGATCGCACGCCTCCCGCGCACGGCGCGCGTCGGGCTCGCGCTCGCGTTCTGACTCAGTGGCTGGGCGCCTCGCGGCCGGCGTTGTCGATGTTGACGGCGTTTTGCGAGCCCGTGACCGCCTAGAAGCAGGCCGGGGATCCGCCGGTCGGGCGTGGACCGTAGTTGTCGGCGACGGATCCGCGGACGTGACAGTCAGTTGCCGTCAGGAACGATTGCGTCCGGAGGAGTCGCCCCGTCGGGAGGCGGCGGTACCGAGTAATTTCCGCAACTTCGTCCGCTGTGCCCCTCGAGGGCCCCACAGGTCGGCGCTCCCAACGTCGCGCGGCACTCCGCGTCGCTGACGCACGATCGGCACCGACCCTCCATGCACAGGTACGCGCCGCACCGATAGGAGCGACCATCGACGAGGCCGCTTGGGAGTATCAGGGGAGGATCGCAGGCGACGCCGTAAGTACCTGGCTCGGGGACGAGAATAGGTACCGCGCACGTTCCACGATCGCAGAAACTGTCAGCGCAGTCCTGATCGACGGCGCAGGTCGCGCCTTGCGCTTCTAGACGGGAACTCGCAACCACTGCCTTCGAAGCGCACCCGCCCGCTGCGCCCAGGCTCGCGATCGCCAGTGAGACGAAAACTTTAGACCATTTGAAACAGTTCATCGCCTGCTCCTTGCCAGAGGCCTAGTTGCATTCGTTAGTGGACGTGTGACCTGGGCCCCCAAAGCAGAATCAATGAACGCCCTGAGATGCCCAGTTTGAACGATGACGTTCTCTCGAACAGAGCAATTTTCTGATCTCGCCGTCGCAGGTGTTGATCGGACGATTGCGACGAGCTCCTCGTCAGGAGCCTTCTAATGAAGGCGTTACTCGGGAAGGATGGGGTGTTCGCGGGCCCTGTGTTCCGGCGGGAGGAGAGAGCCAGCATCGAGTCGCCTTCTTCAGAGGCCTGTCAGAGAGACGCGATCGCGATCTCGGTGAGCTCGTCGTCGGTGAGCGGCAGGGGGTTGGCCTTCATGCTGCTCGCGACGCGGGCTTTGGCGACGAGCTCGGGGACGCGGGCGGGTGTGAGGCCGTGGTGGGCGAGGCCGGGGATCTCGAGGGCACGTACGAGGTCGGCGATCCACGCGATGCCGTCGTCGATCGTCGCGCCGTCGCGCCCCGTGACGATCTCCGCGAGCTCGCGTAGGCGAGGGAGGGCGGGCGCGTCGGGGGCGCGGGCGGCGAGGGCGCGGGCGTTGATGCGCAGGACGGCGGGCAGGAGCGCGGCGCAGACGGCGCCGTGGGGCGCGTCGAACATGCCGCCCAGGGACGCGGCGAAACCGTGCACGGCGCCGAGACCCGCGTTCGCGAGGCACAGGCCGCCGAAGAGGCTCGCCAGCGCGAGCGCCTCGCGGTCGGCGGGCGCCAGCTCGCGGCCCGCACGCGCCGCCTCGAAAGCGGGGCGGAGCGCGGCCGCCGAGCGGCGGATGCCCTCGCGCGCGAGGCC
>JBBQJG010000398.1:0-3854 GCA_038325725.1 Polyangia bacterium | reverse complement strand
ACTTCGCCCACGATCCGTTCGAGTACGACTTCCGCAAGCTCTCGACGTCCGACGAGCTCGACCCCGCGCACCGCGCGCTCGAAAGCAGTGTGGGCGCGCTCTTCGGCCGCTGGCACACGCCGAACGTCCTGGTCGCTGACCGCGTCGATCAGGTCGAGCCGATGCGCCAGGCGATCCGCGCGCAGGACGACGCTCAGCACCCGCGCGTCGGGCAGATCGTCACCGTGTACGACGTGCTGCCGGGAACGCCCGACGCGCAGGCGCGCAAGATCGAGCTGATTCGCCAAATCCGAAAGCTCGCCACCGACCCCGGCATCGCGACGCTCGACGCCGACACGCGCCGACAGATTCACGAGAACCTGCCGCCCGCGGCGCTGACGCCGCTCGGTCCCGAGGCGCTGCCCGCGCTCGTCCGCCGGCCGTTCAGCGAGCTCGACGGCACCGTCGGTCGCGTCCTGCTCGCGTACCACGCGGACAACGGCGCCTCGCTGTGGGACGGCCACGAGCTCATGGCCTTCGGCGCCACCTTGCAGACGCTGCGCCTCGCCGACGGCACGAAGATCGCGAGCTCGGGGCCGCCGATGATCTTCGGCGCCATGCTGCGGGCCATCCTGCGCGACGGGCCGCGCGCGTCGCTGCTGGCGCTCGTCGCCGTCATGCTGCTCGTCGCCTTCGTCATGCGGCCCCTGCGCAAGGCCGCGCTCGCGATGGGCACGATGCTCTTGGGCGTCGTCTGGATGATCGGCGGTGCGGGCCTCGTCGGCGTGCGCATCACGTTCCTCAATTTCGTCGCGCTGCCCATCACCTTCGGCATCGGCGTCGAGTACGCCGTGAACATCGCGGCGCGACTGCGCCGCGACGCCGATCCGGCGGCCGTCGTGCGCGCCACCGGTAGCGCCGTGGCCCTTTGCTCCTGGACGACGATCGTTGGGTACGGCTCGCTGCTCGCGGCGCAGAGCCACGCGCTGCGCGGCTTCGGCGCCATGGCGATCCTCGGCGAGGTCGCCTGTCTCGCGGCCGCCGTCGTCACGCTGCCCGCGCTCGTGAGCGCGTGGCGACCGCGGGCGGCGGTGCGCGATGCGATCGCGGCACGCTGCCTCGACGCGACGTCGACGTCGTCCTAGTTGGCGAGCTGTCGAGCTCGGCGGCCGCGCCAGAAGACCGGTTGTTGCTTCTCATGATCATGGCCGGCACGATGAGCCTGGGGCCTTTACCCGTTCTTGTCGGCAACACCCAGCTGGCATTCATCGTTGCTTCGCCCTGACTGTCAGGACAGACAGAGCGCGGCTTTCAGGCCGGCCTGGATCGACTCGAGAGCGTCACCTGGCAGGGTTCCGATCGGCTGCGTCAGCTTGGAGCGATCGAGGGTAGTGACCTGATGGCAGAGCGCGACGCTGCTCTTGAGGAGGCCCGCAGAGCCTCGGGGGAGGCCCGGAGCGGTGGGGCCGCGCCTGGCTTGGGTCACGGAGGTCGAAAGTGGGACGACGATGATCGAGCGCCAGCCCTCGGTCTGGTTGAAGGCATCGTGGGAAACGATCACAACCGGCCGCCGTCCCCTCTGCTCCGAACCCGACCGAGGCGAAAGCTCCGCCCACCAGACCTCGCCTCGCTTCATGACCGCCGTCGGCGGCGTGACAGGTGTTCGATCGCGGACCGCTCCAAGGCCGGATCCAGGTCGTCTTGGGTGCCCGCGACCGCGGCGGCGTAGACGGCGATGGATTCGCCGAGCGCGGTCCGTTGGCGTTCAAGCAAGGCCGCCTCGATGGCCTCGCGAGCCAGTTCGGTGGCGGGCTTTCCCGTGCGCGTCGCCTCGCGCCGCAGTTTTTCATGCAGCCCTGGGCTGAGGGGGACGTGGAGATTTTTCAGGCGGCTCGCGACCATGTCACGAATGATGACATGAAATAAGCCATCAAAAACTGGCAACCGACGTCCATGACCTGCGGGGGCGCCCCAAAAACAGTTTCCCCGTTCGGACCTTGCGGTGTCCAATTGCAGATGATGTACGCCCTTCGGTCGATGCTGCTCGCCGCGGCGCTCGCCGTCCTGCCCCTGTCGGTCGCGCGCGCCGACGCGCCGCGCACACGCGACGGCCTCTACCTAGAGCTGGGGCTCGGCGTTTCGGGGCTCTCGATGACCCGCGCGGGGCACGTCAGCTCGGGCGGCAGCGATCCCACGTATGTCGGCGACTCGAAGATCGAAGGCGGTGGCAGCTCGTTCGAGCTCACCCTGGGCGGCACGCTGCGCCCCGGGCTCGTGCTCGCGGGCTCGCTCGTCGAGCAGAACGTCGCCGGCGCGAAGTTGCAGTCGAACGGAGGCGAGACCGCGCTCGGAGGCGATCTGCACTATGGCCTCTTGGGCGCGACGCTCGTGTGGTTCCCGCAGCCGAACGGCGGCTTCCACCTCGGCGGCACGCTCGCGCTCGCCCGCGCCTGGGCCAAGGTCCCGCAGCCGATCTTCAGCGACTATCTCGGCGGCGCGGGCGGCGCCGCGGCGCTCGAGACCGGCTACCTCTGGTGGGTGAGCGCGCAGTGGTCACTCGGCGTGAACGCACGTCTGTCGGGGGCGCGCCTGCACGGCGAGGTCACGCGCCTCGGCGTCACGGGCTCCGAGGACGACTCGGTCGGCGCCTTCATGCTCGCCGTCTCGGCGGCGTACCACTGAGCGCATCGGCGCGCACACCTTCGCCGCTTTTAAGGCGCCGGCGCGGCGTGCGAGGGCAGGGCGGCCGCCGCCGGGGGCGCGTCGCTCGCGGGGGCCGCGGTCGTCGTCGTCTCGCGGCCGACCGAAAGACGCTCAGCCGTCTCGAGCAGGTTCGACGCGAGGTCGCGCGCGATGGGAACGTCGCGGTTCACGAGCCTCGACAGATCGCGGCCGCGCCGGCGCTCGTCGGCCGACGCCTGGTTCGCGAGCGCCTTGCGGTAGTCGATCGAGTGCAGGATCTGCAGCCGGATCGAATCGACGACGCGCGCGAGGAGATCGTGCTCGTCGGGTCCGATCGCCGACGGCGGCCACTCGTGGAACCCGGCGCTGCTCAGCACCCACAGGCGTCCCAGCTCGCCGAAGGCGCCTTCCTTGGGCTTGTCCTCGATGATGACGATGCGGCGATCGTCGAGAGGGAACTGGCGGCTGTAGATCTGGTAGAGCAACGCGTCGTCGGCGACCTGTACCTGGACGACGAGGCCGCCAAAATCAAAGAGAGGCAACGCGCCCGCGCCCAGGGCCTCGACGACGCGCGCGCGCTCGGCGCCGCTCGTCGCGCCCGCGACGTCGGACGCGAACGCGCGCGGCACGCGCTTCTTCTTGTGCATGAACTCGGTGAGCTGATCGATGCCGACGACGACGTTGAGCGCGCCGTGGCCCTTGTAGCCGGCGTGGTAGATGCCGACGAGCTCCATCTCGCGCGACTTGCACGACACGGCGAGCACGGGGCTGCCCGAGTTGCCCTCGGACAGCAGGGCGTCGACGACGAAGTCGACGTGATCCCACCCTTGCTCTTGGTCGCGGTCGTACGGGTTGACGACCTTGCCGCTCGAGACGGCCTGCATGACGCCGAGCGGGAAGCCGCGCACCTCGACGACGTTGCCCTGGCGCAGGCCGGCGCTCTTGCCGACCTTGAACGGCATGACGGTGAGCTTCTGGTTCGCCTTGAGAATGGCAGCGTCGAGCAAGGGGTCGACGGCGACGCGCGTGAGATTGATCTGCCCCGGCTCGAAGTCGTCGCGCTCGTCGCGAACGATGCGCAGTTTGTCCTCGACGCGCTTGCAGCCTTCGGGCACGCCGTCGACCCGGTGGACCGTGTCGGTGACCTCGGGCCACGCGGCGACGTGCTCGTTCGTGAGGAGGTATGTGTCGCC
>JBBQJG010000397.1:0-3894 GCA_038325725.1 Polyangia bacterium | reverse complement strand
CATCGGTGTCGGGCTCGACCGCACGGTCGGCCCCTTCGGGGCCACGCTGCGCCTCGACGGTTGGACGCCCAACGACGCCGCCACCTCGGCGAGCGGCGTCAGCGTCCGCTACCAAGGGCTCGGCGCGTCGCTCGGCGCGTGCGCGATTCCGGTTCGCGCCGCGCGCGTCGCGCTGCTCGCCTGCGCGTCGGGCGGCCTCACGGCGCTTCGGGGCGCGTCGATGGGCGCCGTCTCAAACCGGTCGGTGACGGCGCCTTGGGCCACGCTCGCGCCCGCCCTCCGCGCGCGCGTTCAGCTCGTGGGCCGCCTGCACCTCGATGCGCGCGCCGAGCTTCGCGTGTCGCTCGACCGCCCACGATTCGCCGTCGAGAACTTCGGAGACGTAGCTCAAGTGCCACTTCTAGTACCGTCTGGCATCGTGGGGATTTCGTTCGATATTTAGGAATCAACTTGGTCCTCGGGTGAGCCCTTCGCGTCGCGCAAAAATCGTACGCGGGAACCAACGGATCAAACGAAAGGTGCGCGACGCCCCCACTACCGGGGCATGACTCGCAACCCAGCTCACCCGTCGTCTTCGATTCTGTTGGCGTCCGCTTGGGCCCTCGCGCTTGCGCTCGGGGGTCTCGGCTGTAGCAAGGGCGAAAGCACCGGGAACGCCGGCGCCGCTGGCACGATCGGCAGCACGCCCGGCTCGGCCGGCAGCTCCGCGAATGGGGGCAACACGACCCCCAACACGACCCCCGGCGGCGCCGGGAGCGGGAGCCTCGAACCCGGCACGGGCGGCGTCGCGACCATGCCCGGAGGCGCGGGCGCGTCGGGCATGATGACGACGGGCGGCGGCGGCACGACGGGCACGACGTCCACGCCCATCACTCTCGCGGGCGTGTGCCCGACCGGCTTCGTCGTCTGCAACGGCGTCTGCCTCGAGACCGCGCTCATCGGCGCCGACTGTCGGCCGCTGTCGTGCGCGGCGCCCGCCGCGGGCACCACGCCTCCGGCGCGCACGACGATCTCGTCGCGCGGCTTCGACTGGAAGGTCACGACCGACGCGGGCATGACGACGGTGTCGTTCAAGCCCGGCAAGGGCATCGTCAACCAGTCGACGACCGCCGTCGACCTCACCTATCGCATAAACGGCGGCGCCGTCACACAGAAGGTGGCGATGACGTCGGCCGCCGACGGCTCGTTCACCTGGCAGTCGTCGACGCTCAAGGCGAGCGACGATCTCGACTTCTTCTTTCACTCGACGTTCACGAAGCAGACGCTCGTGAACCCGGGTCCGGACATCAAGCCGCTGCTCGACACGATGTGGTTCCACCAGAAGGTCGGGCAGGCCAAGGAGCCCGAGCCGGCGTACCCGCTCACGGCGAAGTACGCGGGGCGTTTTCGCGACCGCCACCCGAACGAAGAGCGCTTCGACCACTTCGTCGACACGTACTTCGCGGGCCCGACGTTCGACATGACGATCGTCGACAACGGTGATTCCATCGACGTCACGATCGCGCCGCAGGCCTCGATGGCCGTGCAGGCCGTCGACTTCAAGAACTACGAGGCCATGGGCTCGGGGGAGGGCGGCGCCATCCCGAACCCGACGCCCATCTGCTTCACGCCGCCCGCGATCGCGGCGCTCGGCGTGCGCGCGACGCCCATGGGCAACAGCGTGTGGAAGGGCCACCTCGGCAACCTGTCGTACGGTCAGCTCGTCGACTGGGAGCTGACGTTCGTCCGCTCGCGCACGTACTACACCGAGTGGTTCCAGTACTACGTCGGCAGCGGCCGCCTGCAGCCGAAGGTCCAGAACCCGTGGGCGCACGCCGCGGGCGATCAGTCGGTCACCGACGTCAGCACGGACGAGTTCGGCTACGCGCAGCACGTCCCGAACATCACGCCGACGGAGCTCGCCGACTTCATCTCGGGCAAGGTCCTCTTCGAGGTCGATTTCGAGTCGAAGGCTGGTTACAACCCGGCGACGACGTACGACTGCCCGCGGGGCTCGACGCCGGGCACGAAGATCCCAACTATTGTAACGCCGGCGCTCACGAGCCCGATCTTCACGGCGGGCAACTCGTTCACGAACATGTCGCTCGCGTCGATCATGCGGCCCGGCTACACGTCGTCGGCTTGCTTCTCGTGCCACCACCTGGACGGCAAGGGCAAGCCCGCTGACGAGACGGGCATGGGCAACACGCTGCTCAAGCTGTTCGCGTCGGCCGACGGCCATAGCTCGACGGATGACCCGCTCTACGGATCCATCCTCGATCAGCGTGCGCCCGCGGGCGGTACGCCCGAGTCCAAGCCCGCCATCACGTGGCAGGCGATGCCCGGCATGTTCGCCGATGGCACGCCCTTCGAGATGCGCAAGCCCGTGCTCACCGTCGGCACGCTGCGCGACGGCGCGCTCGCGGCGTCGACGCACGTGTCGGCGCGCATCCCGCGTCCCGTGTTCGGCCTCGGCTTCCTCGACGCCGTCCCCGCCGCGTCGATCATCGCGCTCGCCGATCCCGACGACGCGAACCACGACGGCATCTCGGGCCGCGCGAACCTCGTGACCGATCCGGCGACGGGCCAGCAGGCGCTCGGCCGCTTCGGCTGGAAGGCCTCCATGACGACGCTGCGCAACGCCGCGGGCCTCGCCTTCGCCAATGACATCGGCGTGACATCACCGCTGTTCCCGAAGCACCGCTGCGGCGCGAACCAGGCGGCCTGTCTGCGCGACGTCGCGAACGACGCGACCCCGCAGCTCACGGACACGGACCTCGACCACGTGCAGTCGTACCTGCGCGGGCTCTCGGTGCCGCCGCGTCGCAACTACGAGGATCCGCAGGCCATCGCGGGCAAGGCGATCTTCGAATCGATCGGCTGCGTCCGCTGCCACGTACAGAACCTCGTGACGTCGTCCACGTTCCCCATCGTGGAGATGCGCGGCATCGACATCCAGCCGTTCACGGACATGTTGCTCCACGACATGGGCCCCGGCCTCGCCGACGACGCGCCTGTCGAGGAAGGTTCGGCGTCGGGCAGCGAGTGGCGCACGGCGCCGCTGTGGGGCAACGGCACGGGGATGCACGTCATGAGCGGCGAGATCGACGCGTTCGATCCGGTCGGTCACTCGCCTCCCGGCGGCGTCTACCTGCACGACGGCCGCGCCCGCTCGATCAGCGAGGCGGTGCTGTGGCACGGCGGCGAGGCGACGGCCATGCGGGCGGCGTTCGTCGCTCTCCCGGCGGCGCAGCGCGCGCAGCTCCTCGCGTACGTGGCCTATCCGTTCGCCGATCCGCTGCCGCTTCGCCGCTGCGTCACGGGCTCGACGCCGTAGTCCGGCCCCCCCCCGCACGGCTGAGCACGCGCCCCCTTCGCTGAGCCTTCGTGGCGCGGCGCGGGGGGCTTTTTCGTGGCGCGCATGGATTCCGAGATCTGCGGTCACACACGCGCGTGGAGGGAATGGTTCGCGGTGTTGCGGGCGTCCTCGCCGTCGTCTTCATCGGATGCGGCGGCGCGGAGCGCTACACGGGCGTCGATCGCGGGATCGCCGGCAGCGGGATCGCCGGCAACAGCGGGATCGCCGGCAACAGCGGGATCGCCGGCGACGGGCCCGTCCTGCCGATCGGAACGGGCGGAACCGGAGACGGTGGGTCGGGCGGTTCGCCGGGCGCCGCGGGTGCGGAGCCGTTCATCGACGCCGGGACTCCCGACGGGCTCGCCGACGTTGTCGCTACGGCGGGCACGACGGGCGCGGCAGGCACGACGGGCGCCGCGGGCGCGACGGGCGCGGCGGGCGCGACGGGCGCGGCGGGCACGACGGGCGCCGCGGGCACGACGGGCGCGGCAGGAACGACCGGCACCGCGGGCAAGACGGGCGCGGCGGGCACGACCGGCACCGGTGGTGCGACGGGC
>JBBQJG010000396.1:0-3997 GCA_038325725.1 Polyangia bacterium | reverse complement strand
TCATCGGCGGACGGACCTCTGAAGACGTCTTGTGGGCGTGCACGACCTGCGGCGCCTGCCAGGAGGTCTGTCCCGTCTTCATCGATCACCCCGAGAAGATCCTGCAGATGCGCCAGAACCTCGTGCTCGTGCAGGAGAAGGTGCCCACCGACCTGGCGCGCACGTTCACGAACCTCGAGCGCAACGGAAATCCTTGGGGCATCGCCGCCGACAAGCGGATGGACTGGGCCGAGGGCAAGAGCGTGCCCACGCTCGACGACAAGCCCGACGCCGAATACCTGCTGTGGGTCGGCTGCGCGGGCGCCTACGACGACCGCATCAAGAAGCAGACGCTCGCGCTCGTCGACGTGCTCCGCGAAGGTGGCGTCGACTTCGCCGTGCTCGGCCTCGAGGAAGGCTGCTCGGGTGATCCGGCGCGCCGCTCGGGCAACGAGATGCTGTACCAGATCCAGGCCCAGCAGAACGTCGAGACGATGAACGCTAAAAAAGTGAAGAAGGTCATCACGGCCTGCCCTCACTGCCTGCACACGATCAAGAACGAGTACCCGCAGCTGGGCGGCACCTTCGAGGTGCGGCACCACACGCAGGTCATCAACGAGCTCGTCGCCACGGGGAAGATCGAGATCGAAAGAGGCGCGCTCGCGAGCGGTGAGCGCGCGGCGGACGGCGCCGTCGCGCTCTCGTCACAGAAGATCGCTTTTCACGATCCCTGTTACCTCGGCCGCTGGAACGGCGAGTACGACGCGCCCCGCACGGTGCTCGACGCGATCGTGCCGGCCGCTCTCGACGGCGGCACGAGCCGCATCGAGCTGCCGCGCAACAAGGAGCACGGCTTCTGCTGCGGCGCCGGCGGCGGGCGCATGTGGATGGAAGAGAAGATCGGCACGCGCGTGAACCACAACAGAACCGACGAGGTCATCGCCTCGGGCGCCGACACCGTCGCGACCGCGTGCCCCTTCTGCACGATCATGCTTCGCGATAGCGTGTCCGACCGCAATGCCGCTGACAAAGTACAGGTCCTCAATGTCAGCGAGCTCGTCGCGAAGTCGATGAAGCGCAAGCGCGAGATCGAGTCGGCGTAAACGCGTCGGCGCGCGCACGCGCGTGGTGTTTTGTCGCAGGCGCTCGGCGCCCAGGCGTGTTGTCCGACGACAACACGTTCTGATCGAACGAGTTGCAACTTCGTTGACCTGATTCGCACGGCGCGGCCGTCATTCCTGACGTCGCCGTTCGCATAGAGGATCAACGCGACGAAACACGGACACTCCCGTCGCGATCCTCGGGGAATGTTCAACAGAGAGAGTCGTCGGAGCGAGGGAGTTCGGGGTCGTTTGCGAGGCACGGCGATTGCTCACTGCTCGCGCGGTTCAGGAAGTTCCTCGTCCACAAGGAGACATCAATGGCCCGATCCCTATCGAAGACGTTGCTTGGAGCAATGGTTCCGCTCGTGTTGATGACAGCACCTGGTTGTTCCACAGGCGACGACCAAGCGAGCGATCAAGAAGATCTGCAGGCGTTGCTGCGTGACAAGGACATCACGCACATGACCCAGAGCGCGCTCACGGCGCCGCCGCCCCCGGCGGGCGGCCACGCGGGCACCGGCGGTTCATCGTCGGGCCCCGCGGGCAAGACGGGCGCCGCGGGCACGACGGGCGCCGCGGGCGCCGTCGGCACCAGCGGGACGACGGGCACGGGTGGCTTCGTGGGCACGGCGGGCACGACGGGCACGGCGGGCACGGTCGGCTTCCCCGACGGTGGCGTGGGTGGCTTCGCGGGCCAAACGGGGCCCTTCGACGGCGGTGGCGGCTCCACGGGCGGATTTCCGGCTTTCTTCCAGAGCACCTGGCTGTTCGATGACTGCAACACCTTCCGCTCCGACCTCTTCGATTCGAGCTTCAACGGCCACACGGCGTTCCGGTCCGTCGGCGTTCAATGCATGGCGGGCATCGACGGCGGCGCCGTGTCGCTCACGAAGAAGGAAGATCTCGTTTACGTCCCCGACCAGCCGAACTTCACGTTTGAAGGCGGCCTCACGGCGGCCGGTTGGTTCAATCTGACGTCGACGCGCCAAGTGCGCACACTCATGCGCAAGCGCG
This sequence comes from Polyangia bacterium, assembly GCA_038325725.1. GTDB lineage: Bacteria > Myxococcota_A > Polyangia > Fen-1088 > Fen-1088 > DASZFV01. The sequence continues at coordinate 1,901 of JBBQJG010000396.1, read as the reverse complement.
ATCAGGGCACGAGCGCGTTCGCGCTGCTGCTCAACGACACCAAGTATCAGTTCGTCATCAACCTCGGTGGCGGCCGCGCCGCGAGCGTGACGTCTCCTGCCAAGGCCATCGCCAACAAATGGACGCACGTCGCCGGCACGTACGACGGGACCTGGCTCCGCCTCTACGTCAACGGTGCCGAGGTCGCCAAAGTGAAGGCCAAAGGCACGATCCCGCCGGGACCTGGCCCGCTGCTGATGGGCAATGACGGCTCCGAGCGTCGCCTCGACGGCCTCATGGACACGACGGTCTTCGACGGCCGCGCCGAGTCCGCCGACGAGATCCTCGCGCTCACCTGCATCCACCAGGCTCCCACGGTCGTCGCGACGCCCGCCGTCAGCGCGCCGACGCCGGCGAACACGCCCGCCACGTTCGACATCGCCATCACGAACCACGACTCGCCGAGCTGCACGCCGAGCGAGTTCCTCTTCGAGTCGCAGACGTTCATCTCGGGGATCACGGTCGACCCGGGGTTCTCGTTCCTGCCGCCCATCGCGGCGGGCACCACGGGGCATGTCACGATGACGGCCACGGCGACGGACGACGTCGATTCGGGCACGTTCACGCTCCCATTCTTCATCCAGGGGACCAAGGGGGGGCCGCAGGGCTCGTTCACGCAGGGGAGCGTCGACTTCGTCGTCATGGCTTCAGGCTGCCGCGTGAGCACGTCGAAGGAGCTCATGATCAAGAGCCTCAGCGTCGTCGACGATCCGGTCCGCACGACGGGCAGCGGAGTCTGGACGTTCAAGCACCTCATGGAGGGCTTGGCGCCTTCGGCGGCCGCCGCGCCGGCCATGGTCGAGCAGATGCTGAAGACCTTCGGCACGCAGACGACCGTCAACAGCTTCGTCACGGACCCGCGTGACGGGTTTCAAAACCTCATCCTCGCGAGCTGGCCGCGCACGTCCGACGGCGCGCTCGACCTGTCGCAGCCCCCGCTGCAGCTCCAGGCGATCGTCAATCGGTTCGATCTGCGCGACCTGTCGAAGGGCGACGCGGGCGAAGGCCGCTTCGTGTTCGCGTTCGTCCAGAACAACCCGCCGTTCGGCACGTTCCCGTTCCAGGCGACGCTCATCATGGAGTACAAGCTGCCGGCGGCGACGCCCGCCGACGTCATGAGCTGGGCCGACGCGTGGCACGGCCTCGGCGCGCTCACGCAGGGCACGCCCGAGTACAACGTCGCCCTCGAGGCGATCACCGAGCGGTTCGCCAAGCGTGGCGCGCGCCCCGACCACCCGAACGGCAGCGCCATCAACGCCGTGCGGACCAACGAGATCGACTTCGGCAACAATGGCATCTGGCAGCTGCGTGAGTTCAACTTGTCGGCCGCGGGCGCGCTCGTGCCGGCGACGATCAAGCTGACGCCCGACCTGACGTTCAACAACACCGAGACGCTCGGCACGTTCATCAACCAGAACGAGGCCTCGATCATCGCCGAGACGCACACGGTGCCCGACCAGTTCGCGGGCGCGCCGTTCGCGACGGGGTCCGTCTTCAACGACTTCTTCACGTTGTGGTCGGCGCCCAACATCAACAACGTCGAGGCGCGGTTCCACTTCGCGTTCAACACGTGCAACGGCTGCCACTCGGCCGAGACGGGGACGGGGTTCCTGCAGATCTCGCCGCGGTTCCCGGGGAGCGAAGCCGGCCTGTCGGGCTTCCTCACAGGCACCCAGGTGTTCGATCCGTTCGCGGGCGTCACGCGCTCCTTCAACGACCTCGGGCGTCGTCGGGCCGATCTGTCGGCCATCGAGTGCCCCGGCAACCCGGTGCCCCCGCCCCCGCCGCCGCCGTCCGCGGACGGCGGTATGCCGACCTTCGACGGCGGGCCGTCGACGCCGCCCATGCCGCCCAAGCGCGTG
>JBBQJG010000395.1:0-4002 GCA_038325725.1 Polyangia bacterium | reverse complement strand
GCCGCGAGGTTCTGCGGCGCGAGCGCGAACAACGCGGCGGCGGCGAGCGCGGCGCCGCGCCCGCGGCCGAGCGCCCAGACGAGCGCGCCCACGAGCCCGGCAGCGGCAGCGTGCAGCGCGAGCGCCAACAGCGCGAACGGCCACGCCACGCCCGCGTGGCCCAACACCCACCACACGAGCATGGGCAACGGTCGATAGAACTCGCCGCCGTGCTGGTCGCGCACGAAGGCGACGAACGGATTCGGCGCGTGGCGCGCGAACGTGAGGAAGACGTGGTCGTCGCCGACGAACGTCGTCGCGACGAAAAACGGCGCCCCCCACACCACGGCGGCGAGCGCGAGCGCGACGAGCGCCGCCGGCGACACGCGCGCCGCGCGGCTCATGCGCCGGCCCCGCCCTCCCCTTCGCCGCGGCGCACGCGCGCGAGGTCGTCGGGCGTGTTGACGTTCGTGAACGAGCGCGACGCCGGATCGACGGCGCTCAGCGCCGGTTCGTCGAGCCACGCTGTCACGACAGACGCGAAGAGCTCGTGCACGGCGCGGGTCCCCGCGCGCAGGCGCGCCTCGATGACCGGCAAGCAGCGGGCGCCGTAGCGGGCGAGCAAGGGCTGGGGAACACCGCCCACGCGCGGCACGACGGCGTCGGCCTCGGGCGCGTGGTCGCGCAAGAGCACCAAGAGCGCCGGCGCCAAGAAGGGCATGTCACCCGCGACGCACACGACGCCGGCGGCCTCCTTCGTCGCGACGAGCGCCGCGTGGATCCCCGCGAGCGGGCCCGCGCCGCGATAGACGTCCGCGTGCACCTCGACGCCGAGCGCGCTCCACGGGTCAGGCTCGTTGGCGACGACGACGACGCGTTCGAATTCCCGTCGCAACGCTTGGAGCTGCCGCGCCGCGATCGAGCGGCCGTCGACGAGCAATCCCGCCTTGGTCGCGCCGCCCATGCGCGTCGCCGCGCCCCCCGCGATGATCGCGGCGGCGATCATGGCCAGGGCGTGTTCGAACCGCTCGCGACCCCGTGCAGGACGCCCGACATCTGTTCGTGAATGCGGCCGTTGCTCGCGAGCACGCGGCCGGTGCGTCCGTCGAACGGCGAGCCGTCGAGGTCAGTGGCGCGTCCGCCCGCGCCTTCGACGATGGCGGCGCCCGCGACGAGATCCCACGGGTGCAGCGCCCGCTCCCAGTAGCCGTCGAGCCACCCGCACGCGACGAAGCACAGATCGAGGGCCGCCGACCCGAGCCTCCGCGTGCCCTGCGCCGCCCCCGTGAAGGCCGCCCACTCGGCGAGGTTGTCTTGGATCGGGTTGCGCGCGTACGGGAAGCCCGTGACGAGCAGCGCGCGCGAGAGCTGGTCTGTCACAGACGGCGTGATCGGTTTGCCGTTGAACGTCGAGCCACCGCCCGTCGTCGTGCCCGCGAACGTCCATCCGAGCACTGGCGCCGAGACGACGCCCAGCGCCGCATGGCCGTCGACGACGAGCCCGAGAGACACCGAGAACAGCGGCAGCCCATGCGCGAAGTTCGTCGTCCCGTCGAGCGGATCGACGTACCACACGCGCTTCGCCCTCTCGGCGTCACCGGCGGAACCGGCGACGACGCTGCCCTCCTCGGCGACGATGCGATCGTGGGGGAACGCGCGCGCGAGCCGGTCAACAATGAGCGCCTCGGACCGCTTGTCGTACTCGGTCACGAGGTTGATGTCCTCGGACTTGAATCCGACGGCGGGCCGCGTGCCCCACCCCTCGATGAGGATCTGCCCTGCCTCGCGCGCGACGTCGAGCGCGACGTGCAACGTCGCGGCGAGCAGATCGCCGGGAGCCAGGCTCGCCGGATCGACGGGCGCGCTCACAGGTCCTTCCTCATCCACGTCGCGGACTTCGACCGCGCGAGCAGATACTCCGCGGTCTGCGCGATCCCCGGATCGACGTCCTTGCGGTCGACGATGAGGAACCCGAGCTTCTCGCCGAAGTACCCCTGCGCGCCGTCCGTGACGAGGTAGAGCTGCTTGACGCCCTGGGCGCGCGCGCGCTCGGTCGCGCCCTCGACGAGCACGTAGCCGAGGCCTTCGCCGCGCCGTTCGGGGGCGACGGCGAGCATGCGCAGCAGCGCGACGTCGCCAACGGTCTCGACGGCGACGCAGCCCACCAATGGATGGTTCGGCTCCTCGGTGCTCGCGCCGGGAATCACGAGGTAGCTCGGCCAAAACTGATCGAGCACGGGGTGAAAGATCCCGACGCGATCGAGCAGGTGGCCGATCTGCACCTTGTGCTCGGCGCGCGCGGGCACGACGGCGTCACCGAGGCGCGCGAGCAGCTTGTCGTGCAGTCCTCCGTAGTCGCCCGACGACATGATCAGAACGGTGTCTCCCGGCCCTGCGCGCTCGGCGATGTGCGCGACGGTTGCGTCGACGGTGGGGATGAGCCGCGCGGGCACATCCTCGCGGCGCAGGTCGCCCGCGAGGCGCTCGACGTCGAGGCGCTCGGCGAGCGGGACCTTCTCGGGCGCGTAGAGCGGCGCGAGCACGACCTCGTCGGCGACCGACAGCGCGTCGGCGAAGCCCTCTTGGAAGATGTTGCGCCGGCTCGAGGCCGAGCGCGGCTCGAAGGCCGCGATGAGCTTCCCCGGCCCGTGCCGGCCCTTGAGCCCCAGGATCGTCTCGCGGATCGCCGTCGGGTGGTGCGCGAAGTCGTCGACGACCGTCACCCCCTGCGCGACGCCCCGCACCTCTTGTCGGCGGCGCACGCCCAAGAAGCGCCGCGACGCGCGCGCGACGGCGGACAGCTCGACGCCCAGGCTCGCCGCGACGGCGATGACGCCGACGAGGTTCTCGAGGTTGTAGATACCGGGCAGGCTCGTCTCGACGGTGACGACGCGCTCACCCCGCCGCGCGACGTCGAGCGTGACGCGCCCGCCGAGCGAGCGCCGCGAGACCTCGAACGTCCAGTCGGCGCCCGAGCCGGGCCGCCCGTACGTCATGACCTGACAACGCGCGACGCGCGCGACCTCGAGCGCGCCCGGCGACGCCGCGCACGCGAGCAACACGCCGTCCTCCGGGATGAGCGCGACGAACTTGCGGAAGGCGACCTTGACCGCCTCCTCGTCGCGAAAGATGTCGGCGTGATCGAACTCGACCGACGTCAGCAGCGCCGTGCGCGGCTGGTAGTGCAGAAACTTGGAGCCCTTGTCGAAGAAGGCCGTGTCGTACTCGTCGCCCTCGACGACGAACTCGTCGCCCTGCCCGAGGCGCCACGACTGACGGAAGTTCAGCGGCACGCCCCCGATCAAAAACGACGGATCGCGGCCCGCGTCGGCGAGGACATGAGCGAGGATCGACGACGTCGTCGTCTTGCCGTGCGTGCCCGCGACGACGACCGAGTGCTTGCCCGTGAGGAACAGCTTGCCGAACAGCGACGGGAACGACTCGAGCGGGATGTTGCGGGCCTGCGCGGCGAGCACCTCGACGTGGTCCTTGCGGCACACGTTGCCGACGACGACGCACTCGGGGCCCCAGTCGAGGTTCGCGGGGCCGAAGCCTTCGAACGTCGGCACGCCGAGCTCCGCGAGCTGCGTCGACATGGGCGGGTACACGTGCTCGTCCGAGCCGCGCACGTCGTGCCCCGCCGCCTTCAACAGGCCGGCGAGCGAGCCCATCCCCGTCCCCGCGATCCCGATGAGGTGCACCTTCACTTGGGCACGCACTCGGTCGAGCCGGGCGGAAACTGCGTCGCGAACTTCTTCACCTCGAGCGTGAACGCCACCGTGAAGTCGCCGAAGATGCCGAGCTCGCGCACGCCGGTCCCCCCTGTTGTATCCCACCGCAAATGCGAGATCACCGACGAGCCGCAGGGATCGACGCGGCCGCGCTTGCGCGACTTTGCGTCGGCGCTCCACGCGTCGGCGCCTTCGCGGTTGCAGTGGCCACCCGGCCCCTCGCACTTCACGCGCAGCACGTCGTACCACCACGGCCCTTTGGGTCCGTACTCGGCGACCTCGAGCACGGGGC
>JBBQJG010000394.1:0-4095 GCA_038325725.1 Polyangia bacterium | reverse complement strand
GCGAGCTCGAGCCGCTCGGCGCCCACGCGCTCGGCCAGCGCAACGAACTCGGACACGCGCGCGATGTTGCCGCGGTGAAGCACGACGTTGAGGGTCATCGGCAGACCGAGCTCGCGCGCCGCCGCCGCGACCTCGAGCTTGTCGTCGAGACAGTCACGCCCGGAGATCCACTTGCCGCCCGTGGCGTCCGTGTCCTGCACGGAGAGCTGCAGGCTGTCGAGGCCGGCGGCCTTGAGCCGCTCGAGGCGCGCGCGCGGCAGCGGCACGCCGCTCGTGATGAGGTTCGTGTAAAGGTCGTGCGCACGAGACGCCGCGACGAGCTCCTCGAGATCGTCGCGCACGAGCGGCTCGCCGCCCGTGAGGTTCACCTGCAAGATGCCCAGCGCCGACGCCTCGCCGAGCACGCGCTTCCACGTCGCCGTGTCGAGCTCGTGCGCGTGACGGTCGAGCTCGAGCGGGTTCGAGCAGTAGCCGCACGACAACGGACACCGGTACGACAGCTCCGCGACGAGCGTGTACGGACGCGGCGCGGGCGCCCCGCTTCCGACAGTCACGCGGCGTCCTCGACGAGCAGCCCGCGCTCGGCGAGCGAGCCGAGGAACGCGAGGACGTCCGCCTCGACGCGCGCGCGCGCCGCGCCGGCGAACGACGCGTGTAGCTTGTCGACGATCTCGCGCACCGTGAGCGACGCGCCGAGCAGCTGCGCGATCCGCGCCGCCGAGTCGGTCAGCTCGAGCCCACGCTCCGGGTAGAGCAGCATGTGTTTGCCCGAGTGGGCGTCGAAGCGCAGCCGCGCCTTGGCCGCGAGCCGCGGCCGACTGGCCGCCGAAATCACCCCGCCGCCCCCGCGCGCGAGAGCTGAACGCAATCGAGCAGGTGCCACAGGATCTCCGTCTTGCGCACGAGCGCCCCGACGCACGCCTCCTGAAGCGCGCGCGACGTCGCGTGCTCGACGACGAACGCGAGCCCCTCTTCGCCGTCGCGCGCCGCGCGCGTCACGCGCACCTTGAAGTACGCGAGCGCCTCGGCGCCGACCCACGGGTAGTGCTCGGCCCACGCGGCGATGCGCTTCGACATGATGTCGGGCGCGAACATCTCCGTGAGCGACGACGCCACGGCGACGACGAGCGGGCTCTGTCGCACGAGATCGACGTACGAATCACACGCGAACCGCACGCCGGGCAGCACCGATCGGCAGCTCGCGACCTCGTCACGGTCGAGCCCGACGGCGTCGGCGAGCTTGAGCCACAGCGCGAGCCCGCCGGTTTTCGAGGCGTCGCTCGAAGCCTCGCCGTCGTGATCGGCGATGCGGCGGATCCACATGCGTCGGAACGCCGGATCCTCGGACTTCGCGACGATGAGCGCGTCTTTGATCGGGATGCGCGTCTGGTAGTAGTACCGGTTCAGCGTCCACGCTTGGAGGTCCGCCCGCGACAAAGTTCCCGCATGCATGCGCACGTGAAACGGGTGCTGATCATGATAGCGCCCCACCCCCTCGGCGCGGAGCCGCGCGACAAACTCTTCCGGCGTCAGCAGCGGCGCCGGCGTGGGCCCCTTCACAGCTCGAGCTCCATGCCGTCGAAGGCGACCTCGACGCCGCTCGCCGCGAGCGTGGCGCGCTCGGCGCTGGCTTCGTTCAACACGGGGTTCGTGTTGTTCACGTGAATGAGAATGCGCCGCCGCGCCTTGGCGCGCCCGAGAAACTCGAGGCTGCCGCCCGGCCCGCTGATGGGCCAGTGCGACATGTCCTCGGCGCGCCGCGTGCCGAGGCCCAACGCGATGAGCTCGTCGCTGGTCCAGAACGTCCCGTCGAAGAAAACGACGTCCGCTTCGGCGACGACGCGCGAGAGCTCGGGCGAAGGCCCCGCGACGCCCGACAGATACGCGAGGCGTCCGCCCGTCCGCTCGTCGCGAATGACGTAGCCAACGTTGTCCTCGATCGAAGGCTCGCGCAGCGTCTTGAGGTGCAGCGGCAAGTTGCCCGCGATGGGCACGCCCGTGACGCGCAGCTTGGTCGCCTCGCTGCCGAGCGCCTCTTCGACGCCCGGAACGACGACGCGCCAATCGATCTGCCCCGCGAAGCGCTCGAGCGTTCGGTAAAGGACGTTGCCCTGCCGGAACCCGTCGCGCATGGCCGCCGTCGCATGGACCACCAGCGGGTGGGACTCGCGCAGCGACAGCAGCCCAAGAGTGTGGTCGAGGTCGCCGTTCGAAAAGAGGATGCCCGCGATGGGCGAGTGCCGCTTCGCGCGCGGCCACAAGCCAGGGAAGCCCTCGATCTGCGCCCGAATCTCGGGAGAGGCGTTGATCAGGAACCACGACTCGCCGTCACCCGAGACAGCTAACGATTCTTGCGTTCGCGCCTGAAAGCCGGGCGCGCCGGAGCGCACCGCACGGCAGTTGTCGCAGCCACAATTCCACTGCGGGAATCCGCCGCCGGCGGCGGATCCCAGGACGCGAACGCGCACAGGTCGCGACTAGCGCGAAGCGACAGTCGCGGCGGAATCTTCGTGACGGGGCGCCGAGGGGCCCACCGGCTCACGGTCTCCGAAGTCGCTCTGGTACCCGCCGATTTCGGCGCTCATGTTGATCTCGATGAAGTTCGGCGTCTCCCAAGTCATGGCACTTCCCTTTCGTTGAGCACCCATTCTTCTCATCGCACCCGTGCGAGTCAAGGGTATGTATTGCATCCATGCGAAACGGCTCGATCTCACGAATCCGGCGCGTCGGTCTGATCTCGTCCGTGGCAATGGCCGCCTGCGTCGTTTCGCCGCAATTGGCGCGGGCTACGGGGCTCATCTACGTCAGCACGGAAGAAGGCGGCGAGGTCGTCGTCATCGATCCGGTGAAGGCCGCGATCGTCACCCGAATCCCCGTCGGCAAGCGCCCGCGCGGCGTCAAGCTATCGCCGGACGGCAAGCGCCTCTACGTCGCCCTCTCCGGCTCGCCGCGCGCGGCGCCGGGCGCCGACGAATCGAAGCTCCCGCCCGCCGATCGCGCGGCCGACGGCGTCGGCATCGTCGATCTCGAGACGCACAAGCTGCTGCGCACGCTCGCCAGCGGTCAGGATCCCGAATCCTTCGACGTCTCGCGCGACGGCAAGACGCTCTACGTGTCGAACGAAGAGTCCGCCGAGATGACCGTGCTCGATCTCGTCACGGGCAAGGTGAAGAAGAAGATCGCCGTCGGCAAGGAGCCCGAAGGCGTGACCCTTCGCCCCGACGGCAAGGTCGTCTACGTCACCTCGGAGGAGGACAACGTCGTCGTCGCCATTTCGACGGACAAGCTCAAGGTGCTCGCGCGCATCAAGACGGGGCCCCGGCCCCGCTCGATCGCGTTTTCACGCGACGGGGCGACGGGCTTCGTGACGAACGAGAACGGCGCGCAGGTGACGGTCTTCGACGCCGTGAAGAACGTCGCCACTGGAGCGATCAAGATCGAGGCTCAAAAGAAAACGCCGCTCGGACCGCGGCCCATGGGCACGGCGCTCTCGCCCGACGGCAAGCTGCTCTACGTTTCGTGCGGACGGGGCGAGGCTGTCGCGGTCGTCGACGTCGCGTCGCGCAAGATGGTGCGCATCCTAGAGGGCGTCGGCGCACGCCCCTGGGGCATCGATGTGGGCCATGATGGCAAAACCGTCTACACGGCAAACGGACCCTCAAACGATGTCTCGATCATCGACGCAGCGACCGGAAAGGTCACGGCGCGCGTGAACGTCGGTGGCCTGCCCTGGGGCCTCGTCGTCGCCCCCTAGGAGAAGCTCTTCCATGACCCAAAGCTTGCGCGCCTCGCTCCCTCTTCTGCTTCCGCTCGCCCTCGCCCTGCCGGGGTTCGCGTGCACGAGCTCCTCGGGCAAGACGGGCCACGCGGGCTCGACCGGTAGCGCCGGCGGCACCGCCGCCGCGGGCTCGACGGGCACCGCGGGCACCGGCGCCGCGGGCACCGCTGGCTCGACGGGCACCGCCGGCTCGACGGGCACCGCCGGCTCGACGGGGACCGCCGGCTCGACCGGGGCCGCCGGCTCGACCGGCGCCGCCGGCACCGGCGCCGCGGGCACCGGCGCCGCGGGCACGGGCGCCGCGGGTACAGGCGCCG
>JBBQJG010000393.1:0-4128 GCA_038325725.1 Polyangia bacterium | reverse complement strand
TGGGGAAGGGGACGCAGCGACGGGAATCGCGTCGAATTTTCCGGTCATGTACACGTAGAGCTGGCAACGGTTCGAAAGGCACTCGTCGTCGTGAACGCCGGACTCGCCGCCTGGTTGAAACCAGAAGGTGCCGGGCGGGTTTTCCTTCGCCTCGGCCTCTTTGCCGGCAAGCCAGTGTTTCATTTTGCCCTCGACGATCCACGCGTAGTAGTCGCTCGAGTGAAAGTGCAAGGGCAGCCGGCCTTTGGGAAACTGCATGATGAACGCCACAGGGCCCACCTTGGGATCCCCCGACAAGATGGCCTGCTGCAGCCCTCGAGGATTCTTCGGGTCGAGGGGCGCAAAGGTCGCCGCGCCCGCGGGAACCATCACGTAAGGAAGCCTGGCGAGGCTGCCGTAGGCGAGCGTGCCCGCCGTGAGAACAGCGAGGGCGACGACGATGGCGGGGAGTTTCCAAGTGCTTTGCATGATGGTTCGTTCCTTGTTGAGAGAGAGAGGGGTGTGGCGGTCGTTAAGATAACGACCGTGATGTTCACCGTAGAATAACGAACGTTATCGGTCAAGGGTCATAGAACAACGATCGTGATATATTCTGGACCCCATGCGATACGGCCCCGACCATAAGCAGGCAGCGCGGACGAAGATTCTGAGCGCCGTCGGCCGCGGGTTTCGCAGGCACGGGTACGATGGAATCGGCGTCGACGGGCTCGCGAAAGAAGCCGGGGTGACCTCGGGTGCGTTCTACGGGCACTTTGCGTCGAAGGGTGACGCCTTCGAGGCCGCGGCGCTCGTAGGGCTCGTGGACCTTCGCGAAGCCATCGAGCGGTTTCAGGCGGAAGGAGGCGCGGGCTGGTTGGGACGGTTCGTCGACTTCTACCTGAGCACCAAACGGACTTGCGAGCTGGGCGAGAGCTGCGCGTTGCAGAGCTTGACCCCCGAGGTCGCGCGCGCCGAACGCGGCACGCGCGTCTCCTACGAGGCCGAGTTGCTCAGGGTGGTGGAGGCGGCATCGACGGGCTTGCCCGGCAAGACGCCCGGCGCGCGTCGCAAGCTGGCGTGGACCGTCCTCGCCGCTCTTTCGGGCGGAGTCACCCTCGCAAGAGCCGCGGACGATGCCAAGGTCGGCGTCCAGATCGCCGCCGCGCTCAAGGCGACGATCGACGCGTTGGTGGCCGCCGCCGGCTAAAGTCGCAGACATTCTGGTCGAGCGCGTCGACAGGTCTGTCTTTTTTAGGGGGCTGGTTCGTCCATTTGGACGCGCTCACGCGTTGAGGATCATGGATGGGGCTATCCACTCACAGTGCGGATGAACGTGTGAAGCGCGATCTGCAGGCGGATGACCCCGGGTGGCTGGCCGCGTTTCACGAGGGCGAGCGCGCCGCACTCGAAGCCTGCTATCGTGACCACTTCGAGGGCGTGGAGCGCGCGATCGGCACGATTCTGCACGGCGCCGATCGTGAGACCGTGATTCACGAGGTCTTTTCGCGGCTGATCGCGCACGAGCCCCTGCGACGATCGTTTCACGGCGGATCCCTGGGCGCCTGGCTGGCCACGGTGGCGCGGAACGCCGCCATCGACTACCGGCGCCGCGCGGCGCGCGAGACGACGGCGTCGGTTGAAGCGGTGGCGGGCGCGAGCGAGGCCGCGCGCTGGGAGGAGGCGGCGCAGGCGCGGCTGCTCATCGAACGCTTTCGGCGGGAGAAGCTGCCGCCCGCGTGGGCTGAGATCTTCGAGCTGTGTTTTCTGCAGCAGATGTCTCAGCGCGAGGCGGCGCGGGCGCTGGGTCTTCGCCGCACGACGCTGGCCTATCGACAGCTCCGGATCCGGCGCGCTCTGCGCCGCTTTCTACTGGACGGTGACTCATGATGACGACGCACGGCGAGATCGCACGGTTCATCGATCGTCACTTCGCGGCGACGATCTCGGTCGAGGACGAGACGCGAATGCGAACCCACCTGCCCAGCTGCGCCGCGTGCGACGCCCGGTATCGCCGCCACCTGCTTTTCGCCACGCTCGATCGCCGCGCTCCGTCGGCCCGACAGCGGCTGGCGCGCGGCTTGGGGCTGCGCGCACCGGCGCCCTCGCGGGCGTGGGGCGCTCGCGCGCTGCTAGCCGCCACGGCACTCGCGGCCGTCGTGTTGATCGCGCGGCCTCAGGCCTCGCACGCGCCGAGCGTCGAGGACGTCACCGCTCGTGGCGTCAGCCGGAGCCCTGGCGCGTTCCTGTGGATCTATCGTCTGGTGGCCGACGGCGCCAAGCCGCGCCTCGCGGAGGATAGGGTGGCGCACGACGACGAGCTCGCCTTCGCTTACGCGAACCCGGGAGGCAAACGCTATTTGGCCATCTTTGGCGCCGACGAGCATGGACACGTCTACTGGTACTACCCGAGCTGGCCGGCGGGCGCGCGGCCGCCCGCCGCGTTTCAGGCCCGCGTTGGCGCAGGCCCCTTCGAGCTGACGGAGGCGGTTCGTCATCCGCTCGATGGCCGTCGCCTCGATCTTTACGCCGTCTTCTCGGACGAGCCGTTGAGCGTCGCCGCGCTCGAGCGCGCGACGGCGGCGCCGGCCGGCCTCGACGCGACGATTCGCGACGCGGGCACCGTGATCGTCAAGCGCGCCTTCGAGGTGCGACCATGAGGAGACTGGCGCCGGTCGTCGTCGTGGGGTTGCTGTTCGCGCTCGGGGGGCGACGCGCCCTCGCGGCGGATGCGCCGTCCGCATCCCCGCTCGATCGTCAAAGCGCGTTGTTCGCCTTGATCATCGGCGTCAACAGCAGCCCCGATCCCGACGTGCCCGCGCTGCAGTATGCGGACGACGACGCCGCTCGGTATCTGGATCTGTTCCGGGCGCTCGGGGCGCGGACCTACCTGCTCGCGCACCTCGACGACAACACGCGACGTCTGCACCCGCAGGCCGCCGCCGAGGCGCAGCCAGCCCGCCGCGAGGATCTGCGCCGTGCCGTCGCTGGCGTGGCGCGTGACATCGGCCAGGCGCGCGCGCGCGGCGTGCGCAGCATCCTCTACGTCATCTACGCGGGACACGGCGACGTTCACGACGCCACGCCGTACCTGACGCTCGAGGATGGTCGCCTCGACGCCGCGGCGCTCATGGCGGAGGTCGTGAATCCTCCCGGCGCCGATCAGAGTCATTTGATCATCGACGCGTGCCAGGCGTACCTGCTGGCGTTCCAGCGCGGCGCGGGCGGCCAGCGCCGCGCGGTGAAGGGGTTCGTCGAGCTCGAGGCCGCGTCTCGGCAGGGCCGCATCGGGTATCTCCTCTCGACCTCCGCGACGGGCGAGACCCACGAGTGGGCCGAGTTCGAGGCGGGCGTTTTCAGCCACGAGGTGCGCTCGGGCCTCTACGGCGCCGCCGACGCCGACGGAGACGGCATCGTGACGTACGCCGAGATCGCCGCCTTCGTCACGCGCGCCAACGCCAACGTCATCAACGATCGCTTTCGTCCGCAGATCATCGCGCGTGCGCCTACGGGCGGCGCGGCGCTGTTGGATCTGCGAGGGAGCGCCGGGCGCGAGATGCGCTTGGAAGGCCCCGAGGCCGCTGCGCACTACCTGCTCGAGGACACGCAGGGCGTCCGCTTGCTCGATCTTCACGGGACGGCGGGGACGCCCGTGCACCTGGTTCGGCCGGCGGTCGTCGGGCCGCTCTACCTCCGCCGCTTGTCGGACGGCGCGGAGCGGATGATTCCACCAGGCGCCGAGATCGTTCACCTGGAGGCGCTGCCCGTGCAGCCGTCGCGGACTGGCGTGCGCGGCGCGGCCCAACATGCCTTCAGCTCGCTCTTCGCGCTGCCCTTCGACGCGACGGCCGTCGTGTCGTATCAACGAGAAGTCGATCTCGAGCTCCGCGTCGAGGCAGAGCAGCACCGGGACGGTCGCGCGCGGCAGCTGCGAACGGCCGCGTGGGCGGCGCTGGGCACGGCCGCACTGGTCGCCGTGGTCGCGGGAGCGGTCGAGCTCTCGGCGTGGTCGCTGCCCCCTCTGCGGCCGGAAGACACGGAGGCCGAGGCTGCGGCGCGCAATCAAGAGATCGCGGGTCGGAACCACCTGGCGGCGGGCTTGTTGATCGGCAGCGGCGTCGCGCTGGCCGCGGGCGTCGCTCTGCATCACTG
>JBBQJG010000392.1:0-4144 GCA_038325725.1 Polyangia bacterium | reverse complement strand
CCGCGCCCGCGCCCGCCGAGCCGGTCGCCCCCGCCGACGAGCCGCCCGCCGACGAGCCCGCGGCGCCCGTCTGGCCCGCCTGCGCGGCCCCGGCCACGCCCGTCGTGCCGGCGCTCCCCGTCGAGCCACCGCCGCCACCAGGTTTGTTCTGGCTAGTCGAGCACGCGGCGAGCGCCACGGTGCAGACAACCGCCCAAGAGGTCTTGGTCATGAGTCGCATTTTTCTCCTGAAGAGGCGATCAGACGATCACTGGATGCAGCCGATGCGCTGCGTGTCGAACGCGACGTCGTCGATCCACGCGTCGTTGAGCACGCGGTTGTCGATGATCTTGTTCTGGTCGGGCAGCATGAGGGCCGGGCCCGAGTAAGGCGACCAGCCCACCGTGATCGACTTGAACTGCGGAATGAGCACGGAGGCGGGCGTCGTCGGGTTCGAGGCGGCACAGCACACGCCAGCTTGCGGCGTGTAGTACTTCGCCTCGGCGCCGTCGATCCACCATCGTTCGTCACCCTTCACCGTGCCGTCGATGAAGAGCTCGACGCAATACCACCGGTCGACGAGGTACGGGAGGCTGCGCATCGGCCGCTCCGCGTTGTTCTCCAGGTGGAAGTTGCCCATGATGCCCTGGAACTGCCAGCCGAGCTCGTACCAGTTGCCGTTGTAGTTGCTGCCGGGGCAGCCCTGGCACCACACACCGTCACTGGCTCCGATCAGGTTGCCGTGGTTGCCGGGTGGGGCCGGCGAAAAGTGGACGTAGAAGCGACCCCAGATCTGGCTCGTGATCTTGCCGAGGCTCGTGGCGACCATGATCCCACCTTGCGGCGCCGTCTTGTCGCCCGAGAAGAGGTGGTACGCGTGGTTGCCGTGCGCGACGTGCGTGGTCTCGATGGCATTGGCATTCGCGTGCGTTCCCCAGGCGGCCGTGTCGAGCCCGTTCTCGAAATCGTTGCACAAGGCGTAGGTGTGGTTCGCGCAGCCGGCCGTCGTGACCGGCGCGCCGTCGACGAGCTGGGCGCCGCCGTCGTTGTTCGACGACCCCGCGGTCCCCGTGGTGCCACCTCCGCCCGACCCGGCCGTCGAGCCCGCGACGCCCGAACCCGCCACACCGCCCGCGCCTGCGGCGCCCAAACCCGCGGCGCCCGCGCCCGCGACGCCTGCGCTCCCCGTCGTGCCGGCGTCCGAGGAGCCGCCCGTCGCCGAGCCCGCGGTTCCCGTCTGCCCCGCCTGGCGACTCCCCGCCGTGCCGGTCACTCCGGCGGAGCCACCCATGGCGCCCGCGGTCCCGGACTTGTTCTCGGATCCCGCACACGCCGCCACCGCCACCACGCAAAACGTCAACATAGGGGCTCGGGGCATGAGTCGCATTGTGCCTCTGTAAACAGCGTAGAGGGAAATGCCCTCGGGCCGCGGTGCAGCGCCGTCGCAACGAATGCACGCGAAAGCGCGATCAGAGGCGGCCGCCCGACTGAGAGGCGCAGAGGGGCGCGGACGCGGCAGCGCCGGCGGCCTAGCCGATGGCGTTCATCCGCCGCCGACGCCCGTAGGATCTTCCGATATCGGGCGGGCACCACGCCTGAGCCGAAGGACTAGTCCGCGACGTCGAACGCGACGTTGTCGAGCAGGTCGTCGGCAGCGCGACCGGTGGTCCTGATCTTGTGCTGCTGGTCGCAGTACGTGCCGTAGACCACGAACACGCGCGCGTCAACATCGGCCCGCTTCTCAAACACAGAGCCGGAGAAATCGATGCGACCATTTGTCGCACTTCACCAGGGCCACGGTCGTCGTCGGTCGCTCGTTGAGATCACTTACCGCAATGGGCGTCTGCCTCGACAGAGCGACGAGGAGGTGCGCCTCGGGTGCGTGCGCGAGCACGACGCGCACGGGCGCCGTCACGCCCGCGAGGGCCGCCGCGGCGTCGGGCGCGCCCGTCCACGGATCGTCGAGGCCGAAGAGCGCGACCTCGGGGTGCTAGGAAATCGTGAAGAGCGCGACGTCGGCCGGCGCGAACAGGCGCAGCGGCAAATCGACGGTGCCGAGCCCGCGCGAGACGTAAAGCGGCAGCCCGTCGACGTCGTAGAGGCCCGCGGGCCAGCGTCGCCCGAGCGGTCCGTGAACGACGACGGGCCCACGCGGCAGCGCCACCTGGCCGCCGTGCGTGTGGCCGCACAGCATGAGCGCCGCGCCGCGGCCGGCTACAAACGGCTGGCCCTCGGGCGCGTGCGCGACGGCGACGCGCACGGGCGCCGTGACGCCGGCGAACGCGCG
Organism: Polyangia bacterium; assembly: GCA_038325725.1. Lineage (GTDB taxonomy): Bacteria > Myxococcota_A > Polyangia > Fen-1088 > Fen-1088 > DASZFV01. The sequence goes on along the minus strand of JBBQJG010000392.1, from coordinate 1,878 downwards.
CTCGGGATCAGGCGTGCCCGTCCACGGCTCGTCGAGGCCCACGATGACGACGTCGTCGTGCGGCGGCGGCAACGCGTGCGATTCGTTGACGAGGACACGCACGCCGGCCGCCTCGAGCGCACGCTCGATCATGCCGTGGTCGGTCCACAGGTCGTGGTTGCCGAGCACGCCGACCTTCGTCGCCGCAGGCACCGACGCGACGAGCGTCGTCAGCCGCGCCGCCATCGCGGGCGTCACGTCGTACGAGACGTAGTCGCCGCCCAGCACGAGGACGTCGGGGCGCCAGCGCGCGAGCGCGGCGAACGCCTCGTCGAGCAAGCGCGGCGGCGTCAGCGGCCCGATGTGCAGATCCGACGCGAACGCGAGGCGCAGCGGCGCGCGCCCCGCCCGACTGACGTGCAGGTCGTGCCGCACCTGCCGCACGCGCGTCGCCGCCGGCACGCGATCCCACACGCGCGCCGGCCACCCCCCCGCGTAGACGAGGTGCTGCGCGGTCTCGACGACCCCACGCAGCCGCGAGAAGTGCTTCCCCCGCCCCGTTGCTGCCAGCTTCACGATCGAGATGCCCTCGCGGGCGCTATTCCATGTCCGCCATGACGATCGGCGGGTGGTGCATCATCGTGATCTCGGGCGAAGGCCCCGTGAACGACTTCGCCATCGCGATCGCCTCGGTCAGCGAATCGGCGCGCTCCCAGCCGAGCATCGCTGGCACGTGCGCGTTCTCGGCGCCCGCGACGATCACCTTGCCGACGTGCTGACGTCCGTGCTCGCCCCAGTACCACATGTTGAACGGGTGCACGCCGTGGTACGCGTTGCCGCGCCGGTACATCTCGATGTAGCTCGGGTTCTTCGCGAACTCCTCCTCGTACTTCTTGTGCATGACCATCGCGTCACGCGTCTCGGGGAGAATGCGGTTGAAGAACTCGATGTAGCTCGGGTGCTGGACGTGATCGAACTCGTCGTAGCACGGGTGCGTGAGGATCATGACGCCGCCCTTTTTCAGGACGGGCTTGCCGCGGAACATGTTGTGGAAGTACCCGAGGCCCATCGTCTGCACGAGGATCGGGTTCAAGATCGAGTTGATGTTGTACGGCGAGATGAACGGGACGCCGCAGATGAGGATGTCGGCCTGGCCGCGCACGTTGACGGCGTACTGCTCGAAGCAGCGCGCGAGCGTCTTGGCGTGCACGGGCTCGGTCGCGCCGGCGTGGACGGCGATCATCTGGTACTGCGCGGGCACCGAGTGAAACAGCTTCCGCTTGGCCGCGCGCGGCAGCTTCGACAGCGACCACTTCATGCCCTCGAACTTGAGGCGATCGATCTCCGTGAAGTCGTCCTCGTTCTTCGACAGAAACGACGTGGCCCCCGAGAACATACGGTTGTTGAGCACCGTCTCGATGTGGAAGACGTTCATGTGCTTTTGCACGATGGCGCCCTGGCGCTCGATCTTCGTGTTGAGCATCGAGTGCTTGGGATCCATGTACGCCGAGTGACGCATGGTTCCCGGCTCGTGGTGCGCCTTCGTCGTCTCGTAGTCGCACAGGCCGATCGTCACCGACTTGTGCCCGCCGTCCATGGGCACGAAGTTGATGTTCACGTAGATGACGAGATCGCTCTCGACGGCTCTGCGATTGATGTTGACGACCTCGCCGTGCTCCGTCGCGCCGAGCCGCACCATGTTGTCGGCGTCCTCGACGTCGTGGCAGTAATAGCGGTCCGGGTAGAAGGCCGTGTGGATCTTCTTGCCCACCATGCGCCGCATCTCGGCCTCGGTCATCTTCCGGTGCAGGCAATTGGCGATGATGATGTGGACGTCGTCGACGCCGTTGGCGTCGAGCTGCTCGAGCAGGATCTCGATGATCGTCTGCCGGACGTCGG
>JBBQJG010000391.1:0-4210 GCA_038325725.1 Polyangia bacterium | reverse complement strand
GAGCCCACCGCCGCCGTCGCCGGCGCTCGAGCGCGCGTTGCAAGCGATGCGGCCCGTGCGGACGCGGCGGCCGCGCCGCGCGCTCGCGGCCGTCGTCATCGCGTCGCTGGCCTACGCGGCGCCGATCGCGTGGGGCCTGGGCGTGCGGGGCGATCTGCGGAGCCTGTCCGTGTTCCCTTTCGTGCTGTACGCGGCGACGTGTCTCGCGTCGTTCTTCTTGTTGCTCCGCCTGGCGCTCGTGCCGCCTGCCGGCCAGGTCCTGCCCGCCGGCCCGACGGCGTCGCGCGCCGCATGGATGATGATGGGCGCCCTCATCATCCTCGACGTCGTCGTCGCCGTGACCACCCCGGACGTCCACGTCGGGCTGCCCGCCGACGGGTGGGGGCACGTCCTCGCGGCGGGCGTCCCGTGTCTCCTCAGCGCCCTCGGCATCGTGTCGGTGCCGATCGCGATCGGCCTGTGGGCGCTTCGGCGGTTGCTGCCGCTCGGCGGTTGGCGCGTCGGGCTCGCGCTCGGCGGCGCGGCCGGCGCGCTCGCCGGGCTGGTGCTGCACCTGCATTGCCCCATGACCGATCCGGCGCACGTCACGTTGATTCACGGCGCGGCGCTCGTGGTTCCGGCCGTCGTCCTCGCCGCGGCCCTCGCCCTGGGAAGTTTGTCCCGAACCTCGAACCCAGATAAGAGGTAGTGGGGAAGGGCATGGATCCTGAGGCGCTCGAAGCGAGCCAAGTGATGGCGCGCTATTGCGATGGCGAGGCGGTGGCGTTTCATCGCCTCTACGCCATGCTCGCGCCGCGCGTGCTCGCCTACCTCAGGGGCATCCTGGGCGATCACGCGGCCGCGGAGGATGTCCTCCAGCAGGCCTTCATCAAGGTGCACGAGGCGCGGGCGACGTACGTGCGCGGCGCCAATCCCATCCCGTGGATTTACACGATCGCGCACCGCACGTGCCTCGACGAGCTCCGCCGCCGCAAGCGCAGCCGCGTGCGCCTCACGAAGGACGGCGCGCCCGCGGAGACCGCCGCGCAGGTGGCGCACATCACCGGCGTCGACGCCGCCGCCCACGAGAGCGACGAGCCGTCGGCGGAGGCGGCCGCAGCCATGGCGGCGCTGCAGCGGCTGCCGGAGAACCAGCGCCAGGCGCTCATCCTCACGAAGGTCCACGGCCGCAGCATCGCCGAGGCCGCGATGATCGCCGGCACGACGCCGGGCGCGATCAAGCTGCGCGCGCACCGCGCGTACGTCACGCTGCGCGAGCTGCTCAAGCGCAAGAACGGCGACGCCGTCGAGGAACACGTCGAAAAGGAGCTCGCGTGAAGACTGATCCGATGGAGGGGCTCGGCAGCCTCGGCGCGCTCGACGCGCCCGCGCCGCCCGCGTCGGCGAAGCTCAGGGACGCCGTCGGCGCGATGAAGCCGGCGCGCACGCGCACGCGCTTCGGCGCGTTCGCGATCGTGTGCCTCGTCGGCCTCGGGTGGCCAGCGTTCACCCTCACGCAGGCGCCGTTCCGTCGCGATCTCTCTTCACTCCCGATGGCGTGGGTCGTCCTGGGCGCCGCGCTGTGGGCGGCCGCGTTCGCGCTGTCGCTGTGGTCGGCGCTCGTCCCCCGCCGCGGCGACGTCTTGCCGGCGGTGGGCACCGCGGGCCGCGTGGCCCTGGGCGCGATGGCCGCGCTGCTCGTCTTCACGGCGTTGTGGATGCCGTCGGTGCCGGGTCTGAGCCTGCGCCCCGCCGACCTCCGCGTCTCGGCGATGGAGTCGAGCTGGGGCTGCGCGAAGATCGTGCTCGAAGCGGCGATCCCGGTCGTGCTCTTCGGCTTCCTGACGTTGCGCCGCGTGCTGCCCATGGGCGGGCGTGTGGCCGGCATCGCCCTCGGCGCCGCGGGCGGCGCGATCGGCGGCCTCGCGCTTCACTTCGTGTGTCCCCTGGCGACGCCGGGGCACGTCCTCCTCGGGCACGTCGGCGCCATGGTCGCGGCGTCGGCCGCGGGCGCGTTGCTGCTCGGCGTGCTGCTCGACCGCGCGTAAACCGACGCCGCGCGCCGACGTAAGGCCGGGGGTCTCCGCGCGAGCTTCGGAGAGGTCAGCGCGCGCCGCCACCTGCCGATGACGGTTTCGGTGCCGTGAGCGTCAGGCGCGCCGCGCGCCGCCCAGCGACGCGAGCACGATGCCGGCGATGAGCAGGCTGCCGCCGAGCAGGCCGAGCGCGCGCAGCGGCTCGTCGAGCAGCCACGCCGCGAGGAACAACGTCGCGACTTGCTGCATCTGCAGGGCGAGGGCGCTCGTCGCGACGTCGACGTGACCGAGACCCCAGCTGTTGAGCCACCACGCGAGCAACTGCACGACGAGCCCCAGGCCGATGAGCGACAGCCACGCGCGCGCGTCGTAGCCGAAGAACGGGTGGCGCGCGACGGTCGCCGCGACGACGAAGCAGGCGAGGCAGCCGAGGCTCATCCAGAACAGCGCCTGCGGGGCGGCGAGCTTGCCGCGCGCGCGGCTCATCGCGAGCGTGAACCCCGCGTAGCAAAAGCTCGCCGCGATCGCGAGCGCCTCGCCGCCGCCCCCGCCGCCGCGCGCGCCGCGCGCGAGCGCGAGGACGAGCGCGCCGCCGAGCCCGACGGCCTGCCCGAGCCAGCCGAGCCAGCGCGGCCGGAGGCCGAGCGCCGCGACCGAGAACAGCGCGACCCAAACCGGCGACAGGCCGCCCACGAGCAGCGTCGCGTTCGCCGCCGTCGTGAGGTGCATCGCCTCGTGCCACAGCGCGAGGTCGAGGAAGAACGCCGCGCCTGCCGCGAGCGCCCACGCGCGGCCCGTGCCCGCGCCGAGCCCACCCTCGCGCCGCGCGAGCACGAACGCGCCCGGCAGCGCGAACAGCATGCGGTAAAAGCCCACGGTCAGCGCGGTCGCGCCGCCCGCGACGGCCCACTTCACGAAGATCGCCGAGAACCCGAGCAGGCTCGCGCCCCCGAGCAGCGCGACGAGGCCGCGGCTTCTCGGGGGCGCGCCCGCGCGGAGGTGCGAAAGACCAAAGCGGGGCGACATCGTCGGGCGCGGGGACTGTAACAGAGCGGACGTGACGACCGCCCCTTCCCTCGGCGCGCTTCGGCCCTATGTTCAGGCTCGAGGCGTCGCATGAAAATCCCAATCTCGACTCTCGCCGCCGCGCTCGCGCTCGCGAGCGGGTGCGCGCACGAAGCCGCATGCACGTACCTGCCGACGGGGCCCGCGACGGCGGGTGGCGCGGCCGCGAGCTACGGCGTGCCACCGGCCGCGCCGCAAGGCGAGGTCTACGTCACGTCGTTCGGCTTCACGGATTTTGACGTCGGCGGCGGCCAGTCCGCGCGCTTGGTGCACGCGCGCCTCGCCGTCTCGAACGGCGGGCCGACGCCGCTCACCGTCGACGGCCGTGAGCAAGGGCTCGAAGCGCCGGGCGTCGCGCGCGAGGCGGCGTCCTTCTTGAACACCGACGCGGGGACGGGGCCGGTCTACGTCGTCGAGGCCGGCCGCACGAACGTGTTCGATCTGTACTTCGCCGTTCCGCCGGCGTTGGCCGATCCGCGCGCCTTGGGTGGCTTCGCGCTCGACTGGCGCGTCGACGTCGCTGGTGTCGCCGTCGCCGAGCGAACCGACTTCCAACGGTTCGCCGACGTGGGGCCCTCATACGCCGCGTATCCGCCCTACGTCACCGTCGGCCTCGGCTTCGGCGGCGGGTGGTGGTACGGACCGCGCTGGGGCTATCGCCGCTCGTACCCGCCCGTCATTCACGGCTACTACGACCCGCCGCGCCGCGCGTACGGCGCGGCCTGGCGCGGACCGCCGGCCGGCGCGTGGCGAGGCGCGCCTCCCGCGCGAGGATGGCGGGGCGCGCCGCCGTCAGGTGCTTCGTCCGGCGCGTGGCGAGGCACGGCGCCGCGCGCGGGCTCGCCGTCTCCTTCTCCCGGGGCTTGGCGCGGAGCGCCCGCGCCGGCGCGGCGCTCGGGCGGCGGTGGGTTTCGTCGGCGTTGAATGCCGCAATCTCGTCGGTGACCGGCTAGTCTCAGCCCGTGCAATGGAACGCGGTCCTCTCCAGCTTCGCGCTCGTCGCGGCGAGCGAGATGGGGGACAAGACGCAGCTGCTCGCCTTCTCGCTGGCGGCGCGGTTCCGCCGGCCGTGGGCGGTCATGGGCGGGATCCTCGTCGCCACGGTGGCCAACCACCTGCTCGCGGCGACC
>JBBQJG010000390.1:0-4269 GCA_038325725.1 Polyangia bacterium | reverse complement strand
GCTCGATGTCGAGCGCGAGGCGGAGCGCGACGCGCGCGCGGCCGCCGGGCGCGCGCACGACAAAGAGCTCGCAGCGCTCTCGGATTCCCTACGCGGGACGCTCGAGGCCCTGACGACGGGCGCTCTCGATCGCGGCGCCGCGCTCGAGAGGTTGAACGCGCTCGTCGCGCGCGCGCGCGAAGCCGCGGACGACAGCGCCCGCACGCGCGCCGGCCGGCGCGCCGCGGGCGCGGCGCTCGAACGCACCCCGGCCACGCGCCCCGCGGGCCGCGCGCTCGCGGGCGACGATCCGACGGAGACCGAGCGGGCCCTGGGCGAGCTCGCGGCCAAAGCCGCGGCGGCGGGCGCGGCCGGTCAAAGCGACATCGCGGGCGCGTTCGCGAACGCCGCCGCCGGCGCGGGTCACGCCGCGACCGACGGCGCCACGTCCGAGGAGAGCGGGTCGCGACGACTCCGGCGCGAGCGCGAGGTGAGCGCCGAGACGAAGGCGAGCGCGGGAGGCGAGCGTCAGAACCAAGAGCGGCGCCTCGAGCGGTTGCGCCGCGATCTCGACGAGACCGCCGCCGCTTGCCGCGCCGACCCGACGGCGTGCCGCCGGGGGCTCGACGATCACGCCGCCAGTCTCGGGAACGCGCAACGCGGCGCCGCCGGCGCGGACGCCCGCCGCCGCCTCGAGTCCGCGGTCAGTCAGCTGCGCGAGCGTCTGCGGCGCGGAAACCTCGACCCGTCCCCACGCGGCTCCCAAGAGCGAGCGTTTCGTCGTGCGGCGCGTGGCCAAGGCGACGCGCGCGACGGTCAGCGCGCCACCGGCGAGACGACGAGCGTCCCAGGCCAAGCAGAGCTCGCCGAGGGCGTGGGTGACCACGGACTCCAAGATCCGTCGCAAGGCTCGTCGGCCGACGAGGCGGGCGGCGCCGCCGTGGCGGGCGGCGAAGGCGCGACGAGCGCGCCCGGAGCGAATGAAGGCGCGGCGCAGGGCTCGGGCGTCGGACGAAGCCCGGGAGGCGACCCGCTCGGCGGACGCGAAGCGGTCGGCGAGGCGCGCGGCCACGAGCGACAGGCGCGCGTTCGCGACGGCGCAGGACCGACGCGCGCCGAGGTGATCGAAGCGTCCGCGCGCCGCGGCTTCGCGACGGGCGACTACGTGCGCGTCTACGGCGACTACGCGCCAGCCGCCGAGGAGGCGATCGCGAGCGCGGCCGTGCCCGAGGGCCGTCGCTACGTCGTGCGCCGCTACTTCCAGCTCATCCGCCCGCGCGCGGCGGCTCCCTCGAAAAGGACTCCATGACTGAAATGTCCCCCGCCGACGCCGTCGCGCGCTTTCGCACCGATCTCGAAACGCTCAGCCGCGAGGTCGGGCGTCGCCTCGTCGGCCAGGCGGAGATCGTCGAGGGCGTCGTGACGGCGCTGCTCGCGGGAGGTCACGTCCTGCTCGAGGGCGTCCCGGGCGTCGGCAAGACGTTGCTCGTCAAGACGCTCGCGCAAGCGCTCGATCTGTCCTTCTCGCGCGTGCAGTTCACGCCCGACCTCATGCCCGCGGACATCACGGGCACGAACATGATCGTCGGCGACGGCGCGCGGCGCTTCGAGTTCCAGCGCGGACCGATCTTCGCGCACCTCGTGCTCGCCGACGAGATCAACCGCGCGACGCCGAAGACGCAGTCGGCGCTGCTCGAGGCGATGCAAGAGCAGTCCGTCACCGTCGGAAAACAAACCTATCCGCTCGAGGCGCCCTTCTTCGTGCTCGCGACGCAAAACCCGATTGAAATGGAGGGCACGTACGCCCTGCCCGAGGCGCAGCTCGATCGCTTCTTCTTCAAGCTGCGCGTCGATTTGCCGGGCGACGCGGACCTGCACGCGATCCTCGATCGCACGACGGGCGCGAGCGATCTCGCCGTGACGCCGGTGCTCACGCGCGCGCGCTTGCTCGAGCTCCGCGAGCTCGTTCGCCAGGTGCCGATCGCGCGTCCCATCCAGGACTATGCCGTGCGGCTCATTGGCGCGACGCACCCCGCGCGCTCGACGGTGCCGCGCGTGAAGAAGCTCGTGCGCTACGGGAGCTCGCCGCGCGGCGCGCAGGCCGTCGTCCTCGCGGCGAAGGTGCGCGCGCTTTTCGACGGCCGCTTCGCGCCGTCATTCGACGATGTGCGCCGCGTGGCCACGCCCGCGCTTCGCCACCGCGTGCTGCTCAACTTCGAGGGCGAGGCGGAGGGCGTGTCGGCCGACGCGATCCTCGGCGACATCCTCGCGGCGTTGCCGGAGGGCGTGTGACGGCCGCCGCCGCGCCGAACGCGCGCGCGAGCCAGCGCTTCGACGAGTCGTTCCTGCGGCGGCTCGAAGCGCTGCGCGTCGTCACGCGCCGCGCGGCACAGGGGACGCTGCGCGCCGATCGCCGCGCCCGCCGGCGGGGCGCCGGCATGGAGTTCGCCGACCACCGCGACTACGCCGCGGGCGACGACCTGCGTCTGCTCGACTGGAATCTCTACGGACGCATGGAGCGTCTGCTCGTGCGCCTCTTCGAGGAGGACGAGGATCTCGCCATCGACGTGCTGGTCGACGCGAGCGGGTCCATGGGCCTCGGCGCGCCGGCGAAGCTCGACCTCGCGGCGCAGGTCGGCGCCGCCCTCGCCTACGTCGGGCTCGCGGGGCTCGATCGCGTCGCCGTCACGCCGCTCGGCGAGACGCTCGGCGAAGGGCCGCCCCCGGCGCGCGGGCGCGCGCAGATCCTGCCGATGTTGCGCTTCCTCGACGGCGTCGAGGCCCGCGGCCGTACGTCGCTCGCGGCGTCGGTGCGGGCGTTCCTCGCGCGGAGGCAACGTCACCTGCGCGGGCTCGTCGTCCTGTTGTCTGACTTCTACGATCCGGCGGGCTTCCGCGAGGCGCTCGAGCTCTTGCGCTTCGCGCGCTTCGAGGTCGTCGTCATTCAGATCTCCGCGCCCGACGAGGAGCGGCCGTCGCTGCGCGGCGAGGTCGTCGTGCGCGACGCCGAGACGGGCGAGACGCGCGCGCTCACCGTGACGCCCGCGACGCTGGCCGCGTACGAACGACGACACAGCGCCCTCGTGCGCGGGCTCGAGGCCTATTGCCGGGAGCGCGCGATCCCGTGCTTCGCCGTGACGTCAGACCAAGCCTTCGACGCCATCGTCCTGCGCGTGTTTCGCGCGGGTGGCCTCCTTCGCTAGAGCGAGCGGACGTGGACGCGGGCCTCTTCGGTGTCGTCTTCGAGGGCCTTTCAACGGGCGCCGTCGTGGGTCTCGCGCTCGCGGGCGTGGCGGCGCTCGCCGGCCTGTACCTGCTCGAGCCGCGGCGGCGCGCCGTCGTCGTCGCCTTCGCGCCGCTGTGGTTCGGCGACGCGGGCGAGCGGCGCGCCGAGCGGTGGGCGCGCCGCCTGCGGCGCTGGCTCTCGCTCGCGTTGCAGCTCGCGATCTTCGGGTTGATTCTCGGCGCGGCGGCCGCGCCACGGCCCGCTGGCGTCGATCGCGCGGGCCGCAGCGTCGTCGTGCTCGTCGATCACTCGGCGTCGATGTCGGCGAGCGACGAACCGGGCACGCGCCTCGGCACCGCGCGCACGCGCGCCCGCGCCGCGCTCGGCGCGTTCGAGGCAGGAGATCGCGCGCTCGTGGCCTCGTTCGCGACCGACGTCGTCGCCGAGACGGGGTTCGAGCCGTGCACGGACACGGGCCTCGGCGTCCTCGCGCGTGCCCTGTCGCGCGTGACGCCGACGGAGGAGCCTGGCGATCTTCCGCGCGCGCTCGCGTTCGCCGCGGCGGCGCTCGTCGGGCGGCCGCATCCGACGATCGTCCTCGTGACCGACGGCGCCTTCACGGAGGACGCGCGGGCCCAAGTCCGTTGGAGCGGCGACGGGTCGCTCGCGGGCGTCGACGTGCGCTGGGTGTCCGTGGGGCGGCGGGCGCGGAACGTCGCGATCGTCTCGTTCGCGGCGCGCGGCCTGCCCGCCGATCCGAGGACCGCCGAGACGGTCGTGGCGCTGAGGAACTTCGGCGACGCTCCCGCCTCCGTCACGCTGGAGATCGCGTCAGGCGGACCCGCTCCCGGCGCCGAAGCTCTCGTCGAGCGCCTTCACCTCACGCTCGCGCCGGGGGAGACGCGGCGCCATGTCGTGCCCGATGTCGCCGTCCCCGACGCGCGGCTCGAGGCGCGCCTCCTCGAAGCCGATGATCTCGCGCTCGACGATCACGCGTTCGCCATCGCGCCGCGCGCGCGGCAGCTGCGCGTGTTGCACGTGGGCGCGCGCGATCTGTACCTCGA
>JBBQJG010000389.1:0-4312 GCA_038325725.1 Polyangia bacterium | reverse complement strand
GATCACCCGCGACCCTGGCCCCATGACCCTGGCGATTCGGTGGCCCCATCCCCCTGGCGAAAACGTCGGCCCCTGGCCCCATGTGCCTGGCGACCGACACCGCTGCTGAGCGACAATTACATCGCCCCATTGGGTCCATGTAGTTGACGTTCAGCACTCCGCGGCCGACGGGCTCGCGCCTTCGCGACGGCGTCGCCCAACCGTAGCTTCCGCCGCCCGTCGTACAGCTCTCGCAGAATAAGACTTAGACAACACCAGCGAGGTCACGCCGATACCTCCGGCAGATGAGGACCTCGATATGACGCCCGGTCGCAGCTCGTGGGTACCCACCCAACCGCTCGACACGCCCCACGTGAAAGCTCGGCAGGAGTGGGACCTGCGCATGGGCTCGGCGGTCGTTCATGCCAAGAACTGGCGCCTCGCTGCCTTCGCCGAGCTCGGCCTACTCGTGCTCAGCATGATCGGGCTCATCTATCTCGGCGCCCTACCGAAGGCCGTCCCCGTCGTCATCCAGGTCGACAAGCTCGGGGCGCCGAAGTACCTCGGTCCCGTCGACCAGGTCGCGCGGGACTTCAAGCCCTCGGGGCCCTCGCTCCAGTACCACCTTCGTCGCTTCGTCGACGACACCCGGAGCATCTCGTCTGATGCCGCCGTCCTAAAGCAGAACTGGCTCGACGCGTACAAGCTCGTCACGCCGATTGGCGCGAACCAACTCAACGCGTTCGTGCGCGACGCGAATCCCTTCAAGCGTCTCGACGACCAGATTCGCGTCAGCGTTCAGGTGAGCGTCGTCGTGCCGCTGTCGCAGGAGACCTGGCAGGTCGACTGGACGGAGACCACTTGGGACCAGAACGGCAACCCAACGGGCACCTCAGTCTGGCGCGGCAACTTTCGGATTCTCCTCCGCGCTCCCGAGAGCGAGGAGGACCTGGCTAGCAATCCCCTCGGGCTGTTCATCGATGAATTCCACTGGGCGCGTCTGCAAGACGCAGGGAGGACCACCACACCATGAAGACCATGCTCCAATCGCTCACCCTTGTCGTGTTCGTCGCGGCCACGAGCTGCGCTCACCAGCCGCCGCCGAAGTACGTGCGCGCGGCCGCCGTCGAGGAGCCGAAGCGCGAGCCGGCCATCGTTGAGGTGCCTCGCCCTCTGCCGCTCCCAGGGCAGCTCAAGCGCGTTCATGACGTCAACGCCGAGAAGTCGTCGATCGCGAAACGGCGTCCCTCCGACGTCATTCGCGACGCCAACCGGAAGGCGACGTCCGGGCCCGATCCGGACGGCTACATGAATGCCATCATGACTTACGACTACGTCAGCGGCGCCCTGTACCAGGTCTACGCGGCACCGCAGCGGCTGACGGATATCCAGCTGCAGCCCGGCGAGAAGATCGTCGGCAAGCCGGCGACGGGCGACAACATTCGGTGGGTGCTCGCGCGAGGCAGCTCGGCGACGTCGGGGACGGAGCAACAGCACCTCTACATCAAGCCGACCCGTCCGGAGCTCGAGACGACGATCGCGATCAACACCGACCGTCGCTGCTATCTCCTCGAGCTGCACTCGTACGACGACACGTACATGGCCGCCGTGCAGTGGCGTTACCCGCAGGACGAGATCGCCCAACTCGAGTCGACGATGGCGCAGCAGGACTCTCTTGCTCAAGCGACAACAGCGTCGAGCGTGAGCATCGACAAGCTCAACTTCGGCTACGGCGTCGCCGTCATGAAGGGTCGTCCTATCTGGACGCCGACGCAGGTCTTCGACGACGGGCACAAGACGTTCATCCGGTTCCCCGCCGCGATGCTCGATCGTGAGGCACCAGCGCTGTTCGTCGTGTCGGCCTCGAACGACACGCAGCTCGTGAACTACCGCGTTCGGAACGACTTCTTCGTCGTCGACCGCCTCTTCGAGCAGGCCGAGCTCCGTCTCGGCCAGCAGGACCAAGACATCGTCCGCATCGTCCGCACGCGCTGATCGCATCCACGACACCGACGGAGGCACGCACCATGTCAGAAGAGATCACTCACCCGTCTCCCGTGCTTGGACACCTGGCGTCCGACGACGAGGACGCGACCGCTTCAGACGTGCTCGGCGAGGGCACCAAGACGCAGGCCACCTTCGCCACGAAGATTCCGCCCGATCATCCCGGGTTGAAGCTCGAGCGGGCGATGCCGCGGGCTCTGCGTCGAGGTCCCGCTGTCATCGCCGCCGGAGTGCTCGTCGCGGCCGTCGGGATCGCCGTCGTCGTCGCGCTGAGCCCCCGGGACGCCGACCAGCCGAAAGCTGCACCCGCTGCCCCATCTGAGTCGGGCTCGAAGCAGGTTCAGATCTCGGAGGCGGTCCAAAATGTACCGGGCAACGACGCGCCCATTCACCAAGCCCCCGTTCCGCGGCTGGGTCCACCGCTTCACGGCGACGGCCGGCAGGAACCCGACAACTACGGTGGCGGGGCCGCGCCCATGGCCGGCGATCGCGAGGCGCGCCGCCAAGCGGCGCGCGAGGAGAAACAGAAGGTGCTCGGAGCGCCGATTCTCGTCGAGCTCGAGAATCCAACCGCCGCCGAGCAGAACAGCGCGCCGCCGGTAGCTTCACCGACCGCGCTCATCGGCGCGGCGGCCGCCGCAGCGGCCGCGCCGCCGGCTGGGCCGGGTGGTCCGGGCTCTCAGTCCGACCCGAACATGCAACAGCACAAGAGCGACTTCCTCGCTCATGACGGCGCGGGCTCGTCGTCGTCGTACCTCGCTGAGGCGCCCACGGCGCCACGCAGCCCCTACGAGGTCAAAGCCGGGACGATCATCCCGACGACGCTCATCACCGGCATCGACAGCGATTTGCCCGGCCAGATCATCGGACAGGTCCGAGAGAACGTCTACGACACCGTCTCCGGCAACTACCTGCTCATCCCGCAGGGGTCGCGTCTCATCGCGACCTACGACTCGATGGTCGGCTTCGGCCAAGAACGAGTGTTGGTCTGCTGGAACCGATTGATCCGTCCCGACGGAGTCTCCGTCGCGCTCGAGTGCATGCCGGGAATCGATCTCTCGGGCTACGCCGGCTTCGCCGACGACGTCGACCACCACTGGTGGCGCATCTTGAGCGGCGTCGCGCTCGGAACACTTCTCTCCGCGACGGCACAGCGGAGCCAGGGCGACGTGACCGGCTACCAGCCGACGTTTCCGCAGCTTTGGGCCAGCAACGCCGCGGGCAGCATCAATTCGGCCGGCCAGCAAATCACTCAGAAGAACCTCCAGATCCAGCCGACGATCAAGGTTCGTCCGGGCTTCACGGTGAACGTCCTCGTCAGCAAGGACATCATCCTGACGCCGTTCACCCGGCCTCGATTCCTGCAATAGAGCCACCCCTCGCGTGAGCGTGCGCCCGCACGCTCGCGCTCCCGTCGCGAGAGGATCCGCAATGCGCCTATTCATCGCCGAGAAGCCAAGTCTGGCCCGCGCTATCGTCGACGTTCTTCCCGAGCCCCGCGTCAAGAGAGCGGGCTTTTACGAGTGCGGCGCCGGCGACGTCGTCGCGTGGTGCGCCGGCCACATCCTCGAGCTCGCGCCGCCCGCCGCCTACGATCCGAACTTCAAAACGTGGCGCCTAGACGATTTGCCGATCGTGCCGGGCGACTGGCAGCTCGCGGTGACCTCGCCGGACCTCCTCAAGACGATCAAGATGCTGCTCCGAGATGCCACTCGCGTCGTTCATGCCGGTGATCCGGACCGCGAAGGCCAATTGCTCGTCGACGAGGTCCTCGTCCATCTCGGTTACCGCGGGCCCGTCGATCGTCTGCTCGTCAGCGACCTCAATCCTGAGGCGGTGAAGAAGGCGCTCGGCTCCTTGCGCCCCAATGAATCGCTCCGGCCGCTCTACCACGCGGCGCTCGCGCGGCAGCGCGCGGACTGGCTCTACGGGCTCAACATGACCCGTCTGTACACGTTGCTCGGTCGCGATGCCGGCTACGACGGCGTGCTTTCGGTTGGTCGCGTGCAGACCCCACTCCTGGGTCTCATCGTTCGACGCGATCTCGAGATCGAGGCGTTCAAGCCGCGCCCCTACTTCGTTCTTCTCGCGAACATCGCCGCCGGTGGCGGCTCGTTCGTCGCCGCCTGGAGGGCGTCCTCGGACAACGACGCGCGGCTCGACGCCGAAGGACGGCTCGTCGACCCGCAGGCCGCGGCCGACATCCAGCGCCGAACATCAGGTGCGCGCGGTGAGGTCGCGAAGTGCGTTCGCGAGAAGAAGTCCGAGGCCGCCCCGCTTCCCTACTCGCTTCCGGAGCTGCAGGTCGACGCGTCGAAGAAGCTCGGCC
>JBBQJG010000388.1:0-4321 GCA_038325725.1 Polyangia bacterium | reverse complement strand
GATCCACGATCACTTCTCGTACGTGGCGGTCAGCAAGAGCGCGAGCGCGGCCGCGCAACGCGGCCTGGCGCTCGGGCGCATCAAGGGCAAGAAGTTCAAGGTCACGCTCGTCGACTGAGAGCGCCTCTGATGAATCGCGGGATCTAAGTCCGGGAGACTCGATCCCTTTGATTCATCGCAATCTCCGACGCGGCGCACCTGACACCCGACGGGCATGAATTCAGACGGCGGCGAGACTATCGCCGAATCAAGTTGAGGCCGTTGAGAGAGCCGCGTTCAAAGCGATGAGGCCCGGGCCGCTCCCAGCCGATGGCCCGGCACCAAATTGGCGGTCGCTCGAGGCAACGGCCCGTCGGCCTCGACTTGAATCGGCGATAGTTCAGAGACGGCTTGATCAAGCTTCGAGCGATACCAAGGTCTGCGCGCGACCTGGTGCAGAGAAGGGAATGACGTTCCCTTGAGATTCCGGCGCGCGCGCCGTCGCCTCGGCGCAACGGCTCGCGTCCTCGCGCGACCGGTGTCATGTTCGACGCGCACGTCATGTCACCTCTCTTTCCCTTCGACAACAGCTACGCCCGATTGCCGGAGCGCTTCTTCGCGCGGGTCTCGCCCACGCCCGTGCGCGCGCCGCGGCTCATCCGCGGGAATCAGCCGCTCGCGGCCCTGCTCGGGCTCGACCCGTCCGTGTTCGAAGCGCCCGCGGGCGCCGAGCTCTTCGCAGGCAACGTCGTGCCCGAGGGAGCCGCGTCGATCGCGCTCGCCTACGCCGGGCATCAGTTCGGCGGCTTCGTGCCGCAGCTTGGCGATGGTCGCGCCCTCTTGCTCGGTGAAGTCGTCGGCACCGACGGCGTGCGGCGAGACATCCAGCTCAAGGGCGCCGGGCCCACGCCGTTTTCGCGTCGCGGTGACGGCCGCGCCGCGCTCGGGCCGGTGCTGCGCGAATACCTCGTGAGCGAGGCGATGGCCGCGCTCGGCGTGCCGACGACGCGTGCCTTGGCCGCCGTGACGACCGGCGAGCCGGTGATGCGCGAGGAGCGTCTCCCGGGCGCGATCCTCACGCGCGTCGCGCGGAGCCACCTGCGCGTCGGCACGTTCGAATTCTTCGCCGCGCGCGATGACCGCGAGGCGCTCACGCTGCTGACGGCCTACGCGCTCGAACGGCACTATCCGCGAACGTCGGACGCCGACGCGGAGACGCCGAACGACGCGCTTCGCCTGCTCGAGAACGTCATCGCCGCGCAGGCGGCGCTCGTCGCGCGCTGGCTCGGCGTCGGCTTCGTGCACGGCGTGATGAACACGGACAACACGTCGATCAGCGGCGAGACGATCGACTACGGCCCGTGCGCCTTCCTCGACGAGTACGATCCGAACAAGACGTTCAGCTCGATCGATCGCGGCGGACGCTACGCGTTCGGCAACCAGGCGCGCGTCGCCCGTTGGAACATGGCGCGCTTCGCCGAGACGCTCCTGCCGATGATCGCGCACGACGAACAAGATGCGGCGCGCCTGGCGACCGAGGCGTTGGCGCGCTTCCCCCCGCTCTTCGAAAGCGCCTACGCGCACGTGATGCGCGCCAAGCTGGGCCTCGTCACCGAGGACGAGAACGATCCGGCGTTGGCCGCCGATCTCCTGCAGCGGTTGGCGGCGAGCCAGGTCGACCACACGGTCTTCTTTCGCGCGCTGTGCGCCGCCGCCGAAGATCCGTCAGCCGACGCGGGCGTCGCCGCGCTCTTCGAAGAGCCGGGCGCCTTTCACACCTTCGCCGAAGGCTGGCGGCGGCGACTGGCCGCGGACGACGTCGCGCCGAGCGCGCGCGCCGAGCGCATGCGCGGCGCGAATCCGGCCTTCATCCCACGAAACCATCGCATTGAGCAGGCCATCGCCAGCGGCATCGACGGCAACTTCGAGCCGTTCGAGCAGCTCATGACGGTGCTCGCGCGCCCGTTCGACGAGCAGCCCGCGCTCGCGCACCTCGCGGAGCCGCCGGCGCGCGACGAGCGCGTGCTGCAGACGTTTTGCGGCACCTGAGCGACCACCCGCCGAGCATGATGACTAGCTGCCGGTGCCGGCGTCGAAGGGGGGCGGCGGAGCCAAGCACGCCTGGCCGACACAGCTACATCCCGAGGTGCTGAAGGTCCCCTGTGGGCAGGTCCACTGACCGTCGATGCACAAGGGAGAGCGGATGACATCATTCGCGCATTGGGAGACGCAATTGAACCCGGCCGCTCCCGTGCAAACAGTGACCGTAGGCGTGGCTTCGTCGTCGCGAGCGTCGGATCCGGCTTCGTTCTCCTTGATTGTCGCGTCGTGCGTCTCGGCCGTGACGTCCTCTGTGTCGCCACGCGCGTCCAGGTCGCCCCCCGCGTCGGCACTGCCCGCGAGGTCTCGTCCCTGGGAGCTCGACCCTCCGCAGGATGCCATCAGCATCGCGCACAGGAATAACGTGGCCCGTAGGTTCATGTTGGTCGCGAACAGCACGTCGCCCACACCACCAGACTACACAGAATTGGACCGTAGCCCATTCGCAGGTGGGCCGTCACCGCTCAACCCCCCGCCAACTCACGCCAAAAAATTTGGCGCCGCGCGAAACCCAGCGATGATGGGACACCCAGATGCCCCGCAAATCGTCTGACATCATCGTCGGCCTCGACATCGGGACCACCAAGATCGCCGCCGTCGTGGGCGAGATGGGGCCCGATGGCCTCGACATCATCGGCGTCGGGACGCACCCGTCGCGCGGCCTCAAGAAGGGCGTCATCGTCAACATCGACTCGACGGTGGCCTCGATAAAACAGGCGATCCTCGAGGCCGAGTCGATGTCCGGCTGCGAGATCTCGCAGGTCTACGTCGGCATCGCCGGCGGGCACATCAAGGGCGTGAACTCGACGGGCACCGTCGCCATCAAGGACAAGGAAGTCCGCGCGCCCGACGTCATGAAGGTGCTCGAGCTGGCGCGCGCGATCGCGCTGCCCGTCGACCGCCACATCATTCACGTGCTCCCGCAGGAGTACAAAATCGACGGCCAGGACGGCGTGCGCGAGCCGCTCGGCATGTGCGGCGTGCGCCTCGAATCGCGTGTGCACATCGTGACGGCCGCCGCCGCCGCCGCGCAGAACATCGTCAAGTGCTGCACGCGCTGCGACCTGGAAGTCCTCGACATCGTCCTCGAGCCGCTCGCCTCGGGCGAAGCCGTCCTCGAGGACGACGAGAAGGGGTTGGGCGTCGCCCTCGTCGACATCGGCGGCGGGACGACCGACATCGCGATCTTCACCGAGGGCTCCGTCGCCCACACGAGCGTCATCCCCATCGGCGGCCATCAGCTGACGAGCGACATCGCCTTCGGCCTGCGCACGCCGCCGCACGAGGCCGAGAAGATCAAGGTGCGCTGGGGCTGCGCCCTCGCGTCGATGGTTCAGGAGGATGAGACGCTCGAGGTCGCGTCCGTCGGTGGGCGCGCGCCGCGCGTGCTGTCGCGCCACATGCTCTGCCGCGACATCATCCAGCCGCGCATCGAGGAAATTTTTTCTTTCGTTAAAGCGGAGATCTCGCGCCTCGGGTGCGACGACCTGCTCGCGTCGGGCGCCGTCATCACGGGCGGCACGACGCAGCTGCCCGGTATGACCGAGCTCGCCGAGGAGATCCTCGGCATCCCCGTCCGGCGCGGTGTGCCCAAGGGCGTCGGCGGGTTGGCCGAGGTCGTTCGCAGCCCGACGTTCTCGACGGGTGTCGGCCTCGTGCAATACGGCTTCGCCCGCTCGAAGCACGACCGTCCGTCCGACGCGCCCGTGAAGCGCAACGGCATCTTCTCGCGCCTGCGCCGCACGATCGCCGCCGCCTTCTAGGGTTGGCCGTTCGGTTCGGTCGAGCCGCCGCTTTCGAGCGGACTCACGGTTCAAAGCTCATGACCCCAGGTGAGCGGCCCATGGTGAGCCGTCGGAGCGGGCTCGGGGCCCTATTTATGGACGGCGAGGCGACCCGGGCGTGTTGCATTTTAACGAGTGTGCGCGCCGTTACCGATCGCAATCTCGTGATAAACGGCGTGACTGACTTCTCAAAAAGCCCTTTTAAGGAGAATCGATGAAACGTCTAACTGAGTCGTTGTTCATGGTGGTTTTGGCGTCGACGATGGTCGCCGCGTGCGGCAGCAGCAGCAACTCGCCGAAGGACGGCGGCGCTGGCAGCGGCGGCTCGGCGACGGGCGGCTCCGCGGCTGGCAGCGGCGGCTCGGCGACGGGCGGCTCCGCGGCTGGCACCGGCGGCTCGGCGGCTGGCAGCGGCGGCTCGGCGGCGGGCGCGGGCGGCTCGGCGGCGGGCGCGGGCG
>JBBQJG010000387.1:0-4347 GCA_038325725.1 Polyangia bacterium | reverse complement strand
GGCTGCGGCCATCGGGCCCCGCTCGGTTCACAGCCGGGGACAGCGGGCACGGCTCCAGGTGACGTCGACCTTGGCGGCGCCTCGGGCGCAAGCGGCAGTGGGTCCGCCGGAGGAGCTGCGGGCGCGAGCGGTGGAGCGTCCGCGGCTGCGGGCGCGAGCGGTGGCGCGACGGGCGCGGCCGGCGGCGCGGGGACGACCTCGACGGTGAACGTTGCCCCCGACGGCGGCGCCGGGATGACAGCGCCGGACGCGAGCACGCCCGTGCTCGCGGATGCAGGCACCGAGACGCCCGCTGAAATCGTTCACGGTTGGATCTCGCGCACGCCCGGTGTCTTGCCGGCCAGCTGGCCTGCGGGGCGGCGCCAGCCCGCCGTCGTGTACGACCGCAGCGGAAAGCGGGTCGTCGTCTACGGCGGGTACTCGAACGCGCAGCCCGTCCAGGACACGTGGGCGTGGAACGGTACGACGGGCCTGTGGACGCGGCTCACCGTGCAACCGCCGTCGACGTTCGACATGTCCGCCGCGACCTGGGACGACTTCGACAAGAGCGTCATGCTCTTCGGCGGCGAGACGTTCCCGAGCGCCGCGCCGTCGAACGCGCTGTGGAGCTACTCCTTCGTTTGGAAGGCGGTCGCGCCGGTGGCGGTCGCCGCGCCGTGGCCGCCGGCGCAGCTGAATTCGCTCCTCGCATACGACGCCGCGCGCGCACGGCTCGTGCTGCTCGGGAGCGGCGCAACGCCGTCGACGTGGGAATTCGACGTCGTCGCGCACGCGTGGATCCCACGAACGACGGCGATGGGCGCTTCCCCTTCGAACGAAGAGGGCGCGTTCGCGTGGGACGAACGTCGGCACGTCGGCGTGTTCTTCGGTGATGACATGCGCAAGACGTGGGAGTGGGACGGCGTCGCTGGCACCTGGACTGAAAAGGAGCTCACGACCGACAGATGGCCCGCACCGCGGCGCCTCTCTGCCGCGGCCTACGACTCGGATGCGGGCCGCGTCGTGCTCTTCGGAGGCAACCTCCCCGACGGCCCAGTCACCCACAGCTGGACGAACGATCTATGGGAGTGGGATGGGACCTCGTGGACGCTGCTCGACTCCGGTCCCACGCCGGACGCGCCCGACCCGCGTGAAGCGCACGGCCTCGTCTACGACTTGGATCGGCACTGCCTCGTCACCTTCGGTGGCTCGA
Source organism: Polyangia bacterium (assembly GCA_038325725.1). Classification (GTDB taxonomy): domain Bacteria; phylum Myxococcota_A; class Polyangia; order Fen-1088; family Fen-1088; genus DASZFV01. Next base: position 3,155 of record JBBQJG010000387.1, on the reverse strand, counting down.
CGCCCGACCGAGAGGCGCGCGATCTCTGGGAGTGGCACCGCTAGTCTTGGCGGACGCGAAGCGCGTCGCGCGCTTCTCTTGCGTGCCACCCATGAGGCGCGAGCGCCAGGTATCGGCGAAAGCTCCGCGCCGCGCCCGTGGCATTTCCGGCGCGCGCCTCGGAGTGAGCCTCGATGATGAACGCCTCGGGGAGGTTCGCGTCGAGCGCGAGGGCTCGCTTGGCCAACACACCGGCCTCGGGCAGGCGGTTCCTCGCGTGCTCCGACTGAGCCAACCGAAGAATCATGTTCGCGTCGTTCGGCTGTGCGGCCACCGCCACGGCGCACGGCGCGCCGGCCTCACGCCAATGGTGGCGCCCGCTGAGCGCCACGCACTCGGCAACCGCGCCGGCGCTCGCCGCGGCGTCCGGCTTCGCCGCGACGGGTGAGACTGCCGCGACGGACACGGCTTGCATCGCGACGGGCGCCGGTGCCAACGCGACGGGCGCCACCGCGAGCGTCGACGCCGCTGGCGCGACTGGCACGACGGCCGCCGGTGTCGCCGCGCGATGGGTCGCGAGGTTGTGCGCGGCCCGCGTCTTCATGAACGCCAGCCCGACGACGAACGTGGCGACGGCGGTGCCGACGAGGGCCCGCGCTTTCCAGGTTTCGCGCCGGTTGCGGGCCAGCGCCGCCTCTTGGGCTTCGCGCACCGCCGACAGCGAGGCGCGCAAGCCTTCAGCGTCCAACCGGAACGGGTTCCCGCCCCCTTCTTCCACGGCAAGTGCGTCCATCCCACGATTGAGGCACCGCTTGGAGCCGACGGCAAGAAACTGACCTTCGCCGCGCGCTCACCGGCCGAGGAAGGCGGGGCCTGACGTTTGTTCAGCGCGCCCGGCCCACCCAGAGCGCCCACGCGATGAAGACGAGCTGCAGCGGCAGTCGAAGCCACAGCGCGATTGGCGAAGGGGCCGCAAGCCAGGTTGGCGCCCCCTGGAGGTGAACGTCGGAGATCGCCATGTAGACGTTGGCTGGGAAGACCGCGACGTAGAGGGCCACGAGGCCGTATCCGGCCAGGCGCCGCGCCGCGGGAACGAGGAGAAGCAGGCCGAGTCCCACCTCGCAAACCCCAGAGAAGAGGACCAACGCCCGCGGCGCGGGCAACCACGGCGGCACGATTTGGATGAACAGCGGCGCGGCCACGAAGTGCAGCACACCAGCCGTCATCATCACGAGCGCCAGCACCGCGTGAGCGATCCGCCTCCAGCACAGTCGGTCGATGCGCAGCCCCATCATTCAAGGATGTCGCATCTTCCCGCGCGGTTCGCTGAGACGGTCGATCCCTCGCGACGGGCGCGCGTCCTGTCACCGATGTTGACTCCGCCCCGCCCTGCCGCTCGACGTTTCGCGCGTCGGCGCGAGGACGGCTCCTGGCTCAGGAGCCGTGGATCTCGCAGCCGCTGTCAGCGCATCGTCCCGTGAGCCGGAGGCGATTCTTGGCGAACAGGTCGTAGGCGAGAGTCATCAGATGAGAGATCCCGGGGAGCCGCGTCAGCGCGACGAGCGGCGAAAAGCCCACCGCGGCGTAAAGCTCGCGGAAGACCTCGACGCCCTCGATGAGCGTCCCGTCCGGGAGGCGTCCATGCAGCTTCGCCATGAGCTCCTCCCAGGTCACGCCCACTTCCGCCGCGTCGAAGTCCTTGGACGATATGTCCGTGAAGCGAATGCGCCGCTTGCGGTCGAGCCGCTCCAGCATCCGCATCTCGCGCCTACACAACGGGCAGGCGCCATCGTGGAACACCTCCACCTCGAAGTCGTCTTCGGTCAGCTGCGTCCCCACGCATTGTTCAACGCGCCGGCCCCACGGTGGTTACACGGCCCTCCGCTCTCACCCCTTGCGGTGGAAGTGCCAGACCTCGAGGGCATGGGAGACCCTGATCGAATAGAAGGTCAGGAGATCGTCGAGCGTCATCAGCATCCACGGCTGCATCCGATCCGAGCCGTTCTTCGTGTAGTAGAGGCCGTCCGCGAGGTGAACGGCGAAGTGAACGGACTGACCATTCGGCCCCATCAAGACGACGATGTCGCCCATCTTCGGAGCGTCCACCCGCACGTAGTCGCGCGCCAAGACCTGGTGCGCGTACTGCGGATCGGTGAACCGTTCGTCCGGGTGTTCGTTGAAGAAGTTGAGCGACGTCCACACGCAGTCGTGCTGCGCCGCCGGGTTCTCCTCGGACGGATTGGGAAACGTGTAGAGGCGGTCGCGCGCGAAAGGCGGCAACACCTGTGCGATGTCCAGCTCGGCGCCACCCTCGACGCGGGCCAATGACTCGAGCAGCGACCTCAGCCCCTTGGGCTGGCCAGGGTAGCTCCAGTACGCCACCATCGCGTCGATGTTCGAGGTCGCGTCGAGCGACAGCTTCGCCAGGACGGTGACCTTGCGATGCACCATTCGCTCGAAGCGCGTGCGCTCCTCGGTTGTCTTCAGCGTCGGAAGAATGACCTGCGAGTCGGAGAAGAGCAGCCGGGGGCCGCGCGGATAGAGCATCTTGCGGAACAGCTCGAGGGTTCGATCGTCGAGGCCGCTGGACTTGATGCGCTCATCCACGTAGTCCCGATAAAACGTCTCCGGGTTCCGTTGTGCGATGTTGAAGGCGCTGAGGGAGAGCGCTTCATAGATGTGCGCCCGCGACGCCCGGGAGAGGTCCGCCACCAGCTCGCTCGGAGGGTCGACGATGACGCCACGGGGTGAGATGTCCCACTTGCTCTGCCCCAAGGCCCCGAGCTGCTCCGGGGTGAGGCCGGCATCCCCGAAGAGCTTGTCGACGTGCTCCTTCGACAAGCCCTCGAACCACCAGCGGATGGGCGGCACGACGACCGACTCGTCCGGCGCGTAATCTGCGGGAAGCGAGATCGAGATGGGGCTGTACTGCAGTTGTCCCCAGGGCCCGCTCCGGCCCAAGACGACGCGGCGTTTCCGATCCGCGTTCGGGGGATGACTCGCGAGCGCGTGGCTCGTACTTTGACGGGCCATCGGGCCCAGCCACGCCCCCGCGACGGCCGACGCCAGCAAGGCGAGGACGAGCCTCGCGTTCTTGTGAACTCCAATTTTGATTTTTTCCGCCGACCCCGCCCCCACGATATTTCGTCGACTCGAGCTCTGGTTCGGGGCCATGC
>JBBQJG010000386.1:0-4364 GCA_038325725.1 Polyangia bacterium | reverse complement strand
TACGACCCCGTGTTCGGCGCCCGCCCGCTCAAGCGCGCCATCACGCACCACATCCAGGACGCGCTCGCGCGGCGGCTGCTCGAGGGGGCGTTCCGTCCCGGCGACACGATCGTCGTCGACCGCGCCGCCGGCAACACCGGCGGCGAAAAAGCCGAGGCCCTGTCTTTCACGCGACAGGAAACGAAGCGAATCTCCGTCGCGTCGTGATTCCCCGCGGGAAGGGTTGCCTCGGCGCACCGACTTCCGTAGCGTTCGACCGCTCCTCATGCCCCCAATGAAAGATCTCTACAAAACGCTCGGTGTCTCCGAAGACGCGGACGAAGGCGCCATCAAGAAGGCGTACCGCAAGCTCGCGAAGGAGCTTCACCCCGACATCACGGGTAACGACAAGAAGAAAACCGAGCGCTTCAAGGAGATCAACGACGCGTACGGCGTGCTCGGCGACAAAGAGAAGCGGGCCGAGTACGAGCGCCTCAAGCATGCTCCCGTGCGCCCCGACGGCATGCCCGAGGGGTTCGACGCCGAGGCCTTCGCGCGCACATTCGGCGGGATGCGCGGGGGCGGCGGAGGGATGAGAGGCGGGTCGGTCCAGTTCGGCGGCGACGCCGATCTGGGCGATCTCTTCGGCAGCCTCTTCGGAGGCGGCGGCGGTCGCGGCGCGACGTTCGGCGGCGGTCGCCCCCGTCAGACCCGTGGCGCGGACGTCATCGGCGCACTGCCCGTGAGCTTCGCCGAGGCGGCTCTCGGAACGCGGCGCAGTGTGCGCACCGGCTCGGGCTCGACCGTCGAGGTGTCGATCCCCGCTGCCGTCGAGACGGGCGGTCGCCTCCGCGTCGCGGGCCAAGGGGCCGTGGCCACGGGCAAGGGCGGCGCCCCGGGCGACCTGTACCTCGAGATCGAGGTGCGCCCAGACGCGCACCTGTCTCGCAACGGCTTCGACGTCGAGCTGTCGGTGCCCGTCACGTTCAGCGAGGCGGCGCTCGGCACGAAGGTCGAGGTGCCGACGATCGAAGGACCCGTCACCGTCACGATCCCGGCGGGGACGTCGAGCGGCGGACGCCTGCGCCTGCGCGGCAAGGGGATCAAGAGGCCGGACGGCGCGCGGGGCGACCAGCTCGTGCGTGTCGAGATCGTGGCGCCCAAGGTTGCGGCCGACGACGCCGAGACGAAGAAATTGCTCGAGGAGCTCGCGAAACGCACCGAGCGGCAGAGCCCGAGGAAATTTTGACGACGACCTTCGCCTCTCTCATCTCTCTCATCTAGGGCGAGAAAAATCGTTCCCCTTTTCCCCCCGAACGGCATCATATAGTGGCTAGGGGACGTCACGGCGTGGGTGGGGCAGCGGCCCTGTGGTGCGAGCCCTCTGGAGCGAAAGAGACACGACATGACGACTGAAGACGCCAAGACCCTTCCGCTTCTTTCTCTTCGGAACCTCGTGCTGTTCCCGGGCGCCGTCATGCCCGTGGAGATCGGCCGCCCGAGCTCGCTGCGCCTCATCGAGGCGCTCGGCGGCAAGGGCGCGCGCGTTCTCGTCGGCACGCAGAAGGACGCCGACATCGAAGAGCCCGCGTCGAGCGACCTGTACACGATCTGCGTCGAGGGCGAGGTCGTGCGCATCGTCAAGGCGGCCGAGAACCGCGTGACGGCCGTGCTGCGTGGCCTCGAGCGCCGCCGCGTCTCCGGCTACGTGCAGGAGAAGCCCTACCTCGTCGCCTCGTACGGCCCGCTCACGGAGATCCGCAAGGACCCGATCGAGATCGACGGGCTCGGCATGGCCGTCTACGACGTTGCCAAGCAGCTCGTCGCGATCTCGCCGGACATCCCGGACGAGACGGCCCAGGTGTTCGACCAGAGCAAGGACCCGGGGCGTCTCGGTGACATCGTCGCCGCGACGGTCGACCTGTCGCCCGAGGAGCGCGCGTCGCTCCTCGTCGAGAGCGACGTCGCGGAAAGGCTCCGCCGGCTGCTCGTGCTCCTGCAGCGCAAGGTCGAGCTGATCAAGGTCAAGCAGAAGATCGACTCGCAGGTGCGCGAGGAGTTCTCGAAGCACCAGCGCGAGGCCGTGCTGCGCCAGAAGCTCAAGGCGATCCAGGACGAGCTCGGCGAAGGCGAGGACGCGAGCGACCTCGATCTGTTCGATGAGAAGATCAAAGCCGCAGACATGCCGGCCGACGTCGAGAAGACGGCGCGCAAGCAGCTCGACCGCCTCAAGCAGATGGCGCAATCGTCGGCGGAGTACACGGTCCAGCGGACGTACCTCGAGTGGCTCGTCGAGCTGCCGTGGACGAAGCAGACCGAGGACCGCCTCGACCTCGAGAAGGCGCGCGAGATCCTCGACTCCGACCACTACGACCTCAAGAAGGTGAAGAAGCGCATCCTCGAGTACCTGGCCGTGCGAAAGCTCGCGCCTGGGAAAAAAGGTCCGATCCTCTGCCTCGCGGGCCCTCCCGGCGTCGGTAAGACGTCGCTCGGCAAGTCGATCGCGCGCTCGCTCGGACGCGAGTTCATCCGCATCTCGCTCGGTGGCGTGCGTGACGAGGCCGAGATTCGCGGCCACCGCCGTACGTACATCGGCGCGCTCCCGGGTCGCATCATTCAGGGCATGCGCCGCGTGGGCTACAAGAACCCCGTGTTCATGCTCGATGAGATCGACAAGCTGGGCGCCGATTTCCGCGGCGACCCGTCCGCCGCGCTCCTCGAGGTTCTCGACCCCGAGCAGAACTCGACGTTCTCGGACCACTACCTCGAGGTGAACTTCGACCTGTCGAACGTCATCTTCATCGCGACGGCTAATATGCTGGACCCGATCCCGCCTGCGCTCCTCGACCGCATGGAGGTCCTCGAGATCCCGGGCTACACGCGTGAGGAGAAGCTCGAGATCGCGCGCCGGCACCTCGTGCCCAAGCAGGTCTCCGACCACGGCCTCACGGACGCGCAGATCCGCCTGCCGGACCCCGCGCTCAACACGATCATCGAGCAGTACACGCGCGAGGCCGGCGTCCGCAATCTCGAGCGCGAGATCGCGAACACGATCCGCGGCGTCGCCGTGAAGGTCGCGGAGAGCCTGCCCTACGAGCCGGAGCTCACGCCGGAGCTCGTCGGCGAGATGCTCGGGCCGCCCAAGTACTACTCCGAAGCGGCGGAGCGCACGGAGATCCCGGGCGTCGCGACGGGGCTCGCCTGGACCCCAACGGGCGGCGACATTCTTTTCATAGAGGCGTCGGCCATGCCGGGCAAGGGCCAGCTCATCCTCACGGGCCAGCTCGGCGACGTCATGAAAGAGTCGGCGCGCGCGGGCATGTCCTGGGTGCGCACGCACTCCGAAGACCTCGGCATCACGGGCGACTTCGAGAAGACGGACATCCACCTGCACGTGCCCGCGGGCGGCGTGTCGAAGGACGGTCCATCGGCCGGCGTCGCCATCACGACGGCGCTCGTGTCGTTGCTCACCGGCCGCCGTGTTCGCGGTGACGTGGCAATGACAGGTGAGATCACGCTGCGCGGGACGGTCTTGCCCGTCGGTGGCATCAAGGAGAAGGTCCTCGCGGCTCACCGCGCCGGCATCAAGACCATCGTCCTGCCCGAGCGCAACAGCAAGGACATCATCGACATCCCGGACACCGTCCGCGCCGAGCTCCAGATCTTCTTCGTCAAGAAGATCGACGAGGCGCTCGAGCACACGCTCGAGGCGATCCCGCTCGTCGTTACGGATCCCGACGCGCCCAAGCCCGTCGCTACGGCGCAGGCCTGAGCGAGAGCAACGCGGCAGGCGCCTCGACGATCCAGTCGGGGCGCTCCGCCTCGAGCTGCTCGCGCGGCGTGTAGCCCCACGTGACGGCGGCGACGCGGCACCCGGCGGCCCGCGCGAGGCGAACATCGGGGAGGCCGTCGCCCACGAGAAGCGTCTCGGCGGGGGTGACGCCGTGGCGCGCGCAGACGGCGAGCGCGATCTCCGGGGACGGCTTGCGGGGGAACCCATCGCCGTCGCCAATGACGTCGGCGAAGGCGCGGTCGAGCGCGAGCGCCGCGAGCAGGGCGCGCGCGAGGTCGCCGGGCTTGTTCGTGACAACGGCGAGGGGCGTGCCGGACGCGACATAGCTGTCGAGCACGTCGACGATGCCCGGGTAGGGCCGCGTGGCGACGCAGACGTTCGCCGCGTAGTGCGCCTTGAAGCGCGCAAGGAGGATCTCCTGGTCGACCTCGCTCGAGGGCCCGACGGCGCGTGCGACGAGCTTGGCAGCGCCGTCGCCGACGTAGCTCGTCACCGTGGGCAGCGGGTGGGTCGGCTGGCCCAGCTCGGCGAGGGCCGCGTTGAGCGCCGCGGCGATGTCGAGCGCCGAGTCGACGAGCGTGCCGTCGAGATC
>JBBQJG010000385.1:0-4405 GCA_038325725.1 Polyangia bacterium | reverse complement strand
GGGGAACGGCCGGCGTGACGACGGGCGACGCGGGCAGCGCGGGCTCGGTGTCGAGCGCTGGCGTCGGCGGCGGGAGCGTCGCCGTCGCGGGAAGCGGCGGTGATCCGGGGACTCCCGACGCAGGTGCGGACGTCGAGCCCGCGAGCGACGCGCGTCCCGACGTCGTCGCCGTGGCCGCGGACGGTGGCGGCGCGTGTCCCGCGTCCGCCGTCGTCTGCGACGACTTCGAAAAATATGCAGACGGCGCGACGAGCCTCGGCGCCGATTGGGTCGCTTACACGTACTCGGGCAGCGTCCACGTCGACGGCACGAAGCCGCGCGCGGGCAGCCGGTCGTTGCACCTCACGGCGCAAGCGGGCGCGCATCACTACGCGGACCTCATCCGCGCGACGCGGGGCAAGGAAGTCTTGCCGCTCAAGCACTACGGACGGTTGATGGTGTGGCTCACGGCGGTTCCGCCGTCGTCGCACTGGAACCTCAACATGTCGAGCGGACCGATGGTGGGCTTCCCCGACGAGCAGGCGAAGTTCTTCGAGGGCGGCATGTACGGCAAGCTCATGTCGAACTACGCGCAGCGCGGCCGCATCCTCATGAACGGCCAAGAGCTCCTGCGCGGCGGCGGCCCCGAGGCCGGCGATCCCGGCGCGGACGCCGACTGCGCCGTCGCCGCGCCCGCGCAGAAGATCGTCGCCGGAAAGTGGATCTGCTGGGAGTGGGAGTTCGACGGCGTCGGAAACGAAGCGCACCTCTGGATCGACGGCGCGCCCATGACCGAGGTCGACGCCATCATGAGCGGCAAGCAGTGCCAAGGGCCGGGTTTCCAGGGCCGCAAGATGATGCCGACGTACAAGTGGGAAGGCCCGCAGCTCTTCGACAAGCTCATCATCGGCTGGGAGCAGTACCAGGACACCCCCGCGCAGGAGCTGTGGATCGACGACGTCGTCGTCGGCTCCGCGCGCGTCGGCTGCCCGCCGCCCTAGAATCTTTGCGTCGGGACGTCGGGACGCGCGCGGTGCAGGACCTGGCCGCCCGGGCCCCAGGCGAGGCGCAGCTCTTCGGGCGTCGCTTGGCCCTCGTAGGCGTCGAGGCGCCGCTTGCCGTTGTCGCAGGCCGAAGGCGCGAGCACCTCGAATGAGCTCTCGTAGATCACGATCTGGGTGCCGCGGACCTCGCCTGCGAACTGGTAGCGCGTCGCGATCTCGAAATCGAGCGAGAGGCTGCAGCGGTACGCGTGGCCATCGAGCGACACCTGGCGCACGACGCGATCGTAGTAGCCGGACAGCTTCGCGCCGTCCTGCGTGACGTGCCACTCCTCGCGCTCTTGTTTGTCGTCACCGTCGGGGGCGGCGCCGTGGTGCTCCCAGAGCCACAGGCCGCTGACGTCCATGGGCGCCTGCGACCGCAGGCCCGCGGGACCGTCGGCGCCTAGACCCGCAGGGCCGTTTCCGCCCCCAATGCCGTTTCCGAACGACGGGAACCGCGACTCGCCGTTGGCGCTCGCGGCGGTGAGCTCGGGCACCTCGTGGCCGGGGCTGCCGGCGGCGCGGTTGCGGTAGAGCGTCTGGTTGCCGCCGTCGCTCGCGAGCGTCAGCACGTCGCCACGAAGCAGCCCCTTCCAGTGGAGCAGGGGGCGCGTCCCGGGATCGCAGCGGCTCTGGCCCGCGCGCTGCGTGACTTCGTCGAGCTCGATCGCGCCCGTGCGCAGCCGGCCCGTGACGTCGAAGCGCTGCACGGCCGAGAACTGCGGCTCGCGGCTGCACACGTACGGGCGGCCGTCGCCCGAGACGAACGTGAGGGCCGCGATGTAGTAGCCCTCGATCGCGTCACCCGTCTGCGTGAGGTGCCACTCCTGCTTCTCGATGCGCGTGTCGCCCGCGGCGATGCCGTCCTCGATCGTCGTGCGCGACAGGCCGTCCCACACGCCGGCGACGGTCGTCGCCGCCGTGCCCGGGCTCTTCGGCAGGGACGAGCGCGCCGCGCAACCGGCGCAACTCCAGAGGGCGATCGCGAGCGCGCAAATCCCCAAGCCGGCGAAACGCATCAGAACCTCCTCCCGAGAAGCGATGCCCCGAGTATGAACCGGAGCTCGGCGAGGCACCGCCCCTACCAGTGTTTATCGGTGTCGTTTGGAGGCCGCTTGATGTGCGTGTTTTCGCGCGGAGTCGCACCCCCGTCAGTCAGTTCGCTAGGTACCTTGGCGGGCCTTCGCGAGCGCCGTGCCGGCGGCCTCCCACTCGCCCAGGCGGCGCGCGAGCAGGGTGTCGAGCTCGCGCTCGCGGTCGGCGAGCGTGTGCAGCTTCTGCCAGTCACCGGCGTGGTCGCCCGTGAGCTCGCTTCGCACGGTGGCGAGATCGGCCTCGATCTTGGCGACGTCGCCCTCGAGCGTCTCGACGCGCTTTTCGAGGCGGCGCAGCTCGCGCTCGCGGTCCTTCGTCGCGGCGCGATCCTTCACGTTGTCCGTGGGCGGCGGCGTTCTGACGGCGGGCGCGGCCTTGGCGGCGGGCGCGGCCTTGGCGATCGGCGTCGACGCGCTGGTGGCTTTCTCCTGCTCGTGAACGCGCCGCCGCCAGTCGCTGTAGTTGCCGAGGTGCGCGTCGACGTGGTCGCCCTGCAGGACGAGCAGCCGGGTGCACACGCGATCGAGGAAATAACGATCGTGGCTGATGACGAGGAGCGTGCCCTCGTAGCCGTCGAGCGCGTCTTCGAGCGTCTCGCGCGCGGGGATGTCGAGGTGGTTCGTCGGCTCGTCGAGCACGAGGACGTTGCGCGGGAACAGCATGATCTTCGCCATGGCGAGGCGGCTGCGCTCACCGCCCGACAGGCCCTTGACGATGCGGAACGGATCGTCGCCCGTGAAACGGAACTTCGCGAGGTAGTTGCGGACGGCCTCCGGCGACAGGTCGGCGCGCACGGAGCGGATCTCGTCCTCGAGCGTGAGCTTCTCGTCGAGCGAGCCGAGCTTCTGATCGAAGTAGCCGATGCGCACGCCCGTGCCGATGTCGACCTTGCCCTCGAGCGGCGGCAGCTCGCCGATGAGCGTGCGCAGCAGCGTCGACTTGCCGCCGCCGTTCGGACCGACGATGCCGACCTTGTCGCCGCGGTAGATGTTCGCCGTGACGTCTCTCAGGATCGTCGTGACGATGGCGCCGTCATTGGACGTGTAGCCGACGGTGAGCTTGGGCGCGCGGATTGTCTCTTTGCTGCCGAGATCGCTGCCCGTCTGGAACGACAGGCCGATCTTGCTCGCGTGCTGCCACTGGTCATCAGGGCGCTCGAGGCGGTCGAGCTTCTCGAGCATCTTGCGGCGCGACTGCGCCTGCTTGGTCTTCTGGCCGGCCAGATTGCGCCGGATGAAGTCCTCGGTCTTGTCGACGTGGTCTTTTTGTCGCTCGAACGCCGCGCGTTGCAGCTCCATGCGCGCGTCGCGCTCGACGACGTAACGATCCCAGCCCATCGGGTAGCGGACGAACTTGCCGTTCTCGAGCTCGACGATCTCGCGGCACACGGCGCGGATGAACGCGCGATCGTGCGAAACCATCACGAAAGCGCCTGGATACTCCGACAAGAACGCCTCGAGCCGTTCGATCGCGGCGAGGTCGAGGTGGTTCGTCGGCTCGTCGAGCAGGAGCAGGTCGGGCTGACGCACGAGCACCTTCGCGAGCTCGAGGCGGCCACGCTCGCCGCCCGAGAGCGTCTCGACAGAGCGGCCGAGATCGGTCTCCGTGAAGCCGACGTCGGCGGTGAGGCGTCGCACGCGCGACTCGAGGTCGTAGCCGCCCTCGCGCTGGTAGCGCTCCTGGAGCTCGCCGTAGCGAGCAATGTCGACGCCGGCGTCCGCGGCGCCGTCCGCCATGCGCGCCTCGAGCGCCGCGAGCTGGTCGTGCAAGCGCTGAAGGTCGGCGAACGGCTCGAGGAGCGCGTCGAGCAGCTTCCCGGCGCCGGGGAACTCCTGCGACTGACGCAGGTACGCCACGGTCTGTCGCCCGAGCACGCGCACGTCGCCCGCGTCGGGCTGCAGGTCGCCCGCGAGCAGGCGGAGCGCCGTCGACTTGCCCGTGCCGTTCGGTCCGACGAGCGCGAGGCGATCACCGGGGCGAATGAGCAGCGACGCGCCCGTGAGGATTTCGGTGCCGGGGTATCCGAAGGTGACGTCTGCGAATTGGGCGAGCGACATTTAGGGACTCTAGAGAAGACGAGAAGCGCCGAGAGACGGCGATGCCTGCTACGCCTACACCGGGAAACGGTTGGCGCGCACGCGAATATGTAATAGAAAACGGCGTCTCGATCGCGCACGAGCACACAAGATGAAAGAGTACCTTCTCACCGCTGGTCCGACGCCCGTCCCCGAGCGGGTGCTCCTCGCGATGGCGCGTCCGGTGCTCTACCACCGCTCGCCCGTCTTCAC
>JBBQJG010000384.1:0-4418 GCA_038325725.1 Polyangia bacterium | reverse complement strand
GTACGGCCGCGAGCCCCTCGGCGACGGCGCGCGCGTCGGCCAGCCGCGCCGCGAGCGGGCGTGCCGCGGCCGCCTCGCGCACGATTTCATCGCGCAGCGAACCGCGCGCGAGCTCCATCACGAGGAAGGCGTGTCCGTCGGCCTGACCGAAGTCGAAGACGCGGCACACGTTGGGATGGCGGATCTGCCGCGCGAGCTTGACCTCCTTGGCGAGCAGGCCGATACGTCGCGGCTCGGCGCCGTGCTCGGGCCGGAGCACCTTGATGGCGACCTCTTCGGCGAGCGCGACGTCGCGCGCCTGCACGACGACGCCGACGCCGCCTTGTCCGAGCCGCCGTCCGATCTCGTAACGCCCCGCGAGGAGCGCCCCGCGCGTGAGCTCGCCGCCGGGGCCGGCGTTCTCGGACCCCTCGACGAGGGTGTGGCTGTCGGACGACGGGGACTCGCGCACGCCCGCTAGGATATCCGCGTTGCGCGCGCCGTTGGGTTTCCCGGTCGTCAGCCGCGCGGAACGCCGCGCAGCATGAGAATGTTGGGCGAGGACTCTTTGCCGTTCGTCGCTGCGACGCTCTCGCGGGCGTCGAAGGCCTGCGCGTAGTACTGCAGCGACTTGCCGACGAGGTGCGCCGCAGGGACGACGGCGGCGTACCATCCCTTCGGCGTGCGGTCCATCGTCACCGACGTGTAGTGCGCGCCACCGACGCGGTAGTAAAAGACGAGCGTGCGCGCCTTGACGTTGGTGCGCGCCGCGCAGTGAACGTACAGGTCGGTGTGGGCGGGCGCCTCGTCGGGGATCGCGCAGTGGAGCGCCTCGGGCAGGCGCGCCGGCAGCTCGGGACCGGCGAGCAGCCGCTCGCGCTCCTGCTGGTCGTGCTTGCGCTTGTCGTCGACGGCCTGAACCTTCGCCGCCGCCGCCTGTCGCTCGTGCTCGATCTTTTCGCGGCCCTCGCGCTCCTTGCTGGCCTGCGCGCGCGCTTCGGTGATCACCTTCTCGCGGTCGTCGCGCTGCTGCTCGAGCAGGTGGACGCGCGTCTTGAGGTCGGTGATCTGCTTGTCGCGGTCGGCCTTGTCCGCCTCGAGCTGCGCGACGCGGCCCTTGGCGTCGCCGAGCTGCTTGTCGCGGTCGGCCTTGTCCTTCTCGAGCTGCGCCGTGCGCTTCGCGACGTCGGCGAGTTGCTTGTCGCGCTCTGCTTTCGCGTCGCGCGCCTGTTTGTCGGCGACCTGCTTGTCCGCTTCGGCGCGCTTGTCGGCGGCCTTCTTGTCGGCCTCGGCCAGCTTGTCGGCGGCCTTCTTGTCGACCTCGGCCTGCTTGTCAGCGGCCTTCTTGTCGACCTCGGCGCGCTTGTCGGCGGCCTTCTTGTCGGCCTCGGCCTGCTTGTCGGCGGCCTTCTTGTCCCCTTCGGCTTTCTTGTCGCCTTCCGTCTTCTTGTTCGCCTCGGCCTGGTTGTCGTCGTCGGCTTTATCGGCGGCTTTGTCGGCGGCCTTGTCGGCCTGCTTGTCGGCCTGCTTGTCGTCGACGCCCTTGGCCGCCTTCGGCTCGCCCGCGCTCACCGGCGCGGCCGCCTCTTTTGGCGCTGCTCCCACCTGCGCGCGCGCCTCTTTGAGCGCGGCCTTCACGGGTGACGTCGCCATTCCTTGCGGGATCGCGACGTCGGGCTTGAGCTTGAGCGCCTTGACGAAGTCGCGCACGCCCGCCGCCCGGTTCTCGTTGCCATCGACCTCGAGGATCGCCGCCAACACATACGTGTCGGCCATGAGCCCTTTGTCGTCGGGCTTGTCGGCCAGGCCGTTCTTCTCGCCGAGCGCGACAGACTTGCCGATCTCGGTTTTCATCTTGGCCGTCGCGCCTTTTTCGTAGGCGGCGAGGAAGCTCTTGTTGTGCGCTTCGACTTGCGCGGCGACGCCTTTCGCGTCGGCGGCGCGTGCGGGACCGCCGCCGAGCGCGACCGCGAACAGGAGAGCGCCGGTGATTCGTCTCGTGAGGGCGAGTTTCATGACGTTCTCCTGTGCGGTCGGGTTGTCTATCGGAAGAAGTAGGCGAAGCCGAAGAGACCCGAGATCTGGCCTCCCAGGCCGAAGTGCTCGCTGAGGCCACCCACGTACGGCGCTCCGACGGTGTCGCCAAAGACGATCGGCAGCGCGACGCGGCCGCTGAGCGCGACGTTGTCGGTGACGAAGACGCGGACCTGGACGCCCGGCTCGAGCACGATGGCGTTGGCGGAGCCGCCCGGCGACGCGCTGGCCACCATGAAGCCGAGGTTGCCGCCGATCGAGAAGTCGCTGCGGTCACCGGCGTGCAGGTGGTACCAGCCGCCCAGGCCGAAGTCGAACGTGTTGATGCTGGGCGGGTTGGGGCCGCCGAGGCGGTGATGCTCGAAGCCCAGCATCAGCTCGGCGTGCCAAGCGCCGGCGTCGTAAACGGCCTGCGGACCGGCCATGCCCGAGACGTAGCTCGCGGCGCCGATGCCGAGCCCTCCGCCCGAGCCCCCGACAGCCCGACCATGATGCGCTGCTGTTTCGCCTGGGGGCGGCGTGCCTTGCATGTTGTCTTGGGCCTGGGCGGCGGACGGTGCGGCCAGCATGGCCGCGGCGGCGGTCAGGGTGCACAACGCCAGCGTTCTTGCGTGGTTTCTCATTTGTCGGTCTCCTCTGAGTTGAGGGGCGAGGTCCGCCCCTTGGGGACCTTCAATACACCCAGTCGCCCCGACAGTGACGTATGAACGCCTACTCCGATGCCCGGGCAATTACCGGAATTCCTACGAAGACCGGACGAGCGCTCAGCGTTTCGGCGCCGGTGTCGTCGTCGTGGGCGCGGACTTCAGGGTCGGGGTGACCGCGGCGCCGCTTACGCCCGTGGCGCGACCCGCGCCATTCGCGCCCGCGGTGCCGCTCGTGCCCGCGGTGCCGCTCGTGCCGGGCGTCGGGGTCGCCTCGCGCACGGCGCGCTCTTTTTGATCCTGGCGAAGGACCGCGTCGACGGGGTCGGCGCTCGAGGGCGCTTCGGGCTCGGTGGCTTCGCCTTCGCTCTCGGAGACGTCCTCGCCGGCTTCGACGTCGAGGACGGGAGGCTCGGCGCCGAGCTCGTGGACCCCACCCTGCGCCTCGCGCACGTAGCGCATCATCGCGTTCACGCAGCTGACCTGCGCGCCGCGCACGGCGGCGAGGCCGTGGCGCCCGTGCAGCCCCTGCACGAGGATCGAAAACGCGAGGACGTCGGGGCCATCGCCCACGAGGCCCGAGAGGCACGACTTGCCCGCGAGGGTGCCCGTCTTCGCGCGCACGCGGTGCGCGGCCAGCGTGCCCTTGAACCGATTTCGTGTCGTGCCGTCGACGCCGCCGACGGAGAGCGACTGCATGAGCTCGGGGCCCACGCGCGGATCGAGGTACAGCGCGCGCAGCAGCTCGGCCATGGCGTCGGCGGTGATGCGGTTCGCGTGGCCGAGGCCCGAGCCGTTGCGTGGCACGTAGCTGCTGGGCGCGAGGCCCAGCTCGCCGATGACCTCGCGCAGGAGGCGCAGGCCCTTGTCGGACGTCGGCGCGCCGCCGAAGACCTCGGCGCCCGCGGCGTCGAGCACGCGCTCGGCGTGATCGTTGTCGGAGTCTTTGTTGATCCGCCGCAGCAGCACGGACAGCGGCGCCGACTCGTGGCGCGCGAGCAGCGTCGGCGTGGGCTTGCCGGAGCGCGTCCCGGGCGGCGTGCCCACGCGCGCGGGATCGCGCACGGCGATGCCTTCGGCTTCGAGCGCGGCGCGCAGGAGCACGGCGCTGAAGAGCGCTTGCTGCGGCACGCGCCGGCGGTACACGAGCGCGCGGTGCCCGAGCGCGATCTTGCCGGCGACTTCCACCTGGATGCGTGCGCCCGAGAGGGACAGGCGCACGCTGACGCGCGTCTTGCCGCCCGCGCGCGTGCGCGCGAGGTTGCGGATCACGAACGATTCGCCCGACGGGTGCGTCGAGATGTCGACGGGCCAGCCGGCCGCGGCGCCGGGGCGCACGCGGATCGTCATGAGGCCGTGGTTCACGACGAGCGGGGCGCGCGGCGACACGGGTTGCGGGGCCTCGGCCGCGTCGCTCGTCGGCGCGGCGGCGCCGTCGGCGCTCTCTTCTTCGGCGACGACCTGGTCACTGCCGAGGCGGCGTGGGTCGGCGATGATCGCGCCGTCGATGCGCGTCGCGCCGCGCGCGGCGAGCGCCGTCGCCATCGCCGTGAGATCGGCGCTCGTCACCGTCGGATCGCCGCTGCCGCGCAGGACGAGATCGCCCGTGACGACGCCGTCGCCGTCGGGCGCGGGGCCGGCGAGCTCGGTGCGGAAACGCCAGTCGGCGCCGAGGCGCAGCAGCGCCGTCGTCGTCGCGAGCACCTTCTGGTTCGACGCTGGATCCATGAGCACGGCGCCGCGCTTCTCGAAGAAGAGCCG
>JBBQJG010000383.1:0-4427 GCA_038325725.1 Polyangia bacterium | reverse complement strand
CCCATCGCAGGGCCGTCACGGCGAGAAGCGCGAGACGTGGGAGGTCATCCAGGACGCGAACCGGAAGGCTTCGGCCGGCCCCGATCGCGACGGCTACTTCAACGCCATCATGACGTACGACTTCGCCGAGGGCGCGCTGTTTCAGGTGTACAGCGCTCCGCTGCGCCTGACCGCCATCCAGCTTCAGCCGGGCGAGAAGATCGTCGGCAAGCCCGCGGCCGGCGACACGATCCGCTGGATCATGGGTGTTGGGCGCTCTGGAACCGACGCGGCGGAGCAGCAGCACCTCTATGTGAAGCCCACGCGCCCGGGGCTCACCACGACGATGGTCATCAACACCGATCGGCGGACGTACTACCTGGAGCTCCACTCGTTCGACGAGACCTACATGGCCGCCGTCAGGTGGCGCTATCCACTGGAGGAGATCGCGCAGCTCGAGGGCGCGGCGGTGCGCGAGGACGCGCTCGCCCGCGTGACCACGGCGACCAACCTCAACCTGGAGGCGATCAACTTCTCGTATCGAGTCACGGTCGAGAAGGGCAAGCCTCTTTGGGTTCCCGCCCAGGTCTTCGACGACGGGCGGAAGACCTTCATCCGCTTCCCGGCGGCGATGCTGAATCGCGAGGCACCGGCGCTGTTCGTGCTGTCGAGCACGAACGAGACGCAGCTCGTGAACTACCGCGTGAAGAACGACTACTACGTCGTCGACCGCCTCATCGACCGGGCGGAGCTCCGGATCGGCCAGAAGGACCAGGAGATCGTGCGCATCACTCGCGTCCGCTGATGGAGAGAGCCATGGACGAGAACAAAGAAATCACGAAGGTCGACCCGACTCCCGAGCGGACCGGCGCCACCAAGGGCACTGACCTGCACGCCAGCAAGATCTCGCCTGACGATCCTCGACTCCACATCGATCGACCGCGCTCGCGGACGCTCCGGCGTGGTCCCGTGTTGGTGGCGATTCTCTCCGTCGGAGCCGTCGTCGCTATCGCCTTGGTTGTGGCGCTGGCCGGGCCCTCAAACGACCAGGCCGCCTCGAAGAAGGACCAGTCGGACCAGGACATCTCGACGTCCAACTCGGTGTCTTTGCCCGACGTGATCAAGGAGGCTCCGGTTGGCTCGGACGTCTCGGTCGGGGCGTCGCGCGGACGCGGGGATCCTGCTTTCGCGCAGCCACCGGCCGCCGCCAACCAGCGCAGCGAGACGGCGCGCCAGGCGAGGCAGGAGGACTTCATGCGGGCGCGCGGCGCTTCTGTGTTCGCCGGTGTCGACGACGGGCCCGTGATCGCGCAGCAGGGCCAGCCCCAGGGAACGCGCCGGGGGGAGGGCAGTCGGGAAGGCGATTCGACGACGGCCGCTGGCCGTGCCGCCGGTGCACCCGATCCGAGCCGTCCGCCCGACCCGAATCTCCAAGAGCGAAAGAACGACTTCCTCGCGCGCGCCGGCGTGTCGAGCGCCGAGTACCTGGACAAGGGCGTCTCTCTGCCGCGGAGTCCCTTCGAGGTGAAGGCCGGGACCGTGATCCCCACGGTTCTGATCAGCGGCATCAACAGCGATCTGCCGGGGCAGGTGGTCGCGCAGGTCCGCGAGAACGTCTACGACACGGTCAGCGGCAGCTACCTGCTCATTCCGCAGGGCTCGAGGCTGCTCGCCGCCTACGACTCGATGGTCGCGTGGGGGCAAGAGCGGGTGCTGGTGTGCTGGAACCGTCTCATCAGGCCGGACGGCAGCTCGCTCACGCTCGACTGCATGCCGGGCGTCGATCTCGCCGGCTACGCGGGCTTCGCTGACGACGTCGACAATCACTGGTGGCGAATCATCACGGGCGCGGTCTTCGGGAGCTTGCTCGCGGCGACGGCGCAGCGAAGCCAGGGAGACGTGACGGGTTTTCAGCCGACGTTCCCGCAGGTCTGGGCGAGCAACGCCGCCGGTCAGATCAACCAGACCGGCCAGCAGCTCACGCAGAAGAACCTCCAGATCCAGCCAACCATCACGGTGCGGCCGGGCTTCTCGGTCAACGTCCTCGTCACGAAGGACATCGTGATCGCGCCCTATGACGCGAAAGGAGCATCGCAATGAGCATCAGCGAACACGTCAGATCTGGAATCTCGTTCATA
Source organism: Polyangia bacterium (assembly GCA_038325725.1). Lineage (GTDB taxonomy): Bacteria > Myxococcota_A > Polyangia > Fen-1088 > Fen-1088 > DASZFV01. The sequence continues at coordinate 2,310 of JBBQJG010000383.1, read as the reverse complement.
CGAGGCGCGCTCACGGCGCTCCTCGCTCCTGCACCAGGATGCCGCGCCGGCGAGCCGGGTGGCGCGGTCGATCTTCCGCGAGATACCTGCGTCGACAGGCCTTCGGAGCGCGAGCTCTCGGTCGCGAGTGCGCAGGCGCTGAGCTGCGAGGACACCCACGCTCCGCGAATCCGACCAGGCCGACGGGCGAGAGCGACCTTCACGCCGGGGCAGGCGAGCGACCTGCGCCAAAGGCTTCGCAAGACACCCGCCGCGGACGATCCACAGCGACAGCTCTGCAAGTTGGAAATGATCAAGCTGCTCAGACCCGCGATCGCGACGATGCGGCGCCGTGGATACACGCTCGATGAGATCGCAGAGTTCCTCACTCGCGAGGGCCTGCCGATCTCGGCGCCGTCGCTGGGGATGTATCTGCACCGCACCGATGGCCGCCGACGCGCGAGACGTCGTGATCGCTACTCCGGATTGCCACTGGTCCTGCGTCCCCTCCCGGACGACGAAGGAAGTGATGTGCCCTCGGCGATCGATCCGGCCGATGCGTGTCCGCGATCCCTCGACTTCGACGAACCGGCCCGATCCGACGATGACGACATTCATGGCGACGCCGATCCGTTCGGAGACCCGCACGAGACGTAGACCGCCGCAACCCGAGACAGGAGAAAGCACATGAGCACCAACCGAGAACACGTCAACGCAGTCGAGATGGTCGGCCGATTGGGCCAGGAGCCCGAGCTGAAGCGCAGCGAGGAGGGGACGCCCTATGTACGCCTTTCCATCGCCACCTCCGAGCGCTTCACCGATCGCGGCGGCGAGATCCGCGAGCGCACCGAGTGGCACAACGGCGTCGCCTGGGGAAAGCCAGCGGAGGACATCGCGGAGCAGTTCAAGAAGGGCGACTCGGTCGCGCTCTCGGGCTCGCTGCGCATCAACAGCTACGAGAAGGACGGCGTCAAGAACCGCGTCACCGAGATCAACGTCGCCGACGCTCGCAAGAACGTCGACAACGCCCCCTCGAAGAACGACTCGCGCCTCGTGGGCGTGGTGCGCGAGGAGCCCAAGACGCGCGAGCTCGCCGACGGGCGCGCGATGACGACGCTCAGCGTGGCGACGAAGGCCGTCGTCAACGGCAAGGAGCGCGAGGACTGGCACAGCGTCACGGCATGGGGCAAGACCGCCGAAGCCGCGCGCGAGATCAAGGCGGGCGACACGATCGCCATCAACGGGTCGCTCCGACACCGCACGATCGCGGAGGAGGGGAAGGACCGGAAGGTCTCGGCCATCGAGTGCCAGAAGTTCCAGGTGCTCGAGCGCGCGCGCGACCTGGGCGTGGCGCCGCAGGTTCGGCGCGCCGGCAAGGCCGTCGACCGCGGCATGTAGCGCGGCCCGTACGCGGGCAAGCCATGCGTCTCTTCATCGCAGAGAAGCCGTCCCTGGCGCGCGCCATCGCGGACGTCCTGCCCGGTCCGCGTCAGCGCCGGGACGGCTTCATCGAGTGCGGTCCGGACGACGTCGTCGCCTGGTGCGCGGGCCACATCCTCGAGCTCGCGGCGCCCGACGCCTATGATCCGGCGTTCAAGCCGTGGCGCCTCGAGCACCTGCCCATCGTCCCGACCGACTGGAAGCTGGCGGTCACGGCGCCCGACCTGCTCAGGACCATCAAGGCGCTACTGCCCAGGGCGAGCCGTGTCGTTCATGCGGGGGATCCCGATCGTGAGGGCCAGCTCCTGATCGACGAGGTGCTCGCGTTCCTGGGATACAGAGGTCCCGTCGATCGCGTGCTCGTCTCGGACCTCAACCCGCCCGCCGTCAGGAAGGCCCTCGCGGAGGTCCAGAGCAACGCCCGCTATCGGGGCCTCTACGATGCTGCGCTGGCGAGGCAGCGCGCCGACTGGCTCTATGGCATCAACCTCACGCGCCTATACACGCTGCTCGGCCGTGCGGGCGGCTACGACGGCGTCCTGTCCGTCGGTCGGGTCCAGACGCCGCTGCTCGGGCTGATCGTCCGCCGCGATCGGGAGATCGAGGGCTTCGTGCCTCGGACGTACTACGCCGTTCACGCCGAGATCCGGTGCTCCGGTGGTCGGTTCACCGCCGTCTGGCAGCCTCCCGCCGACGCGGCGGCGATCGTGGACGATGCCGGCCGCCTCGTGAGTCGCGAGCACGGCCTCGCGGTCAGGGATCGCGCGGCCGGCAAGGCGGGCACCGTCGCGCGCTGCTCGCGCGAGAAGAAGGCCGAGGCGCCGCCGCTGCCGTATGCGCTTCCCGACCTTCAGGTCGACGCCGGCAGGCGCCTCGGCCTCGGTCCCAAGC
>JBBQJG010000382.1:0-4486 GCA_038325725.1 Polyangia bacterium | reverse complement strand
GGGATGATGCCGACGGCATTGGTTCGCGTCTCTATCGCAGGTGTACGGCGACGGGCAACGACCGTCTCGCGAGCACACAAAGCCATCATCGATTTCGAGCTTGAGACAAGCGGAGACTGCCGTCGCCAGCGCAAAGAGCGTGACCACCAGAATCCCAAGGCGCATGGGCGTTCGGGCGAAGCTCAAAACCGTCCTCGCCACGAAAGCTGGCCGCCCGTACCCGGAACATACGCCACACCGATGTTCGCCTCCGTGTTGCGATTCAACAGGTAGAGGACCGTCCCAGTCGCCACGGCGCCGGCTCCGATCGCCATGAGGACGATGCCCGCAGTTCCGAGCGTTTCGTAGTTGCCGTTCGCGGTGTTGTACGGCCGCCCCGAGCCGGCGTCCCGCTTGATCGCCTCGAGCTTCGACCGGCCGACCTCGTAGAGGACGAGGCCCGCGGCGCTGGCCGCGAGGCCTGTCCCCGCAACCACTACACCGGCCGTCCTGCGAACGCGCGAACCTCGATCGCCGGGCGGCGACGCGGGTTCCGGGTCGCCGCCAGCGGCGCGCCCTCTCGAGTCGGAGAGTGAGTAAACACGACTCTGTTCGAGGGGAAACACGACCTCAACGGCTTTCATCGTCATCGCCTGGACCCACCCCAACCTCGCGGAGAAGGTTCGCGCGGGTTTCGTATCTGGCACGACGACCTCAATGGAAACGTCGCCAGGCGTGACCCAAACGGTGCTATCGGGAGGCAACTTGACGGCAGCGCGGCCATTGACTGCTACGAGCGAGGCGGCAGGCGCGTTCACGAGGCGGAGGGCACCCAGGCCGTTCCTTGCAGCCGTCCGGCTCTCGTCGAGAACTGTGCGGTTGCCGTTCACCCAAGGATCGTTCTCGGACAGCGCCTCACTCAGGTGCGTGTTGGCGTCGAGATATCTCTGGAGCGCGAGCTCGACGAGACCGAGTTGCGCCGCGCTCCGAGGGGTGTGCGCCACCACGTACGCCCGCTCGAAGTACCCGAAAGCAGCACCGTCGTTTCCGGCGCGGCGAAGGAGGATTCCCTGGTGAATCAGGCTCTCGGGATCCTCGTTGGCGTGTGCCGGTGGCGTCACCTCAACGAGGATGGTCAAGAGTGCCACCACTGTCAGCGCGATCCTCATCCTGCCCCGTAGATATCACTTTCCTCAGCGCCGCTCGCGGCCCGTGATGAGGCGCGCGCCGTGTCGAAACGTCACGAAGGACCAGACCCAATCGCCGAACACCGCGAGGCGGTTTCGAAAATCGATCAGGTACCACAGGTGAATGAAGCACCACGCGAGCCACGCGAGGATTCCCGACAGGCGCAGGCCGGCGACCTGGGCGACGGCGCGTGAGCGGCCGATCGTCGCCATCGAGCCTTTGTCGACGTAGTGAAAGGTCCCGCGCGGCTCGGACCGCAGCTCGCGCGCGATCGCGGCGGCGACGAAGCGCCCCTGCTGCATCGCGACCGGGCTGACGCCGGGCAGCGGCCCCGTGGGCGTCGCGAAGGACGCGAGGTCGCCGATCGCGAAGACGCGCGGGTGCTCGGGCAGCGCGCAGTCTTCGCCGACGACGACGCGGCCGCCGCGATCGAGCGGCGCGCCCAGCTTCGCCGCGAGCCCGTTCGCGCGCACGCCCGCCGTCCACAGGATCGACGACGAAGGGATGAGCTCGTCACCGAGCCACACGCCGCGATCGTCGATGTTGGTGACGCGCGTCCCCGTGCGCACGGAGACGCCGAGCTCGGCGAGCGACTCGGCCGCCTTCGCCGACAGCCGCGGATCGAACGTCGCGAGCAGACGCTCGCCCGCCTCGAGGAGGATGACCTTGATCCACGACGGATCGAGCGTCCGGAAGTCGCTCTGCGCGATGGGGCGCACGAGCTCGGCGATCGCGCCCGCGAGCTCGAGGCCCGTGGGGCCGCCGCCGATGACGACGAAGGTCAGCAGCTTGCGGCGCAGCTCGGGGTCGCGCGCGCTCTCGGCGCGCTCGAGCGCGACGAGCACGCGGCGCCGAATCTCGAGCGCGTCCTCGATCGACTTGAGGGCGGGCGCGTGCAGCGCCCACTCGGGGTGGCCGTAGTAGTTCGTCTCGGCGCCCGCGGCGACGATCAGGTAGTCCCACGTCAGCGTCGTGCCGTCGTCGAGCGCGACCGCGCGGCCCGGCAGATCGACCCCGACGACCTCGGCCATGAGCACCGAGACGTTGCGGTCGTCGCGGAACACGGCGCGGATCGGCACGGCGATCTCGGCGGGGCTGAGCGCCGCGAGCGCGACTTGATAGAGCAGCGGCTGGAACAGGTGGTGGTTCGCGCGATCGACGATCGTCACGCGCACGGGCGCCCCCGCGAGCGCGCGCGCCGTCGCGAGCCCGCCGAAGCCGGCGCCGACAATCACGACGTGCGGCAAGCCAGGTGACGTCGGCGGCGCGTCCACGTCAGTTGCCCATGCGGCGGCGGAAATCGCGCATACGCGAGCTGCCCGTGCCGAGCTCTTTGTAGAGCAACCCACGGAACACCATCGCGAAGTGCACGAAGACGATCAGCAGCGGGATCTTCCACAGCTGACCGGCCGCGCCGAGGATCAGCGTCAAGACACCCTGTACGGACGCGAGCGCCGATAGCCGCACGACGAGCTCGCCGAACGACGAGAAGTCCAAATTACCCGTCGCCCAGAAGAACACGAACGCGAGCACGAGATTGGGCCCGAACCAACCGAGGGGGTGCTCCATGACGAAGCTCGCCGATTTCTTGATGGCCTGGATCGAACGCTCGCCGCCCAGGTAGAGCGTCTCGGGGACCGCGTTGAAGAAGATCGCGATCGCGAGCTGCACGACGCCGCTGATGGCATCGCCGCGCGGGCCGGCGGCGGCGACGATGGGCCTCAAAACGAGGCTGATGATCCACATGATGAAAAGCACGCTCACGACGTCCCAGATGGCGCGGAGCCCGTTCTTGAGGTCGACCAACCGGATCGGCTGGCCCGCGACGGCCGACGCGAGCAACGACAAATACCCAGCGCAGAAGGCAGCGCCGACCAAGCCCAGGAGCAGTGACCCCAGCATGGGAATCGGCACCAACAGGCGCGCCGCGAGGATGAAAACGAAGCCGTAGATCGGGATCGACAGCGCGGCGAGCCACGACTGCGCCGTGCGGCGCAGCGCGAGGATGACCGTGTCGGTGAAGAGACGCAGCATGCGCGGAGCCTAGACGCAGAAGCGTCCCGCGTCGAACCCCGCGTCTCAGTGCGGCAGGCGCAGCGCGAGCAGGCTATCGATCGTCGCCTGCGGGACCTGCGCGGGCAGCCCGGGCAACAGCGCCGCGAGCCCGGCGGGGACGTTGCTCGGGTGAATCAACGCGAGCTGCACCTGCCGCGTGTTCACGTCGAACAACGAAATGATGTAGCGGTAGCCCGTCGCGGGGCGCCGGAACGCCGCGCCCGGGCCCATCTTCGGCGTCGACACCGCGCCGGCCGCCGCCTCTTGGCTCGTCTTCTTGTTGACGAGATCGACGGCGGGTGACAGCGCCGCGACGTTGCAGTTGGCGCCGCACGGACCCTCGCCGACGTAGCCGCCGTAACCGAAGAAGTTCGTGCTGAACAGATCGAGGTTCTTGTAGGCGCCGCTGTCGTTGACGACCTCGAACGCGTTGAGCTGGCCGCAGCCGTTTCCCGCGTTGGGGTTGTCCGGATACGAATAACAGTGGCACCCGTTGTAGAGACCCTGACGCACGATTTCGCCGTGGCTGATCCCGATCCAGGGCGCGTCGTACCAATTGTCGGTCGTCGCGTTGTTGCAGTTTTGCGCCGTGGTGATGGAGCCCGATCCGTAGTGCGGCATCGTCGCGAGCGCGATGATGAGCTTCGAGCCGGACCAGCCGTAGTATTTGTGCTGGCCGGTGCCCGGCGCGGGGCAGTAAGGAACGCTGCCGGCGCCGCACGGGAATTCCTTGCCCGACGAGACGTCGACGAGACACTTGTTGCCGACGACGCCCGCGAAGCCCGACGCGCCCGGCGTCGGCGGGCCCGTAAAGGCGATGTTCTGTCCCGCGGTCGGCGTGCGCGCGTCCCACGCCGTCGTGAGGTTCCACGTCCCCGTGACGCCGGAGGCAGGTTGATAGACGGCGATCTGTTTGACGAGCATGGGGCCGCGCAACGTCGCGCTCAGCTCTTCGTCCCACGGCGTGAGCTGCGTGCCCGCGATGACGTGGTTCGTGAGGCAGCACGTGGTCCCCGTCTTGAGCACGTCGCACGGGCCGACGGCGGGATCGCGCCGGCTCGGGTACATGCCCGCGGCGCCGATCATTTCGAACGTGAGCGTCGCGCCGTTCGAAACAGGACCGAGCGTGAGCCGGGGGAACATGCCAAGCCCGCCCGTCGCGCCCACGACGCCGCCCGCGCCCGTCGCACCCGCCGTGCCCGTGACGCCGGCCGTGCCCGTCACGCCCGCCGTCCCCGCCCCCCCGGCCCCCGCGGCGGCCGTG
>JBBQJG010000381.1:0-4490 GCA_038325725.1 Polyangia bacterium | reverse complement strand
TGGCGCGCACGGCGCCCATCGTCATCGCCGAGCGCGTGACGGATCTGCTCGCGCTGCTCGCGCTCGCCCTCGCGGGCGTCTTCCACTTCGACGTCGATCGCCGCTTCCTCGTCGCCGCCGCCGTGCTCGTGCTCGGCGGCGTCCTCGTCGTCTCGATCGATCCGCTCGCCGAGCTCGCCCTCGCCCTCGCGGCGCGCCTGCCCGTGTTGCGTCGCCACGCGCCCAAGCTGCGCGAGCTGCACGCGAGCACGGCGGCGCTGCTGCACCCGCGGCCGCTCCTGCTCGCGACGATGATCTCGTCGGCGTCGTGGTTCCTCGAGTGCCTCGCCTTCTGGGTCGTCGTGCGCGGCTTCCCGGGCGTCGGCCTCGATCTGCGCGCCGCGACCTTCATCTACGCGTCGATGACGATCGCGGGCGCGCTTTCTTTCCTGCCGGGCGGCCTCGGCGTCACCGAGGCGGGAATGCTCGCGATGCTGGTTCGCTTCGGCACGGGCATCGATCGCGGCCAGGCCGCCGCCGCGACGTTCGTGACCCGCGCGACGACGCTCTGGTTCGCCGTCGCGCTCGGGCTGCCCGCGCTCGTGCTCTACACGCGCCGCAAGCACGTCGCGCTGACCGGCGACGGCGCCTCGCTGTCACAGGCCGCCTCTGACGTTTCGTCAGCCGCTCAGTAGCCGGCACGCTGGAGGATCAGCTTGGCCTGCTCCTTGTCGGCGCTGACAAGGCCGACCCCGAGGGTGGCCATCAACGTCGTCGCAATCAGGTTCGACCTTCGCATCGCATTTCCTCCGGCGGGTGAGACGAGCGTGGGTGTCCAGGCGATTCAGGGCCAGACGAGCGCTGTCGCACATCGACACCGGGCCCGGTGACCTTGGCCGGTTCACGTCGATGTTGCTCGCGGGTCCTGTGCGGCGGGTCTACCATGGACCGCGATGCGGATTGCCGCCCTCGACTGCGGGTCGAACTCGTTCCATCTCATCGTCGCCGACGTCGAGACGGGCGGCCGCATCCAGGTGCTCGATCGCGCGAAAGAGCTCGTGCGCCTCGGCGACTCGACGCTCCACACGGGCGTCATCCCGCCCGAGCTGTTCCGTCGTGCACTCGACGCGTTGAAATTCTTGCGCCGCATCGCCGACCGTCACAAGCCTGACGCCCTCGTCGCCGTCGCGACGAGCGCCGTGCGCGAAGCCCAGAACGGCGGCGAGTTCGTCCGCGCCGCGCGCGACGAGGTCGGCGTCGACATCCGCGTCATCCGCGGCGACGAAGAGGCGCGCCTCATTTACCACGGCGCGCGCAGCTCCCTCGATCTCGGCAAGCGACGCGTCGCTCTCTTTGATCTGGGTGGCGGCTCGCTCGAGGTCATCTTGGCCGACGCGCAGGAGCTGTACTTCGCGACGTCGCTCAAGCTCGGGGTCATCCGGCTCACCGAGGCGTGCCCCGTCTCCGATCCCCCGACGCCGCGCGAGCGCACGCAGCTCGCCGAGCGGGCGCGCTCGCAGCTCGAGCCCGTCATCGCGCGCGTGCGCGCCATGGGCTTCGACTTCGTCGCCTTCACGTCGGGCACGGCGTCGGCGCTCGCGGGCCTGCTCGGCCTCGAACGCGAACGCGCGGGCAGCCAGCGAACGACGGCCCTGCCGCACAAGGCCCTCGTCGAGCTCGAGCAGCGCCTCGGCGGCCTGCGTGCCGTCGACCGCGCGCGCCTGCCCGGCCTCGACGCGCGCCGCGGCGACACGATCTACACGGGCGCCGTCGTGCTGCGCACCGTCCTCGATCTGACGGGCGCCGCCGAGGCCGCGCTGTGCGAGACCGCGCTGCGCGAGGGCATCATCGCCGACTACGTCGCGACCCACCGACCGGGCATCTTGCTCGTCGAGGAGTTCCCCGACCTGCGAAGGCGCGGCGTCATGGAGCTCGCGCGGCGCTGTCAGTTTCGCGAGGAGCACGCCGCGCAGGTCGCGCGCCTCGCGCTGTCGATCTTCCACCAGACGCGGCGCCTGCACGGCCTGCCCAAGGGCGACGCCGAGCTGCTCGAGTACGCGGCGCTGCTGCACGACATCGGCTTCCACGTCGCGGCCCACCGCCACCACCGCCACACCGAGTACCTCATCCAGAGCCACGACATGTCGGGCTTCTCGCGCGACGAAGTGAACGTCATCGCGCTCGTGGCCAGGTACCACCGCAAGGCCGAACCGAACAAGAACCACGTCTCGTTCGCCGGGCTCTCGAAGAGCGATCGCAACCGCGTGCGCCACCTCTCCGCGATCCTGCGCATCGCCGACGGGCTCGATCGCACGCAGGGCCGGCTCGTGCGCGCCGTTCGGTGCGTCGTGCACGAAAAGACGATCGAGATGCGCCTCGACATCGACGGCGATCCCGAGCTCGAGCTGTGGGCGGCGCGGCGCAAGGGCGACCTCCTCGAGGAGCTCTCGGGCCGCAAGCTGCGCCTCACCGTCGACGCCGTCCGCGAGAGCTCGGGCGACGCCGTCACGGCGCGCGGCGAGCGCCTTCAAGTCGTCAAGTAGCGGCCCGCTGAGCGGCCCGCTAAAGGCCGGCGCGCTTCGCGACGAAGTAGATCGCGGCCGCGATGATCGCCGCCGACTGGATCGTGAACAACCACGCCCACACGATGCGCAGCGCGACGGCCCAGCGCACGCCGCTGGGGTTGTTGACGACGCCGACGCCCACGATGCCCCCCGTGATCGTGTGCGTCGTCGAGACGGGCACGCCGAGCGCGCTCGCGACGAACAGCATGCCGGCCGCCCCCGTCTCGGCGCAGAAGCCGCCGAAGGGCTTGAGCTTCGTGAGGCGCATGCCCATCGTCTTGACGATGCGCCACCCGCCCGACAGCGTCCCGAGGCCCATGGCCGTCTGGCTCGCGAGGATGACCCACAGGGGCACCTCGGACTTCGCGCTCACGTAGCCCTTCGCGATGAGGAGCGCGAGGATGATCCCCATCGTCTTTTGGGCGTCGTTCGCGCCGTGACCGAGGCTGAACATCGCCGCCGAGACGAACTGCAGCCGCCGAAACCAGCGGTCTATGCGCCCCGGATTCTGGCGCCGCAGCACCCACGCGACGAGCACCATCATGGCGCCGCCGAGCACGAGGCCGAGCACGGGCGACAGGATGATGAAGATCGCGACCTTGACGACGCCGGCGGTCTGCACGACGGCGAGGCCGCCTTTCGAAATGCCCGCGCCGAGCAACCCGCCCACGAGCGCGTGCGACGAGCTCGACGGCAGCCCATACCACCACGTGATGAGGTTCCAGGCGATCGCGCCGCCGAGCGCCCCGATGAGCACGGCGTCGTCGATGATCGCCGGATCGATGATGCCCTTGCCGACCGTGTGGGCGACGTGCAGCGGGAAGATCACGAAGGCGATGAAGTTGAAGAACGCCGCCCAAATGACAGCGCGCTTCGGCGTCAAGACGCGCGTCGAGACGATCGTCGCGATGGAGTTGGCGGCGTCGTGGAACCCGTTGATGTAGTCGAACACCAACGCGACGAGAACGATCGCGACGACGACGGTCATCGAGGCGCCTTCTCTAACTGTTCTCGAGGACGACGCCCTCGATGACGTTGGCGACGTCCTCGCACCGGTCGGTCGCCGCCTCGAGGGTCTCGTAGATCTCCTTCCACTTGATGACGGAGATCGGATCCTTTTCTTCGCGGAACAGGCGCGCGAGCGCGCGGCGGAGCTGTTGGTCGGCGACGTTCTCGAGGCGGTTGATCTCGACGCAGGCCTGGAGAATGCCGCTCGGCTTGCTGAGCTCGCGGATGCCCGATACGGCGACGAGGACGTGCTCGGCGCTCGCGACGAGCGTCGCCGTGAGGTCAGCGGCCTCCTTCGTCATCGTGGGAATGTCGTAGAGCGCGAGGCGATCGGAGACGGCCTCGACGAGATCCATGATGTCGTCCATCTTCGTGATGAGCCGATAGATGTCATTGCGGTCGAGCGGCGTGATGAACGTCTTGTGGAGCGCCTCGACGACGGCGTGCGTGATGTCGTCGCACTCGTGCTCGATGCGCTTGACCCGCTCCGCCTTGGCCTCGAGCCCCGTGGGGTCGGTGATCATGTCCTGCAGCGCGCGGCACCCTTCGACGGTCTTTTTGCCCTGGGCCTCGAAGTGCGTGAAAAACGACGCGTCGTGGGGGAGCAGCCTCATGGCCGGCGTGTATAGCCGACCTCGCGGCGCGTGTCGATCACGTTACGGTTGCGTTACAACGCCATGGCGACGACGACCATGACCTCGTGCTCGTAGGCGCCGTTGTTGGCGACGCTGTCCTTGACGTTCTCGGTCGTGCCCTTGAGTCCCGTGAGGCCATAAATGAACGACGCGCGCACGCGGCGGCCGTACCAATACGTCACGGCGCCCGAGCCCGCGAGCACGCGCGTCGTCGCGAGGTTCGGATCGCCGAGGATCGTCTGCGTGCTCGTCAAATCCTCCTTGAGCACCTCGCCGCGCACCGCGAGCGTCACGCCCTGCTGGG
>JBBQJG010000380.1:0-4495 GCA_038325725.1 Polyangia bacterium | reverse complement strand
GCGAAGTGGCCGAGGCCCAGCGACGCGACGAGCGTGAGCACGCCCGTGGCCGCGAGCAGGACGCCGGGCCGTCGGCGCACGAGCGCGGGCAGACCGCCGAGGCGCCCCGCGCGCGGCGGCGCCGCCGCGACGACGCCGCCGAAGCGCGCGAGCAGCGCGGGCAAGACAAGAAACGTCGCGGCCCAGCAGGCCAGGCTGCCGACGGCGCCCATGACGCCGAACTGCGAGAAGCCCCGGAAGCCGGTGAAGGCGAGCGACGCGTACGCGGCCGCCGCGGCGAGCGACGCGGCGAGCGTGCTGCGCCAGACGTCCTCGATCGCGCCCATGACAGCAAGGCCGGGGCTGGTCGATCCGCCACCCCGCCGCTCGCGAAAGGCGGCGAGCAACACGATGGCGTAGTTGATGCCGTTCCCGAGGATGATCGAGCCCAGGAACGCCGTCGACGAGTTGAGCGTGCCGAAGGCAACTTCGGCCGCCGCGAACGCGACGAGCGTGCCGATGAGCGCGGGCGCGACGACGAGCGGCAGCGCGCGGAGCGATCGGAAGTAGATGCCGATCGACAGGCCGATGATGACGATGCACGCGAGCGTGACCGACACGATGTCGTGCTCGACAGCGGCGCGGTTTCGCAGCGTCGCCATGACGGGCCCGGCGGGCGCGACCGTCATCTGCGGATGAAACGACGCGGGCGGGTTCGCGGCGACGAACGCCCGCACGGCGTCGAGCAGCCCCTGCCCCGCGTTCTCGACGAGCAGCCCCCCGGGCGGCAGCGCCGCGACCCACGCGTAGTCCCCCTGCACGAAGTCGCCGTGGGGAAAGCGCCGCTCGAACGCCTCGGCGCGCGCGCCGTCGGCGCGCAGGCTCGCGAGGATCGCGTCCTTCGGGCTCACGCCGTCGTCGGCGAAGTCGATCACCAGCGGGTTCTTGCGCTTGAGGATCGCCTTGCGAAGGCCGTCGCGCACGTCCTCTAGGTGCTCCTCCGAGATGTACAGCCACCGGTTGCGCTGGAAGAAATCGCGCAGGTCGTGCAGATCGCCCGCCGCGAGCTCGCAGACCGACGGCGGCAACGTCTTCAAGTGCGCCGTGAGCGCCGCCGCGTAGCGCAGGTTGGCGGTGCGATCCGGCGAGTGAATGCCGACCAGCATGAGGTTCATGTCACCCACGCGCGTGCGCGTGCGTTCGAGCGCGGCGACCGCCGGATCGCGCGTCGGCAAGAGCTCGACGAGCGACGTCCGCAGCGAGAGCCGCGAGGCCGCGGCGCCCGCCGCGAGCGCCGCGACGAGCGCGAGTCCCAGCACCAACTTCGGCCGCCGCGCGACGCGCCCGAGCCCGCGTGAAAGGCGCCCCGGATCCTGTTCGACATCGTGCATGCAGACCGACTTCGCAAGCGGCGGGCCATTGTCGGAGACGCCGAAATGCCGCGGGTTCGCGCGGCGTGAGCCTGTGCAGGTGTCGAAGACTGAACGCACCGCCGAGGCCGCGAGGCGAACCTCCGACGCTTCATCGTGCTACGGTCGACGACTCACGCGGAACGCCGTTCCCCCTACCGGTTGGAGGTGATCCATGAGCATCGATCCGAGCATCGATCCGAACATCGCTCGGATGCTGCGGCCCCCGTCGCGCGCCCCCTGGGTTCTCCTCGTCCTCACTCTCGCGGGCGCGGGTGGCGGCGGCGCGTATCTGTACGACGAGCTGGGCAAGGAGAAGGCGGCGACGGCGGAGGCGACGGCGCATGCGACCGCCGCCGAGGCCAAGCGCGCCGAGCTCGCGCCCAAGGCCGAGAAGGCAGACAAGCTCGAGACCGAGAACGCCGAGCTCGTCACGGCGAAGGAGACGCTCGAGCGCAGCGTCGAGGTCAAAACAGGTGAGCTCGAGCAGCTCAAGGGCACGACCGACAAGCTGCAAGAGCGGATGAAGGAAGAGATCGCCAAGGGCGACATCCGACTCACCGAGAGCGGCGGCAAGCTGCGCGTCGATCTCGTCGACAAGATCCTCTTCGACTCGGGTGAGGCCCAGATCTCGAAGCGCGGCGAAGGCGTGCTCGCGCGCCTCGGCGCCGTGCTCGCGCAGATCGACGACAAGCAGATCCAGGTCTCGGGCCACACCGACAACCTCCCGCTCGGCGAAAAGCTCACGGCGACCTTCCCGACGAACTGGGAGCTGTCGGCCGCGCGCGCCGTCAACGTCGTGCGCTTCCTCGCCGAGAAAGCGAGCGTGCCGCCCCAACGGCTGGTCGCGAGTGGCTACGGCGAGTGGAACCCGATCGCGAACAACAAGTCGCCCGCGGGACGCGCCCGCAACCGCCGCATCGAGATCCTGCTGACGCCCGCCCTCGCCCCCAAGGTCATCGGGCGCGCCAAGCTCGCGCAGGCCGCGCAGCAAAAAGACCCGAAGCACGCCGGCCCGCGCTGACACGCATGTCGCGAACGCGGCGCCCCGCCGACGTCGGCGCCGCGACAAAGTGCCGCCTCTATCGCGCGGCGCTCGACGGTGCGACTCTTGCTCCACCACCCCGCCCATGACTTCCTTCGCAAAGACCTTGCGCCGATTCCTCCTCCCCTTCGTGCTCCTCGCTGGTTGCGGGGCTCGGCCCCTCGGCAATTCGAACGGGTTTTCCGGGTCGACCGGGAGCGCGGGCGCCCCGACCGGACCCGGGGACGCAGGGAGCTCCGGCACGGCCGCCCACGGAGCCGCGGGCGCTGGCGCGGCGGGAACCGGCGGCCATGGCGCGGCGGGGTCCGGCGGCACACCGGGCACGGTCGCCGTCGGCGACACGGGAACGATCGTCTTCGCGCCCGGGTCCACCGCCATCCACCCGGGCGAGATCACGACCCAGCTCTTCCGCGGCGGCAACTACTCGTGCGGGCCCGTGCCCACGTACGATCCCTCGAGCGCGCTCGCCGTGAGCCTGCTCGGCTTCGGCGTGTCGGGCGATCCGGGCTGCAACCTCTTCATCTCGTTCAACCCCGTCATCCCGCTCGACACCCCCATCCCCCTTGTTCCAGGACCGCCCGTCATGGTCAGTCACGACACGGGCCCCAACGGAGAGATCATCAACCCGTCCTTCGACGTCGGCGCCTCGACCGGGTCCTTCGGCGGCGGCACGATCACGCTCGATTTCGGCCAGGGCCTGCGCCACGTTCCCGTGCTCACCGGCCCCGTGACGATCACGTTGCGCGCGTGGCCCCAGCGATACGGCGACGCCATCAAGTACCGCGTTCAGGCCGCGCTCACTGACGGCGGCTTCCTGGACTTCGAGGTCACCAAGCTCTTGGTCTCGCCCACGCCCGTCACGTGCCCGCCCTGTAACCCCGGCCAGTTCTGCCCGCAATGATTCAGACGCGCGGAACGCGCGTCCGGACGCGGCCGCGGGCTCAGGCGTAACGCTTGCGGATGAGCGCGAGCACGGCGTCCTTCGCGCAATTCTCGCAGTAGCCGAACCGCGACTTCATCGTCGCGACCGTCGCCTGCGCGGCGACGGCGGCCTCTGGCTGCATTTTGTCGGGGCCGTCGGTGAGCAGCACGAGCAGGTCGTCGTTGATCTTGCGGACCTGCTTCTTGCGGTCCTCGAAGAACGACTCGCGAAGCGCGGCGATGGGCTTGGGGAAGATCCCTTCGTAGTCGGGCTTTTGGCGCGGGTGATCGATCGACCAGGCGCCGATGCGCGAGATGACCTCGCGGCGGAACTCCTCGCGGCGGTTGCCCACGTCCAAGATGCGCTCGATGTCGCCCATCATTTCTTCGTCGGCGTCTTCGTCGCGGCCCGTGATGGGGTTCTGGATCTTCTCGCGCTTGACCCAGTACGAGACGTGCGACACGTAGCGTTCGAACTGGTCGATGTAGCGCCGCTCGTCGACGAGCCCCATCGACGTGCGGACCTCGTCGTCGATGAGATCGATGAGCTTGTCGCGAACCTGGAAGATGAACTTCTTGTTCTCGTGGAAGCCGCCCGGCAGCGGCTCCTGCTTGAGAAAGTCGTAGACGCTCACGCCGCGCACGAGCTCCTCGAGCTCGTCGAAGATCGCGAACGGCGACAGACACGCGTACCGCGGGCTCTGCGCCGCGTTCATGATGGTCAGCTTCATCTCGCGCGGCGACGCGCCCGTGCGCCCCTCGTAGTTGGGGTAGCTGTCGGACTCGCGCGCGATCTTTTCGATACCGGCGACGAGCTCGCGCGCGGCCTCGGAGGAGAGGCCCTCGGGCGTCGCGCCGTCGGCGTAGAGCAGCGCCTTTTCGAGCGGCCCGAGGCGACCCACGGTCTCGGCGAGGTTCTTGCCGTACTTCTCGCCGAGCGGCTTTTTCATGCGCGTCAGTACGGCCCACAGCGCCGTCACCCAGGCGACGTGCGGCGCGACGTGTTTGCCAGACTCGGCGTGCGCCGCCTCGATCTGCGCCTGGTAGATGCGCTGTTCGACCTTGTAGTCGAGCAGGTACGGGGCGCGCACGAGCTCCATGCGGCCCTTGAACGACTGGAACTCGGGGATCTCCTTGAACG
>JBBQJG010000379.1:0-4527 GCA_038325725.1 Polyangia bacterium | reverse complement strand
GCTGCCCCGACGGGGGGGTGTGCGGACCTCGCCCGACGTCACTCACGGTAAAGGAGCTCCGAATGAAACGGTTCTTTCCGCGGGCATTGCCAGAGGCCATTGGCTTTTTGGGGCTCGTCGTCCTCCTCAACGGAGGCTGCTCGGAAGACCAAGGTGTAAAGCCGGGCGCGCCCGTGCTGATTCAACTCTCGATTCTGGAGAGCGGCGGCTCGCCCGTCGACATCACCTCGGACACGCCGATGTGCGAGACGGGCACCGCGAGCGACGCGGGCACGAGCGACGCAGGCGCGGCGACCGATGCGGGTGCCACCGCGTCCGACGGCGGCGCCGACGCGGGTGCCACCGCCGCGACCGACGGCGGCGCCGACGCGAGCGCCGAGGCGGGCGCCCCCGCTCCGATGTCCATCCCCGACGAGCCGGCGGCCACGGGCGCCGCCTGCGATCCCAAGAAGCACGGCGTGTGCAAACTGGACGCGGCCAACTGGTGTCGCTGCAACGCCAACGCCGACGACAACACGATGGGCATGTGGAACTGCGACCCGTTCGCGCCCACGTCCGTCGTGATCGCGACGTTCGATCGCTTGCTCGACACGGATCCTCTGGATCCGGGCGACGGCGGCCAGACCTCGCGGGACGACATCGCGATGCTGACGGCCATGCCGACGCCCGCGAAGCCGGTGAGCTCGGCCACCGACTACTCATCGACGGGCGCCACTTCGGGCTCGGTATTCAACGCCCTCGGGCCGTATTACTTCATGAACTACCGCTCGGGTGGGCCCTCGCTGCAGATCGGCGGAGCCCCGGCGCTGCCGACCAGCTCGAAGGTCACGATCACGCTCGACCCGACGAAGGTCATGGCGAAGGACGGCAAGACGGCCTTCACGGCGACGGGCATGCTCGCCAACGGCAGCTTGACGTTCACGACGGCGGCCTTCCAGGCGAGCATCGGGGTGCCGACGGCGCCACCGCCCCCGCCGGCCGACGGCGGCGCGGACGCGGCCGCTGACGGCGGCGCGAGCGACGGTGGAGCGACCGACGCGGGCGCCAGTGACGCCGGTGCGAGCGATGCGCTCGCGATCGACGCGCTCGTGAGCGACGCCGGCACCGACATCAAGGTCGACGCGATGACGGCGGACGCCGTCGCGAGCGACGCCAGCGCGAGCGACGCGGCCTCCGCGCCGATGGCAACGACCGGCGATGCGGTGCCTGCCGACATGAACATGGGCGAGGTGACGATCACCTTCAACAACCCCGTCGACATGGATGTCCTCGCGCACATCAAGATCACCGAGGACGGCAAGCCGTTCACGGCGTTCATCACGTCGGACATGTTCCCGGCGCCCGACACGCAATCGTTCCCGATGTCGAAGGTGGCCATCCGGCCCATGACGATGTGGGCCGCGGGCAAGACCTACGTCATCACCGTCGACGGCGACGCCGCCGACGTCGTTGGCGACAAGCTGGGCATGGGCACTTCGGCCGCCTTCATGATGAAGGCCAACTAATGAAATCGATTGTCGAGACGACCCGAAAGAGAGGCTTGATGAGCCGCATTCTTCGCCATGCCAGCACATCGCTCCTGGCCGCCTTGGCGCTCCTCGCCGTCGCGAGCGTCGCCCAGGCTCAGGAGACCACGGGACGCGTCATCGGACGCGTCGTCGACCAAGGATCCGGGGCCGCGCTCCAAGGCGTCACCGTCATCGTTCAAGGTCCGCAAGGCGAGGACGCCACGATCACCGATGATCAAGGCCAGTACCTCTTCACGACCCTCCCCGTCGGGACGTACACGATCCGCTTCTACATGGCGAACAGCGCGACGCAGACGGAGCAGCCCGGCGTCGTCGTTGCGGCCGAGCGGACGGTGCGCGTGAACGCGAAGATCGCTTCGACGGCGCAGGCCGCCGCGCAGCAGACCTACGTCATCACGGGCAAGGCGCCGTCGATCGACGTCGGTAGCGCGCGCGTCGGCGCCACCTTCGGCGAGGACTTCAACCTCAAGCTCCCGAACGGCCGCACCTACGGCGACGTCATCCAGAAGGCCCCAGGCGTGTTCCTCGACCCCTCGGGCAACGTCTCGATCGGCGGCGCGACGGGCCTCGAGAACATCTACATCGTCAACGGCATGAACGTGACGGGCATGGAGTTCGGCAACCTCGACAGCGGCGCCGCCTCGATGGGCGGCGGCACGAACCTGCCGCTCGAGTTCCTGACCCAGATCGACGTCAGCAGCGGCGGTTACACCGCCGAGTTCGGCGGCGGCATGGGCGGCGTCGTCAACACGGTGCTCAAGTCGGGCTCGAACGAGTTCCACGGCAGCGTGTTCGGCTATTCGCAGCCCTACTGGCTCTCGGCCGATCCCAACATCGTCACAAAGGTCGGCGGCGCGGTTGCCAGCAAACACGCCCCTGATTTCGGGCTCGATCTCGGCGCCGAGGTCGGCGGCCCCATCGTCAAGGACAAGCTCTTCTTCTGGGCCGGCTTCGCGCCCAGCCTCGCCGACTCGCACGTCTACCGCCTCATCTATGCCCAGCAGGACGACGGCACGGGCGCGCCGACGCTCGACGCGTCGGGCAACCCCGTCGTCAACGAGCTGAAGGGTTCGCGCCGCCGCATCAACGAGACGCGCCGCACGTGGAACTACGGCGCGACAATGGACTTCGCGCCGGCCCCCGAGCACCACCTCAACCTCGCGCTCCTCGGGACCCCGAACTTCACGAACGGCGTTCGCAGCGTCGCGGGCTTCGACTCCGCGAACGCGAGCCCCTCCTGGGCCGCCGAGAAGATGACGAAGACGAACACGGATGTCTCGGCGCACTGGACGTCGAAGTTCTTCGACCGCAAGTGGCAGCTCGACGCGCTCGTCGGCTACCACCGCGAGGACTTCAACGACCGCTCGCCCGACGCCTCGCTCAACAACATCAACCAGCTCGAGTACCACGGCGCGAACCTGTGGGACCTCGAGCACATCTCCGGCTGCGAGCCGACGGCGATGGGCCTGTCGCCCTGCCCCACGGACAACTACCACACGGGCGGGTTCGGCCTCGCGAAGAAGTACACGGGCCAGCGCACGTCGTTCGAGCTCAAGTCGACCCACCAGATCGAAGCGGGCGGCCACCACGAGCTCAAGTACGGCTGGCACGGCGAGCTCGGCTACTTCGACCAAGACCGGTACTACTCGGGCCCCCCGGGCGGTCGCTCGCTCGTGCAGCTCTACCCGGGCGGGGGCGGCGACATCTTCAACACGTACTCGTTCTTCACGCTCCAGCCGGGCGAGTCGCCGACCGACTATACGTCGGGGCTGCACCCGACGACGAACCTGCTCTACCCGCCGCAGTATCAGGATCACCTCAAGGCGAACGTGAGCAGCGTGTCTCACGCCTTCTTCGTGCAGGACAGCTACAGCCCGGCGCCGCTGCGCAACCTGACGCTCAACGCGGGCGTCCGCCTCGAGCTGCAGAAGATGAACGACTCGCACGGCAGCGCCTTCCTCGACACGAACAACATCGGCCCCCGCTTCGGCGCGATCTACGATCCGTTCAGCGACGGCCGCATGAAGATCTCGGCATCGTACGGCCGCTACTTCGAGGCGATCCCGATGAACATCGCCGCCCGCTACTTCGGCGGCGAGGGCATCCTCCTGCGCAACGGCGTCCCGCTGTCGGACTGCGGCGCGAAGAATGCCTACGACTGGACGGGCGCCGGCGAGTGGAAGAACTGCAACGTGCCTCCGCTCAACGCGACGACGGACAACGCGTCGCAGGGCTCGCAGATCTTCAACAACGGCGCGAACTACCCCGTTCAGCCCAAGCTCAAGGGCCAGTTTCACAACGAGGTCGTCGCCACCGTCGAGCGCGAGCTCATGGAGGACCTCACGGCCCGCGTCGACTACGTCCACCGCTGGCTCGGCAGCATCATCGAGGACGGCTCGGGCGATGCGAGCCTGTTCTTCGTCCTGGCGAACCCCGGCGACGTCCCCAACAGTGTCGTCGCCGACGCGAACGCCAAGGCGATGAACCTGCGCACCGACGCGGACGCCGCCAAGGCCGCCGCGGCCGCCATGCCGACGAACGCGGATCTGGCCGCGAAAGCAGCGGCGACCGATTCTGCGGCGTCGAACGCCGAGTCGACGGCGGGGACGCTCAAGGCGCTCCAGACCGTCCCGAAGCCCCAGCGAACCTACGACGCCATCACGCTCTCTCTGTCGAAGCGGTTCTCGAAGAGCTGGCAGGCACGCGCGTCGTACACGTACTCGCGCCTCGTCGGCAACTACGAGGGCCTCTACCAGTACGCGCAGAACTACTTCGCGCCGAACGCCGCGAACGCCTACGACGCCCCGGACCTCAACGTCAACAACCGCGGCCGCCTGCCGAACGATCGCCCGCACCTCGCCCGCCTCGACGGCTCGTACACGCACGAGGTCGGCAAGGGCCGCATCACCTTCGGGCTGTCGGCCTTCGCGCAGTCGGGCATGCCGCGCAACTACATGACGGCGCTCATCCCCAGCCAGCAGCTGGTCTTCCTGCTGCC
>JBBQJG010000378.1:0-4559 GCA_038325725.1 Polyangia bacterium | reverse complement strand
CCGCCCGCAGCGCGGCGTCGCGCGGCCCGGCGCGCCCCACCTCGTCGTGCAGCTCGGCGAGCTCTTTCCAGATCGAGCACGCCTTCGGCGGATCGAGCTGTTCGAGCGCGAGCGCCACGAGCTGGATGTTCTGCGGATCGCGTGGCCCGACCTTCGCGGCCGCCTGCAGCTTCGCGAGCGCCTGGCGCGGCTTCCAGCGCGCGATGTAGACGGCGGCCAGCTCGCGCGCGCGATCGAAGTTGTGCGGCTCGTGAAACACGAGGCGCTCGACGACGCGCACGTATTCGTCGATGCGCCCGCGGGCCTTGAGAAACCCGGCCGCCTGGTTCAGCTCACGAATCGCCTCGTGCACCGCGCCCGCCTGCGAGGCCATCTCGGCGAGCTGAATCCGCGCCGCGATGCGCTCGGGGCCGAGCTCGACGATCTGACGCAGCGGCGGCAGCGCGTCCGCGGGGCGCCCCGCCTTCTGGAACGCCGCCGCCGCGAGGCCGAGCTGCTGCGCGGCGTCGGCGGGCTGACCGACGCGGCGGAAGATCGCCGCGAGCCGCAGGTGGCCGTCGGTGTGCCCCGACGCGAGCTTGAGAGCGTTCTTGTAGACGGTGATGGCCTTCTGCAAGGCGCCCTGCTCGACGTAGAGCGCGCCCGTGCGCAGGTAGATGTCGCGCGCCTGCTCGGTCTGTCCGCGGCGCGAGTAGATCTCCGCCATCTTGAGCCACGTGCGCGTGTCGCCCGGCTCTTCTTGAACGACGCGCGCGAACTCGGCGAGGGCTCGATCCGGCTGCCCCCGATCGAGAAACTTCTGAGCCGCGGCGAGGGCCTTCTCTTTGTTCGTGGCCACCGGCGGGGTGAGTTTCACCGCGATCGCGAAACGTGTAAAGCGCCTGACCCTTCCCAGGCGCGTCAGAAAGGCGGCGGCCCGAGGGCACCTGCGCTCGGCGGCCCGAGGGCTACATGCGCTCGGTCAGGTGCGTGTCCATGCGGCCCGCGATGTAGTCCGCGTTCGCGAGCAAGCGGCGGTGGAAGTCGAGGTTCGTCTTGCAGCCTTCGACGATGAACTCGGACAGCGCGCGGCGCATGCGCGCGAGCGCCGCCGGGCGGTTCTCGGCGCGCACGATGACCTTCGCGAGCAAGGAGTCGTAGTAGCTCGGCACGACGTAGCCGCTGTAGATGTGCGTGTCGACGCGGACGCCGAGGCCGCCGGGCAAGTTGAGCGCCGTGATCTTTCCGGGCGACGGCGCGAACGTCACGGGGTCTTCGGCATTGATGCGCATCTCGATGGCGTGGCCGCGCGGGCGGATGTCGTTCGCCAGCTTGAGCGACTCGCCGGCGGCGAGCTTCATCTGCTCGCGCACGAGGTCGACGCCGAACACCTCTTCGGTGACGGTGTGCTCGACCTGAATGCGCGTGTTCATCTCCATGAAGTAGAAGTGCTTGTCCTCGTCGAGGAGGAACTCGAGCGTGCCGACGGTCTGGTAGCCGATCGCCTCGGTCGCCTTGCGCGCGATGCCGAGCAGCTCGGCGCGGCGCTCGTCGTCGAGCGCGACGGACGGCGCCTCTTCGACGAGCTTCTGGTGGCGGCGCTGGATCGAGCACTCGCGCTCGCCGAGCGAGACGGCGCGCTTGCCGTCGCCGAGCACCTGCACCTCGACATGCCGCGGCTTGCCGACGTAGCGCTCGAGGTAGACGGCCGGGTTGCCGAAGCCGGCGAGCGCCTCGGAGCGCGCCGCCGACAGCTGCGCCGACAGGCGCTCCTTGCTCTCGACGATCTTCATGCCGCGGCCGCCGCCGCCGGCGGACGCCTTGATGATGATGGGGAAGCCGATGCGCTCGACGGCCTCTTCGGCGTCGCGATCGCTCTCGATGAAGCCAGTCCCGGGGAGGATGGGCACGCCCGCCTTCGTCATCGCGGCGCGCGCCGAGACCTTGTCGCCCATGAGGCGCATGACCTCGGGCTGCGGCCCGATCCAGACGAGGCCGCACTGTTCCACCGTTTCAGCGAAGTGCGCGTTCTCGGCGAGGAAGCCGTAGCCGGGGTGGACGGCGTCGGCGCGCGTGACCTCGGCGGCGCTGATGATCGCGGGGATGTTGAGGTAGCTCTCGCGCGCCGACGGGGGACCGACGCAGACCTTCTCATCGGCGAAGCGGACGTGCAGCGCCTCGGCGTCGGCCGTCGAGTGGATCGCGACGGACTTGATGCCCATCTCGCGGCACGCCCGGATGACCCGCAGCGCGATCTCGCCGCGGTTGGCGATGAGAACTTTTTTATACATTCGAGAGCGGCCGGCTCACTTCGCCAGCCGAATGAGCTTCTGCCCGTACTCGATGTGCTCGCCGTTCTGCACGAGGATCTCGGCGACCTTGCCGTCGGCCTCGGCCTCGATCTCGTTCATGAGCTTCATCGCCTCGACGATGCAGACGATCTGCCCCTTCTTCACCGACTGGCCAATCTCGCAGAAGGACGGCGCTTCGGGAGACGGCGAGCGGTAGAACGTGCCGACGAACGGCGACGTCACGAACGTCCCGACGTCCGATGGCCCTTCGACGGCGGGCGCGAGCGCGATCGGCGGCGCCGAGGTCGACGCCGGCGCGGCGTACGCGACGGGCCCGGCGCCCCGGAGCTCGCGGCGCACGCGCACGTGGCCCGACGGATCGGCCTCGACTTCGCTGAGCCCGAACTCTTCGATGATGCGCGCGAGCTCGCGGACGGTCTCGAGGTCGAGCGCCGAGGAGACGGCCTTCGACTTGGTGGCGGCGCCCACGGACACGAGCGCGCTCGCCTTGCCCTTGCCTGCGCCCGCACCTTTCTTCTTCGTTCCGTTCATTCCGGGTTGGTCCTCTCTCTAAAGCTCGGCGCGCAACTTCGGCGCGGTGATCCGCACGAGATAGCGCGCCTTCCCGACGAGCGCCGTCGGCAGCAGGGCGCACGCGAGAAAGTATTCGTCCGTGACGACGCCAAAGACGATCGTCACCGTATCGGTGCGGATCGTGACCTCGGTCAGCGCGCCCGCGTCGAGCGACTGCACGGTGCGCTTGGCCTGCGACACGAGGTGCGCGAACTCGGCGGCGAGCGTCTGAATGTCGGGCAGCGAATCGCCGAAGCCCGCCCGTGCGTAAGAATCGATGGCGATGCCATCGAAGCCCATGAGGACGCCCGCGATGCCGCCTTCGACCTTGTCTATGAGCTTCTGGATGTTGTCGCGAAACATGGGGTTCGGGTGACCTCCGGCTTGTACTCGTTGGGGATTCTACGTGTCAAGCGGCGCACATCTTACGCCCTCAGGAAGTGGGCGGCGATTTCCGTGGGCGAGACGTCGACGAGCTTCGTCTCCCCGGCCGCCGAACAGAACACGAACTTGATGGCGCCCCCACGGCGCTTCTTGTCGACGGTGACGCGCGCAAGCACCTCGGGCGACAGGCGCGGCGCGAGGTCCGTGGGCAGCCCGAGGCGCGTGAGCAGCGCACGCGCGCGCGCCGTGAGCGCCGGCGTGCCCACGCCCCGCGCCTCGCCGAGCGAGAGCGCCGCGAGCATGCCGAGCCCGACGGCCTCGCCGTGCAGCAGGCCGTAGCCGGAGGCCGCCTCGAGCGCGTGGCCGACCGTGTGGCCAAAGTTGAGGATCGCGCGGCGGCCGCCCTCGTGCTCGTCCTCGGCGACGACCTCGGCCTTGACGCGCACGGCGCGCGCGACGAGGTCGGCGACGATCGCCGTCGGCAGCCGCGCGTCGGGAGTCACGGGCGCCGCCTCGAGGATCGTGAGCAGCTCGGCGTCGGCGATGAAGCCGCACTTGACGACCTCGGCGAGGCCCGCGCGGATCTCGCGCGGCGGCAGTGTCTCGAGGAAACCGAGGTCGGCGACGACCGACGTCGGCTGGTGGAACGCGCCGACCAGGTTCTTGCCGGCCGGCAGATCGACGGCCGTCTTGCCGCCCACGGACGCGTCGACCATCGCGAGCAGCGTCGTCGGCAAGAGGGCGAAGCGCACGCCCCGCAGGTAGACGGCGGCCGCGAAGCCCGCGTGGTCGGTGGCCGCGCCGCCGCCGATGCCGACGATGGCGCCGCGGCGATCGTAGCCCTGCGCGGCGAGCCATTCGGTCGTGCGCTCGATCTCCGAAAGCGTCTTGCAGGTCTCTCCTGCGCGTAAGTCGAAGCGATTGACGTTCGGCAGGCGCGCCGAAAGCGCTGCGATGACAGGCGCGACACGCGGTGACTTGGCGACGACCGCCTCGTCGACGAGGACCGCGACGCCCGTGACACTCCCGAGCGCCTCCGCGATCGCCGCCGCGGTCTCGTCGGCCGAGAACGCGCCGATGTGCACGTCGTAGCGCCGCGCGCCCAGCTCGACGCCGATCTTGGTCATTGCGCTCATGAAACCTTTCTCGTCTTTTCCAACCACTCGAGGATGTCGTTCACGACGGCCTCGGGCGCGCGCCCGACGGTGTCGACCTGCAGGTGCGCGCGCGCGTAGAACGGCGCGCGGACCGCGAGGAGCGCGGTCGCGGCCGCGAGCGGATCGGGGCCCGCGAGCAAGGGACGCCCCGCGCCGCCGCGCGCGCGGCGCACGG
>JBBQJG010000377.1:0-4574 GCA_038325725.1 Polyangia bacterium | reverse complement strand
CGAGTAACCGCGTCTCGCTCGAGAACGTCCTCGCCAAGATCAAATCGGGCGACGTCAAAGAGGTGAAGATCGTCCTCAAGGCCGACGTGCAGGGCTCGATCGAAGCCATCGCCACGGCGCTCACGAAGCTGTCGACCGAATCGGTCGGCGTCAACGTGATCTCGACGGGCGTCGGCGGCATCACCGAGTCCGACGTCAGCCTCGCGAAGGCGTCGAACGCGATCGTCATCGGCTTCAACGACCGTCCCGCCGGCAAGGCTCAGCAGCTCGCCGAGCAGGAGGGCGTCGACATCAAGCTGTATCAGGTCATCTACGACGCCATCGACGACGTCAAGAAGGCCATGGTCGGCATGCTCGCGCCCATCTCTCGCGAGAAGGCCATGGGCAAGGTCGAGGTTCGTCAGGTGTTCACGATCCCCAAGGCGGGCACGATCGCCGGCTCGTTCGTCATCGACGGCAAGATCACGCGCAAGGCGATGCTCCGGCTCGTGCGCGACTCGGTCGTCATCTTCACGGGCAAGGTCGGCTCGCTCCGTCGCTTCAAGGAAGACGCGAGCGAGGTCGCTCAGGGATACGAGTGCGGCGTCTCGATCGAGGGCTACAACGACATCCGCGAGGGCGACATCATCGAAGCCTTCGAGATGGAGACCGTCGCCGCGACGCTCGAGAACCCGACGGGCGAGAGGCGCTAGCCCGCTACCCAACGCCCATGACCGTCGCCATCGCCCGCGTGACGTTGTTTGTCGCCGGGAGTCACTCGCTCAAAGAAAAGCGGGCGGTCATTCGGCGCGTGAAGGATCTCGTGCAGCAGAAATTCAACGTCTCGGTCGCCGAGGTGGGCGCCGACAATGATGTGTGGCAGCGCGCCGTGCTCGCCTTTGCCCAAGTCGGCAATGAAAAGCGCTTCGTCGAGTCGCAGCTCGACCAGCTGCTCGACTTCGTGCGGAGTAAGGCCGAGGTGCTCGCCGAGGAGCGCGAGGTGCAAACCTTCAGCGACAGCGAGCCGCTCGACGTCGGCGAGCCCGCCTACAAGCACTGGGAGCCGCGTTAGTGGCGTCGCAACGGACAGAGCGCGTCTCGGGTGAGGTGAGGGCGGTCATCGGAGAGATCCTCTCGCGCGACGAGATCAAGGATCCGCGCGTGCGCGGCGCCGGGCTCATCACGGTGACGCACGTGCGTGTGTCGGGCGATCTGCGCCACGCCAAGGCGATGTTCACGGTGCACGGCGTCGACGCCGCGGCCCTCGAGCGCGTGCGGTCCGGGCTCGACCACGCGAGCGGCTACTTCCGCCAGGCGGTCTCGCGACGCCTGCGCACGAAGGTGGCGCCCGAGATCACGTTCGAGATCGATCTCGTCTTCGACAAGGCGATGCGCATCGAATCGCTGTTGCACGAGATCGGCAAGCCGGCGTCGGCCGCCCCCGCGAGCGACGCCGCCGCGAACGAAGCTGTCGAACCCGACGCCCACGCCCCCGCAGATACCGACACCGACACCGAATGAGCGGGAGGCGAGGGCCCGCGATCGTCCTGCACGGCGTCCTCGTCGTCGACAAGCCGCTCGGGCCGACGTCGTTCGACGTCGTTCGAAGCGTGAGACAGGCCGCGCGGGTCCGTCGCTGCGGCCACGGCGGCACGCTCGATCCGCTCGCGTCGGGCGTGCTGCCCATCTGCCTGGGCGAGGCGACGAAGCTCGCGCCGTTCCTGCTCGACGCCGACAAGGAGTACGAGTTCACGATGCGGCTGGGCGTCGAGACGGACACCTACGACGCCGCAGGCGCCGTGACGGCGACGGCCGACGCGTCTGGCGTCGACGAGGCGCGCGTGCGCGCGGCGCTGCCCGCCTTCACGGGCGCCATCGAGCAGCGTCCCCCCGCGTACTCGGCCCTCAAGCGCGACGGCCGTCCGCTTTACGACTACGCCCGCGCGGGCGAGACGGTCGAGATCGCGGCGCGACCCGTGACGGTGTACGAGCTCGCGCTCGTCGCGTGGGGCGGCCCCGAGGCCGTCGCGCTGCGCATGCGTTGCTCGAAGGGAACGTACGTTCGCTCGCTCGCGTTCGATCTCGGGCGCGCCCTGGGCGTCGGCGCGTACGTCACGGCGCTCCGCCGCACGCGCTCGGGCCCCTTCGCGCTCACGGCGGCAAGACCCCTGAACGAGGCGCTCGAGGCTCTCGAGGGGCTCGCCGCTTTCGAGCCCAGCGGTGGTGGCGACGCGGCCGCGCGGCTCGGCCTCGTCCGCCTCGAGGACGCGCTCGGTCATTTGCCGCGCTGCTCGGTCGACGCCGCCGGAGCGCTCATGATCGAACAGGGCAAACGCCTGCCGTGGACGGCGCTCGGGGGGGCGCCGCCACCCGAAACAACCTCGCTCGTCTGCGTGCTGCGCCCCGACGGCCGCCTACTCGCCGTCGCGACGGCCGCCCCCGATGGGACCGTGAAAACCTCGCGGGTCTTCGGCGTGGCCACGGCGCAGGATTCAGCCGATGAATCCAGCTGATTTCATTGACACTAAGTGGGTTTTCTGGGAAGTTTCCTCCCCTCAAAAAGCAAGATCGCAAAGCAAGCACGCACGCTCGCAAAGCTAGGAAGAAGGCTGATTATGCCGCTCGCAGCAGAACGCAAGTCCACCGTCGTTTCGAAGTTCGCCCGCAAGGAAGGTGACACCGGGTCGCCCGAGGTCCAGATCGCGCTCCTCTCCGAGCGCATCACGTACCTCACGGAGCACTTCAAGACTCACGTCAAGGATCACCACTCGCGCCGTGGTCTCCTCATGATGGTCGGGAAGCGCCGCCGCCTCCTCGACTACCTCAAGTCGAAGAACCTCGACCGTTACCGCACCGTCATTCAGTCGCTCGGCATCCGCAAGTAGCGGAACCGAGAGAAGACAAAACCAACGACGCGATTGGGGCGCGGCCGAAATGTTCGGCCGCCGCCCGACGCGCCTTCCGGTTGCGGTGCCGGTATTCATCCTTTTTCCCGCGATTTCAAGTTGCCGGCGCGCCCCCGCGCGACGCGCTTGAAAAGGTGAGAAGAGGGACGAATCGACGCCGTCGCCTTTCCGACAAGGAGACAGCATGTTCGTACGTGAAGGAGTCAGTTTCGGAGGCAAGGAGCTCACGATCGAGACCGGCCGCATGGCCAAGCAGGCGGACGGCGCCGTGCTCGTTCGTTATGGCGACACGATGGTCCTCGTGACCGCCGTGGCCTCCATGTCCACCCGCCCCGGCGTGGATTTCATGCCGCTCACCGTGGACTACCTCGAAAAGACGTCGGCCGCGGGGCGCATCCCCGGCGGCTACTTCAAGCGCGAGGGCCGCATGACCGAGGTCGAGGTGCTCACCTCGCGCATCATCGACAGGCCGAGCCGTCCGCTGTTTCCGAAGGGCTGGCGCTTCGACACGCAGGTCATCGCCATGGTCATCTCGACCGATCGCGAGAACTGCTCCGACGTGCTCGCCATGGTCGGTGCCTCGTGCGCGCTCCACATCAGCGACATCCCGTGGGCGGGCCCGTACGCCGGCGTTCGCGTGGGCCGCATCAACGGCGAGTTCGTCGTCAACCCGACGTTCTCCCAGCGCGCCACGGCCGAGCTCGACCTCACGGTCGCCGTCAACCGCGACGCGATCGTCATGGTCGAAGGCCACGGCGCCGAGGTGAGCGAGGACGTCATCATCGACGCGCTCATGTTCGCGCACCAGGCGGCCCAGCCGCTGCTCGACCTGCAGGAGAAGCTGCGCGCCGCCGTCGGCAAGCCCAAGCGCGAGTTCACGCCGCCGCAGAAGGATCCCGCGATCGTCAGCCGCGTCGCCACGCTCGCCAACGAGAAGATCAGCGCCGCCATGGCGATCCGCGACAAGCACGAGCGCTACGGCGCGCTCGACGCCGCCGGCTCGCAGACGATCGAGGCGCTCCTCCCCGAGTTCCCCGAGCGCACGGGCGAGATCAAGGACGCCTACGAGTCGGCCAAGAAGAAGCACCTGCGCGAGCTCGTGCTCGAGACGAGGCGCCGCATCGACGGCCGCGCCCCGGCCGACATCCGCGCCATCACGAGCGAGGTCGGCGTCCTGCCGCGCACGCACGGGTCGGCGCTGTTCACCCGTGGCGAGACGCAGGCGCTCGTGACGACGACGCTCGGCACGAGCCGCGACATGCAGCACATCGAGGCGCTCACGGGCGACATCGACAAGCGCTTCATGCTCCACTACAACTTCCCGCCCTTTTCCACGGGTGAGACGAAGCCGCTGCGTGGCGCGAGCCGCCGCGAGACGGGCCACGGACACCTCGCCGAGCGCGCCCTCGCGCGCATCCTGCCCGAGGAGAAGGACTTCCCCTACGTCATCCGCATCGTCTCGGAGATCCTCGAGTCCAACGGCAGCTCGTCGATGGCCTCGGTCTGCGGCGGCGCGCTGGCGCTCATGGACGCGGGCATCCCCATCAAGACGCCCGTCGCGGGCATCGCCATGGGCCTCATCAAGGAGGGCGATCGCGTCGCCGTCCTCTCGGACATCCTCGGCGACGAGGACCACCTTGGCGACATGGACTTCAAGATCTGCGGCACGAAGACCGGCGTCACGGCCGT
>JBBQJG010000376.1:0-4584 GCA_038325725.1 Polyangia bacterium | reverse complement strand
CGCGGCCCTGGCCGATGCGCTCACCCTCGAAGCCGAACCACGCGCCCGACTTCTCGACGGCGCCACACTCGGCGGCCAGGTCGATGATGTCGCCCTCGTGGCTGATGCCCTCGCCATAGAGGATGTCGAACTCGACCTCGCCGAACGGCGGCGCCATCTTGTTCTTCACGACCTTGACGCGCGTGCGGTTGCCGACGACCTTCTCGCCGTCCTTCAAGGCTCCGACGCGGCGAATGTCGAGGCGCACCGACGCGTAGAACTTGAGCGCGTTGCCGCCCGTCGTCGTCTCGGGGCTGCCGAACATGACGCCGATCTTCATGCGGATCTGATTGATGAAGATGACGAGCGTGTTCGACTTCGAGATCGTACCCGTGAGCTTGCGCAGCGCCTGGCTCATGAGGCGCGCCTGCAGGCCGACGTGCGAGTCACCCATCTCGCCCTCGAGCTCGGCGCGCGGCGTGAGCGCCGCCACCGAGTCGACGACGATGACGTCGACGGCGCCCGAGCGCACCAGCATCTCGGTGATCTCGAGCGCCTGTTCGCCGCAATCGGGCTGCGAGACCAGCAGGTCGTCCGTGCGCACGCCGAGCTTGCGCGCGTAGCCGACGTCGAGCGCGTGCTCCGCGTCGACGAACGCGCAGATGCCTCCCAGCTTCTGCGCTTGCGACACGGCGTGCAGCGCGAGCGTCGTCTTGCCCGACGACTCAGGTCCGTAGATCTCCATGATGCGGCCGCGCGGCAGGCCGCCGACGCCGAGCGCGATGTCGAGGCCGAGCGAGCCCGTGGGCACGACCTTGACCTCGGGCGGGGCGATGTCGTCGCCGAGGCGCATGATGCTGCCCTTGCCGAACTGCTTTTCAATCGTGGAGACCGCGAGATCGATCGCCTTGTCGCGCTTGTCATCGCGGGGGTGAGGAGCAGGCACCGCCGGCGCCGAGGCCGCGGGCACCGCCGAAAGCTTGCTCTCGCTCTTGTCCGTCTTCTCGGTCTTCTCGGTCGTCGTGGTCGGCATGTTCTCTCCTTGTCGTTATCTTCAGTTCGCGCGGAGGGCCGCGCGGCTTCGCAAAACGTAGGTCGAGCCGGCTTCGCCCGGTCTTCCGAGCTGGCTCTCGTAGACGTGCACCTCGTCGACGCTCACGGCGCCGAAGGCCCGTTCGGCCCAAGGACTGAGCGCCGGGCGCGCATCGACGCCGTCTTTTCCAGGCCAGCGTCCGATCGTGACGTGCGCCGTGAAGGCGCGCGTCTCGCGCGGCAAGTCGAAGTGTGCCGCCACCGTCTCGACGACCTCCGCGACGTCGGCGAGGACACCGGCCCCGGGCGCGTCGATTCCGGCGAACAAAACGTTGGCGCGCTCGGCCGTGGGGAACGCGCCGAAGCCGCGCACCGTGAAATCGAAACGAGGCAGACCCGCGAGCCGCGCACCCAGCGCCGCACCGATCTCGACGAGCCGCTGCTCGGCGACGGGTCCGAGGAACTTCAGCGTGACATGCAGGTTCTCGGGCTTGCGCGACCACTTCACGCTCGGCAATTCCCGCGCGATCTGGCGCGCCGCCTCGGCGATCTCCTGCTGAACGGCGCCCGGCAACGGCACAGCCACAAAGCTTCGCTGCACGAAGCTCCGCAGAAGCGTCTCTGTCATGGCGACTTGAGCGCCTTGCGCGTGTCGTAGTAGCGACGCGCGAGATCGAGGGCGTAATACGCCGCCGCCATGCGCACGCGCTCGCGGTTGCCGGCGAAGAGCTTCGTCGTCGTGCGCGTCGTGCCGGGCCCGCACGCCGCGAAGCACACCGTGCCCACGGGCTTGTCGGGCGTCGCGCCGCCCGGCCCCGCGATGCCCGTGACGGCCACCGCGACAATGGACCCGAGCACGCGCTTGGCGCCTTCCGCCATCTCGCGCGCGACGGGCTCGCTCACCGAGCCGAAGCTCGCGAGCGTCTCGGGCTTGACGCCAAGCACGCCCGTCTTGATCTCGTCGGCATAGGAGACGACGCTGCCGCGGAAGAACGCCGACGCGCCCGGCTCCGTCGTGATGAGCTCGCCCGCGAGGCCGCCCGTGCATGATTCGGCGATCGCGAGCGTCGCCTCTTGCGAACGCAGCGCCTTCGCGACGGCCGACGGGAAGCTCTCGCCGTCGACGCCGTAGATGCCCTGCCCGATGCGCTTGCGCAGCTCTGCATCGATCTTCTCGAGCGTCGCGCGCTCTTCGTCGACGCTCGCGCCGCGGACGATGACCTTGACGTGATTGACTGGATGGGAAGTCCGGAAGTGCAGCGTCGCGCCCTCGACCCCCGTCAGCAGGCCCGCGAGACGATGATCGATGTGCGATTCGCCCATGCCGTAGACGTGCCACGTGCGAACCGCGGCGCGAGGCACGCCCGCCTCGGCCATGCGCACCGCGAGGCGCGGCACGACCTGGTCGAGGAACATGCGCTCCATCTCGCGCGGCACGCCCGGCAAGAAGTACGCGTCCGCGCCGCCGAGGCGCGCGAGGAACCCCGGCGCGATGCCCGCGCTGTTCGGCAACGCCTTCGCCCCCACCGGCACGCGAACCTGACGAAGATTGTTGGGCGTGAGCTCGAAGCCGTGCGTCGCGAAGCGCTTCTTCATGGCGCCGAGCGACGGCTCGTCAGAGACGGTGCCCGTGCCGAAGAGATCCGCCACGACGTCGACCGTGCGGTCGTCTTCCGTCGGGCCGAGCCCCCCCGTCGCGATGATGACGTCCATCGTCGTGCGCAGCCGCACGAGCGCCGCTCGAATCTCGCCGGGGTCGTCCGAGACGACGACCTGCTCGGCGACCTCGTAGCCGGCCTCGAACAACCGCTCGGCGATGAAGGTGCCGTTCGTGTTGCTGATTTCGCCCCGCAGAACCTCGTCGCCGATGGCGATCAGCGCGGCCCGCAGCGTCTTATGGACCTCTCCACCCCCGGGACTAGACATTTGAGCAGTACCCTACCCGGGTCGATTTTATGTGTCAACGAAAGTTGCCGATGCCGTTCGGCTTTCCGGTCCCGCAAAGAAATTCCCCCGAGCGCGATCGGTGAATTGACGCCCTCCGATGCCGCCACTACCTTGGAGAGTTCGAGCCCATGCGCATTCGCTACGCCGCCAAAACCGACGTCGGGATGAAGCGAACCCACAACGAGGATTATTTCTCGCTCGTGGAAGACGAGCAGTTGTTCCTCGTGGCCGACGGCATGGGCGGGCACGCCTCAGGCGAGGTGGCTTCCAAGATGGCCGCCGAGGTCATGCAGGAGTTCTTCGTCCGCAGCAAGGACGAGGAAGCGACGTGGCCCTACAAGCTCGACCGTCACCTCTCGTACGTCGAGAACCGGCTCGTCGTCGGCATCAAGATGGCGAACCAGCGCATCTTCCGCAGCGCGGCCCAGGACGCAAAGTACAAGGGAATGGGCACGACGATCGTGAGCGGCCAGATCGTGGGCGACAAGTTCTACATCGCGCACGTCGGAGACTCGCGCTGTTACCGCGTCCGCGGCAACGGCATCCAGCAGATGACGCGCGACCACTCTCTGCTCGAGGACTACAAGGACGCGAAGCCGAACATGTCCGAGGAAGAGCAGCGCAAGTTCCCGCACAAGAACGTCATCACGCGCGCGCTCGGGATGCGCGACAGCGTCCAGGTGGACGTGCTCGCCCACGACATCCACGACCAAGACATCTTCATCCTGTGCTCCGACGGCCTGTCGGGCATGGTCGAAGACCCGAAGCTCTTCGAGGTCGTGCACGGCGCGGGCTCGCTCGAGGCGGCCGTGTCGGGCCTCGTCGACGCCGCGAACGGCGCCGGCGGCACCGACAACATCACGGTGCTCGCGCTGCAGTGTCTCGCGAACGGCGCCTAGCTCGTGCTGTCAGCGCGCGCTCTGCGCGGCGTCCTTGTCGACGAGCCGCTCGAGCGAGATCTCTGACGCCGAGACGTGTTCGAGGATCGCGCTCAGCACCGCCGACGCTATCATCGTGGGCTCGTCAGAATCACCCGTCCGCTCAAACGTCGATCGAGCCGGCGCTACTTCGAGGCTCGACGCCCCGCCGCTTCGCTCGGGCAACGCCCGTTCGCGATGCCGCGCGCCTTTTCACACAGGCCGTACAGCTCGAGGCGGTGGCGAACGACGTTGAAGCCGACCTTGCGCGCCGCCATGTCCTGCAATGACTCGATCTCGTCGTTTTCGAACTCGGTGATGAAGCCGCAGCTGTCGCAGATGAGGTGATCGTGATGCGCGCGGCCTTCGTTCACTTCGTAGAGCGTCTGGCCGGGACCGAAGTGCCGAGCGGCGGCGATGCCGGCCTCTTCGAGCAGCTTGACGGTGCGGTAGACGGTCGCGAGCCCCACGCTCGGCTGCTTCTTGCGGACGCTCGAAAGCAGGTCCTCGAGGTTCACGTGACCCGAGGTGCGCAGGAACGCGTCGACGATCGCCTCGCGCTGCTGCGTCGTCTTGAGGCCTTTTTTGCGCAGGTACTCGGCCCAGGGTGCCTTCGCGTCCTTGAACCCGCCGTGACCCGCTCGGCTCAGCTCCGCCATTTGATCGAACACCCCATCGAAGGTCGTTGTTTGTCGGCCGGCTTGCCGCC
>JBBQJG010000375.1:0-4639 GCA_038325725.1 Polyangia bacterium | reverse complement strand
GATTTGGTCGGGATTGATGAGCACGCCCGTCAGCGCGGGGGGCGCGGGGGACATCGCGTCGCTTGCGGGCGCGTCGCTCGCCGGCGCGTCGCTTGCCGATGTGTCGCCGTCCGTGGCCGCCGCGTCGAGCGCGAAGTCGGCGGGCGCGTCGAGCGTACCGCCCGCATCAGTCGCGGCCGCATCGGACGCGCCGATCGTCGAATCCGGCGCGCCGTCGCGCCCCCCGTCGCCCTTGCTCATTCCTCCTGAGCCACCGCAACCGCACAGCACGGCCGCCAGACACCCGATCCACCAAGCTCGCCCGCCAAAGTTCATGCGTGCAGGGTAGCCTTTCGCGGCGGTCCTGGGGGTGATGTCGTCGGGCCTTGGCAGGAGCGCGCAGCGCCCAGATCCGATCAATCGCACCTTGGTTACCGTCGTATTCGGCGTGCCTACCGATGAAGGCCTGGGTGTTTCCGGGCGTGTCGAAGAAGTGCGCGCTCACGAGCGTCGTCGGGAACGGCAACAAGACGATGAACAGCAGCCACCCGATGTGGAACCAGATGAGGCGGGCGCCGATCGTGTGTAGGTCGGCGAAGACGAGGTGATCCGTCAGGGCTTGGGATGCGACGCGAGCCAGTCGTAGATCGTTCGTCCCCACAGCGGTTGGTGGGGGCGGGCCACGTGGCCGCCGCCGCGGATCGTCCAGAGCTCGACCCCGCGGCAGCCGGTCCAGCGCTCCGTCGTCGTCTCGGCGTCCGAGTCTCCGAAGCCTCCGGCCACGAGATCGCGCGGCGGGACCGACGTGTCAGGGGTCGCCTCGCAATGATCGAAGACGGCCCAGTCGCTCGCCGATTGATGGGCTGACGGGAGCTTCGCGCCGGGAGCCCCGGCGGCCTTCCCGGCGTAGGGCACGGTGTCGTCGTCGGTGCCGTGGATCTGCAGGACGGCGACGGGTTCGCTCGGCTTGCAGCGCGTGGCGTCCGCCCACATCGCGCCCGCCTGGCTCACGATCGCCGCCACGCGGCCGGCGCGATCGCACGCATACCGATGAGACATGTACCCGCCGTTCGAGAGGCCCATGAGGAAGATGCGCTTGGGATCGACGCGGTGGTGAGCGCTCACGTCGTCGATGACGGCGTCCAGGTAGGCCACGTCGTCGATGGGCGCGCCGTAGAAATTGCAGCAGGCGTCGGTCGCGTCCCAAAATCGACGGTGGCCGCCCCAGAAGTGTTTCGGGTGGGTCGTCTCTTCGGTCCCTTGGGGATAGGCGACGATGAAGCTTCGCTCGTCGACGAGCGCGTCCAGTTGGTAGTAGCGCTCGATGTTCTCGCCGGTGCCGCCCCACCCGTGCAGGACAAGCACAAGCGGATACGCCTTTGCCGGATCGACGGTCGTCGGCGCCAAGAGCCGATATGGCCGCGCGGCGACGAGCGCGTTCGTTGCGGTGCCCGCGGGCTTGGCGCGGAACCGCGGCGCCCAAAACCAAATTGCGCCGCTCACCACGGCGACCACCGCCAACGCTCGTATGACCGCCCGGGCGCGCATCCTCGCTCTTCGCCCGAGAGGCTACCTCGATTCGGCGCGTGCGAGCCGGCCACCAGCGTCGTGAAGACCCCGGCCTCGCTGATCTTGAATCGGCGATAGTCGCGCGCCGATCCCTCGACATGATCAGTTTTCGATCGGATCGAACGAAAGGACAGTCCCTACCCCAGAAACTCTTGCAGGTTCGTCTTGCCGACGTGGCTCCCCGCGACGGCGGCGTGAATTTGCCGCGCGAGCGGCGCGCGCGGTTACTTGGTACCGTCGCGCGCGTGGGCGAGGTCGCGCGCGGGAGCGAGGTCGAACGAGAGCGCCTCGCGCAGGGGCGAGCGGCGTTCAATCGCGGGGCGTACTTCCTGGCGCACGAGCTGTGGGAGGACGCATGGCGCGCGCTCGAAGGCAGCGACCGACTCGACGAGCGGCTGTTCATGCAGGGGCTGATTCAGCTCGCCGCGGGGCTTCACCACCTCCAAGAGCAGCGGCCCGGACCGGCGGCGACGTTGTTGCGGAAGGGCCTGGACAAACTCTCGCGCGGCGCGGGCGCGCTGCCCGTCGCGCTGGACCTGACCGGCCTGACCCGCGACGTCGCGCGGCTGCTGACCGAGCTCGCGTCGGGCGCGACGCCCCCCGTTCCTCCCCTCGCGCTGTAGTATCCGTCGCTGAAGATGACGAACCCCGTCCGCCAGATCACCGCCTCGGAGCTCAAGTCGATGCTGGACGCGGGGACGCCGCTCGAGCTTTGGGACGTGCGCACCGAAGGGGAGCGACGGATCGCGCGCATCGAAGGCGCGAGCCTGCTCGACGAGGCCGGCGTGCAGCACATCGACGCGCTCGCGCGAGACACCCTGCTGGTATTTCAGTGCCACCACGGCATCCGCAGCCAGGCCGCCGCCGAATATTTCGTCGCCAAGGGGTTCACGAACCTCTGCAACCTGGCGGGCGGCATCGACGCGTGGTCCACGCAGG
Organism: Polyangia bacterium; assembly: GCA_038325725.1. GTDB lineage: Bacteria > Myxococcota_A > Polyangia > Fen-1088 > Fen-1088 > DASZFV01. Next base: position 2,152 of record JBBQJG010000375.1, on the reverse strand, counting down.
TCGACGCGTCCGTCGCGCGTTACTGACCCCTGCCCTCGCTGAGGGTGAGCGCCGCGTCCGACGCGCGTAAGCTGTCGACATGTCGAACCGTCCCGCGCGGCCCCCGTGGCGCGACTTCGTGGCCGTCCACCGCGCGCTCGCCGAGGGGTTGTTGCCCGGCATCGAGTTCATCCACGCCCACTACGGCACGTTCGTGCAGTCGCGCCTGCCGATCGACCTGTACTTCGTTTCTGACCCCGCGTGCATCGAGGAGATCCTCCTCAAGAAGGCGGACGGCTTCATCAAGGACCGCACGAACCGGCTGCTCAAGCGCGTCGTCGGCAACGGCCTGCTCGTCAATGAAGGCGATTCGTGGCTGCGGCAGCGGCGGCTCGTGCAGCCGGCCTTTCACCAGCGCCAGGTGCAGTCGTACGCGTCCGTCATGACGGCGGCCATCGCGCGCGCCGCCGACGGGTGGAAGGTCGGCGAGGTGCGCAACGTTCACGACGACATGATGGGCGTGACGATGGCGATCGTCGCCGAGACGCTGTTCGGCGCCGACGTGTCGAACGACATCGCCGACATCGGCCACGTCATCACGCAGCTCATGGATGATTTCGCGAGCATCCTGGGCATCGCCGCGCGCTTCCAACCGCCCGCGTGGGTGCCCACGCCCGTGAACCGCCGGCTGCGCGTGTCGTCGCGCAAGCTCGACCAGCTGGTCCTCCGCATGATCGAGCAGCGGCGCTCCCGCGCCGATGACACGGGCGACGACCTGCTGTCGCTGCTCCTGCGCGCGCGCGACGAAGACGGCACGACCATGACCGACACGCAGGTGCGCGACGAGGCCGTCACGCTCTTCCTCGCGGGACACGAGACGACGGCGTTGGTGCTGACGTTCGCGCTTTATCTGCTGGCCGCGAACCCCGAGACGCAGACGCGCATCGGCGACGAGGTCGAGCGCGTCTGCGCCGGGCGCGCGCCCGCGCTGGGCGATCTCGAGGCGCTGACGTACACCGACGGCGTCGTGCTCGAATCGATGCGCCTCTACCCGCCCGCGTGGGCCATCGCGCGCGAGGCCACGCGCGACGTCGAGATCGGCGGCTTCGCGTTCCGCAAGGGCGCCGAGTTCGTGGCCTCGCCTTACGTCGTCCACCGCGATCCGACGAGCTTCCCCGAGCCGCTGTCGTTCCAACCCACGCGCTGGGAGAACGATCTCGCGCGCCGCCTGCCGCGCTTCGCGTACTTCCCCTTCGGCGGCGGCCCGCGCGGGTGCATCGGCAACCGCTTCGCCATGATGGAGGCGAAGCTGGTGCTCGCGGCGATCGTTCAGCGCTTTCGTTTCGAAACGACGCCCGAGACGAAGATCCGCCTGGTCCCGAGCGTGACCCTGCGCCCGCAAGGCGGCGTGCAGCTCCGCCTCGCGGCGCGGTGACGGCGCGCGCGACCCCGCTAGAACCCGGCTGACGTCAGGTGCCGGGCGTCTTCAAGAAGACGTCGAACGCCATCTTGACCGTTCCGTAGCCGGCCGTGTCGGCGCCCATGACCCAGGTGGCCTCGGCGGTGCCGACGAGGTGCCTCGTCGCCATGTCCCACGACGTCACCGTGATCGTGTGCTTGGGCGACGTGCGCGCCGTCTTCGAGCCCATCGAGTTGAGGATCGTCGTGTAGTTCTGGAGCGACACGACGGTGCCCGTCTTCGTCTCGGTCGACGTGCCCACCGTGGCGCCGCCGCCGAAGCCCACGGCGACCAGGCTGGTGCCCGCCAGGCCGTTGTTGCAGCCGACAGAGGCGATGCCGTCCGTGCCGAACGGCGAGAACAAGAACGTCGAGCCCTTCGTGACGCACGTGAAGTCGGGTTTGGCCACGCCGTTGACGGAGATCTCCGTGACGGTGACGGTGCCGCCCGCAGTCGTCGTGCCGGCGTCGGTCGTCGTCGTGTCGGTGCCCCCGTCGCTGCCCGTCGCGCCGGCGCTGGCCGCGTCGATGGCGCCGTCGGGCGTCGTGCCGCCGTCGCTCCCGGCGGCGCCCGTGGCACCCGCCGTGCCCGTGCCCGCCGTGCCGCCCTCACCCGTGGCGCCCGCGGTGCCGGTGGCGCCCGCCGCGCCCGTCGTGCCCGCCTCACCCGTCGCGCCCGCCGGGCCCGCACCGGCGCCGCCGTCGGCGGCCGTTC
>JBBQJG010000374.1:0-4666 GCA_038325725.1 Polyangia bacterium | reverse complement strand
TCCGGCGGCCCCGCGGGTGCACGCCTTCGCGCTCCTTCGGGCCGTGCGGTTTCACCCGGGGGGGGGGCGGGCGCTGGTGCTGGCGTTGGGCGAGCTCGAGCCCGCGTGGGCCCGACGAGTCGAGATCGAGCACCGCGAGATCGATCATGAGGTCCTCACGCACCTTGTCGACGGTCGCGTCGAAGTCGACGACGGTGCACGAGAGCATCGAGCGCAGGTAGCGGCCGAGGATCGTGCGCGGCGCGGCCTCGCTCGCGGCGAGCAGCACGCGGAAGCCGCTGAAACCAGAGGCGAGGCGATCGATCGTCGCGCCGAAAGTTTCGGGCGGCGGCGCGAGCGTGATCGCCATGCCGCTCGGCTGCCCCGGCGCCTGCGCGCGGACGAAGGCGACCGTGCCCTCGAGCGTCGTCATCGTCGCGGGCGGCGCCGCGAGCCGCAGCACGACGGGCGTGCCCACGGGTGGCGGCGCGTTGTTCTCGACGAAGAGCTGGCCCTGCGCGATTTGCGTCACGTAGGCCGAGAGGAACGCGCCCGCCGAGCGGTACCCGAGCTCGACGACGGGGATGACGATCGTCGTGGGCGGCGTCGGCATTCCGACGTCCGTCACCGAGGGCCCAAGGTGGGCAGGATCCGCGCGATCACCGTGTCGAGCTGATCGAGCGAGTGAAACGAGATCTCGAGGTGGCCCTTGCCGGGGCCGGCCTCGACGACCTTGACGCGCGTCCCGAGCGCGCGCGTGAGGCGCTCGGCGAGATCGCGCGCGCTCGCCGACGGCGTCTTTGGGACCGCGGGCGCGCTCGGCTCGCCGTCGCGCTCGCGGCGCACGAGCAGCTCGACCTGACGCACGGACAGCTCACGCGCGACGACCCGCCGGGCGAGGCGCCCGATGGCGTCCGCTGACTCGAGCCCGAGCAGCGCCCGCGCGTGCCCCATCGAGAGCCGCCCTTCGACGACGAGCTCGCGCACATCGTCGGGCAGGCGCAGGAGGCGCAGCGCATTCGCGACCGTGCTGCGGTCCTTTCCGACGCGCGCCGCGAGGGCCTCCTGCGTGTAGCCAAACTCCTCGACGAGGCGCGAGAATCCCTGCGCCTCCTCGATCGGGTTCAGGTCCTCGCGCTGGAGGTTCTCGACGAGCGCCATCTCGAACGCGCGCTTTTCGGCGACGTCGCGCACGACGGCGGGCACCTCGTGCAGGCCCGCCCGCTGCGCCGCGCGCCATCGTCGCTCGCCGGCGATGAGCTCGTAGCCGCCGGCTTCGCGCACGCGGACTACGACCGGCTGGATGATGCCCTGCGCGCGGATCGAGGCGGCGAGCTCGTCGAGGCGTGCGTCGTCGAAAGACTTGCGCGGCTGACCCGGCGCGGGGTGCACGTCTTCGATCGGGAGCGTGCGCAGGCCGTCGCCTCGCGCGGCGTTCACAGCGACGGGGGCGGGCGCGGCGGTCGGCGCGCTCGCGCCCGGGATCAACGCCGCGAGGCCGCGTCCGAGGGCGTTGCGCTTCTGCGTGCTCATCGCGGCTCGTTCACGAACGCCGCGGACGAGCCCGCGCCGATCGCGGCGTGGCGCCCGAGGAGCTCGCGCGCGAGCTCGAGGTAGCTCTTCGCACCCTTCGAAGCGATGTCGTAAAGCAGGATTGGCTTGCCGAACGACGGCGCCTCCGAGAGGCGAACGTTGCGCGGGATCGTCGTGTCGTAGACCTTTCCGTGGAAGTGCGCCCGCACCTCCGTCGCGACCTGCTCGGTGAGGTTCTGTCGCGAGTCGACCATGCACAGCACGATGCCCTCGATCGACAGACCCAGGTTGAGCGATCGCCCGACGAGCTCGATCGTATTGGCGAGGTCCGACAAGCCTTCGAGCGCGTAGTACTCGCACTGCAGCGGCACGAGCACGCCGTCGGCCGCCGACAGCGCGTTCAACGTCAGGAGGCCGAGCGACGGCGGCGTGTCGAGCAGGATGTAGTCGTACTTCGCGGCCGCCGCGCGCAGCGGGCCGCGCAGCCGCAGCTCGCGGTGGGGCAGGGGCACGAGCTCGATCTCGGCGCCCGCGAGATCGGCGTTGGCGGGAACGAGATCGAGGTGCGGCAGCTCCGTCTTGACGATGACGTCTTCGAGCGACTTTTCGCCGATGAGCAGGTCGTAGACGCTGGGCGTGCCGCGGTCGCCGCGCGGATGGCCGAGCCCCGAGCTGGCGTTGCCCTGTGGATCGACGTCCACGAGCAGGACGCGCTTTTCGGCCGCCGCGAGCGACGCGGCGAGGTTCACCGCCGTCGTGGTCTTGCCCACGCCGCCTTTCTGATTCGCGACCGCGATGACCCGTCCCATGTGCATCCGCCGGTGTCGGCGGACCTAGCTAACACGCATCGACGGCGGGGTTCAACCGCCGTGGACGGGGCCGAAAGCCTTGAAATGCGCGCACAAAATTTGACGACATGTAATGCGGAGTATTCACTAGGCCTACATGTCGGTCACCGCGGTTTGAAGAGCCCCATCCAAGGAGAATGTCCATGAGCCACGACATCGATGAGAAGACGTACCGCACCTTCGAGGAGTTCGAGCGCGAGGAGCTCCGCCGCGATTCGTACTTCGACTCCGGCTACGAGATCCTCGACGAGATGTTCGCGGGCGAGATCGAGCTCGACCTCGAGCCCGGCGCCACGCGCCGCTCGTCGCGCGACGACGATGATCGCAACGCCGACGCCGACGACGAAGAATAGGCGCCGCTTCGCTGTCGCGAGAGCGGCGCGCCAACGACGCGCATCGGCCGGGCGTGGGTGGTATAAACCCGCGCCATGGCGAACTCCTCCGAGTCCTCTCGTTCCAGCGCCGCGTTGACGGCGACTCTTTGGCCGCTCATCACGGGCTTGGCCGTCGGTTTCCTGGTCGGTCGCGAGACCGCCCCGCGCCACGTCGGTGAAGAGACCGCGGCGGGCGAGTCCGGCAAGGCGGCCGACAAGGCGCCGGCCGGCGTGAAGCTGCCGGACAAGATCTACAAGGCCGAGAGTGAGTTCCCCGAGGGCTGGACCAAGTCGGCCGACCTCGCGACCGTCACGACGATCAGCCTCGCCGGGCTGACCGACGCTCAAAAGGTCACGATGCTGCAGGCGCTCAACGAGCGCAATTGCGAGTGCGGCTGCGGCATGGGCAAGATCGCCGGCTGCCTCAAGAAGGATCCGAACTGCCCCCGCAGCCCGAACCTGGCGAAGCTCGCCATCGACATGGTGAAGCAGGGCAAGGGTCTCGGCGAGATCCTCGCCGCGATCGACGACAAGCAGAAGCCGGCCGCGGGCGCCGCGGCGCCGGGCGCGGCCGCTCCGCCTCCGGGCGCGAAGAAGGTCACGCCCTTCGCGCACAACCTTCGTCGCGGCGACAAGGCGACCAAGGTGACGATCGTCGAGTTCAGCGACTTTCAGTGCCCGTTCTGCAAGCGCTCCGAGCCGACGGTGCAGGGGCTGCTCAAGAAGTACGGCAAGAACGTCTCGCTCGTTTGGATGAACCAGCCCCTGCCGTTCCACAACCACGCGATGGACGCGGCGACGGCCTTCCAGGCGGCCGCGCGCCAAGATGGCCAAAAGGCGTGGACCCTCCACGACAAGATGTACGAGAACAACACGGCGCTCGAGCGCACGGACATCGAGAAGTACGCCGAGGCGGCCGGCCTCAACATGGCCAAGTTCAAGAAGGACTGGGACGACCCCAAGATCAAGGAAGAGGTCGAGCAGGACTCGAAGGTGGGCACGGCCGTGGGCGCCAACGGGACCCCGACGTTCTACATCAACGGCAACGAGCTCGTCGGCGCGCAGGACGCGTCGGCGTTCGAGAAGATCATCGACGACCAGGTCAAGAAGGCGGACGCGCTGCTCAAGAAGGGCACGCCGATCGCGGCCGTCTACGACAAGCTCATGACCGAGGCCGCGAGCGCAGCGCCGGTGGCCGCGGCCGCGGCGCCCGCCGCGCCCGAGGGCAAGCAGGACGTCAAGGTCGGCGACGCGCCCACGATGGGACCCGCGTCGGCGAAGGTCACCGTCGTCATCTACAGCGACTTCCAGTGCCCGTTCTGCTCGCGCGCGGTGCCGACGCTGCATCAGATTGAGCAAGATTACAAAGGCAAGATCCGCGTCGCCTTCAAGCAGAACCCGCTGCCGTTCCACGACAAGGCGCACCTCGCGGGCGAGGCGTCGCTCGCGGCGAACGAGCAGGGCAAGTTCTGGGAGATGCACGACAAGCTCTTCGCGAACCAGCAGGCGCTCGATCGCCCGTCGCTCGAGAAGTACGCCGAGGAGCTGGGCCTCAACATGGCGAAGTTCCGCGCGGCGCTCGACGGCGGCAAGTTCAAGGACCGCGTCGACCGCGAGACGAAGGAGGGCGGCTCGTTCGGCGTCAGCGGAACGCCGACCTTCTTCATCAACGGCAAGAAGCTCGTCGGCGCGCAGCCGGTCGAGGCCTTCAAGACCGCGATCGACGCCGAGCTGAAGTAGGTCGTCGCGCGGGGGGCGCGCCACGCGGCGCGCTCGCCGTGAGCGTTTCGTTCGGGGGGATTTCATGAACCGAGCCTCTCGCGTCCTCGCCGTTTGTTTTTCGTGCGCGCTCGTCGCGTGCGCGAAGAGCCCCTCGTCCGGATCGTCCGGAGCTCCCGACGGTGGGGCCGGCGCCACGGCGACGGGGGGAAC
>JBBQJG010000373.1:0-4666 GCA_038325725.1 Polyangia bacterium | reverse complement strand
ATGACGAGGCCCTACGGTCTCCAGATCGTACAATTCGCCCGACGACGGGGTTCAAGTTGCGCAAGTTTGCGCAACTTGCGCAACGGGCCTTGCGACCCCCGCGTCCCCTGGTGATACTCCGGCTTTCTCGAGCGGAGACTTGACGTTGAAGGTGCAAACGACAGTCGTGGGTGACCACCGGGGACCGGGCGACGCGGACGCCGCGGGCGCCTTCCTGTTGGTCGTCGGGCGCGACTCGTACACGACCTACAACTTGCCCGCGTCGGGCACGCTCACGATCGGACGCGGAGATAGCAACGCCGTCCGCGTCGACGACCCCCTCGCCTCGCGCGCGCACGCGCGGCTGCACGTCCACGTCGAGGATGGCAAGGGAGCCGGCGACAGCATGTATTTGGAGGACCTCGGCAGCGTCAACGGCACGCGCCTCAAGGACCGGCCGCTCCAGCGAGACCAGCGGGTCGCCGTCGCCATGGGCGAGACGATTCACATCGGCTCGACCGTGCTCATCGTACAGACGCGCGCCAAGCGGGCACCCCTGCTGCGGCCCGAGACGTTACGCGACGAGGGGCTCGCCCTCATGCGGCCGACGCCGACGGCGCCCGACCAGGCGATGCTGCGCATCCAGCAGCTCGCCGCGCGCGCGGCCGCGGGCACGATCAACGTGCTCATCACGGGCGAGACGGGCGTCGGCAAGGAGCTGCTCGCCGAGACGGTGCACCGTTTGTCGCCGCGCAAGGCGGGACCGTACGTGTGCCTCAACTGCGCGGCGCTGTCGGAGACGCTGCTCGAGAGCGAGCTGTTCGGCCACGAGCGCGGCGCGTTCACGGGCGCCGTGCAGACGAAGCTGGGGCTCATGGAGACGGCGCATGGCGGGACGCTGTTCATGGACGAGGTCGGCGAGCTGCCCATGGCGACGCAGGCGAAGCTGCTGCGCGTGCTCGAGACGCGCGAGGTGGCGCGCCTCGGCAGCGTCAAGCCGCGCAAGATCGACCTGCGTCTCGTCGCGGCGACGAACCGCGATCTCGAGGCGGAGATCGCGCGGGGCGCGTTCCGGAGCGATCTGTACTACCGCCTCAACGGCATCACGCTCACGATCCCGCCGCTGCGCACGCGCGTGGGCGAGATTCGGCGGCTCGCCGACACGTTCATGCAGCAGATCTGCCGCGAGCTGGGCCGGCCCGAGCCGGCGATCCCCGAGCGCATCGCCGCGCTGCTCGAGTCGTACGCGTGGCCCGGAAACATCCGCGAGCTCAAGAACGTCATGGAGCGCGCCGTGCTGCTGTGCACGGGGTCCGTCATCGGCGTCGAGCACCTGCCGATGGAGAAGCTCGGCGCGTCGACGTCGAACCCGGGCCTGCCGCACGCCGACAGCGCGCCGGCGGGACCGCCCGACGAGCGACAGCGCATCGTCGACGCGCTCGCCGCGTGCGCGGGCAACCAGAGCCGCGCGGCGAAGGTGCTGGGCATCTCGCGGCGCACGCTGGTGGCTCGGCTCGACGACTACAAAATCCCGCGGCCGAAAAAATCAGTCTAGCTCGTGCCCCTGACGGCTTGCCCACTCCTGAGATCGCGCGACGGCTATCGATCGTGGTGTTCAGCGGCGGCGTGCAGCGCCGTCCACTGCGACGCCCTTGTGGGCGGTGTCTCGCGCTTTCGCCGCTTCCGCAACCTGGATGTGCTGGCTCAGTGGAGCGTCCGTCTGCAACGGGTTAGCCGGTACTAGGCGTCGTCATCGACCCATCGAATTGGACGGCCAACCGCAAGCCGTCTTATCTCAGCCATGATTTCGTCCCTGCGATGTCGAGACCATTTCGGCATTTTCTCGGGCCATTGGCGAGCTGTCGGTACGTAGACGATGTCGTATCGTGGAGTCATCTCCACGAACAACCGAAGGACATTGTCGTCCTCGTAGTACAGCAGGCCCGACGGTCCCACCGTGATTCGTGTTCGGGGACGTCCGCCGTCTGGAGGAGATGCGATTGCGATATCGCTGTTCGCCGGGCGGACTGAATACCAGTACCGTCCTATTCGGGACACTCCGAAGGTCGCCGCCAGGAGCGTTGCAGCCACTCCACCTACGATTGCTACCGCCTTTCTCATCGGCAGTTCTCCGGCGCCAAGTCTGCGTCCTTAAATCCAAGAAGCGCGGCGGAGTAACGCGGCAAGACCGTTCCGTCTGCGCCGGTGTCTACCAGCAACATGGATGCCGTGGGCATGACGGCTCCGTGGCGCCTAAGACCGATGGTCAGCAGCGGTGCCGATTGACCCTTGCCAATGTCGGTCCACGGGACCCTCACAGGGCCACAACGACTGCTGCTTCGACTAGAAGAAGCAGGTCATCGAGGGGTCGGGGACCTGAAGCATGACTGGTCGCTCTCCGACCGCCTTGTCGGAAGTCGGCGGAGAGATCTGAGCCTCTTCGATAGCTTCCTCTGGTGTCGTGGCGACGCTGAGCACCTTCGACATGCCCGGATCCAGCACCACCCATGTGCCAACCGAGAGACCAACCAGCAGCGCATCTAGCGCGGGCTTTGTCATCGGGTTCGGCATGACATCGACGTGAACATCTATGGCGGCGTCGATCGGGCATGTCAAGCGCCAGCATTCGGACACCGAAGGTACAAACCGTCAAGAATGTTTCGCCGGTTTACATCGGCGTTTATGCCTCTTTTCCGGGACGTGACCGCGCGAGCGCTGAGGGTCCCGCGCCCCCGCCGATCGCTTCCCACGGAGAAGCCGCGCTGCGCTCGCTCACGGCGAGATGGTGTTCCACCCGGCGCCGCCGTTCGCGACGAGGTCGAGCCAGCCGTCGAGCGGGACGCCTTGGCTCGTCGTCGTCGCGGCCGCGGGGAGAAAGCCATGCTGCGTGCCCGTGACGAGGTAGGCGCGCGCGTTCGTCGTCGACGCGTAACGCTTCGTGACCGTCGAGGTCAGGCTCGCGGCAAATTGATCGAGCGAGAGGCGGAAGTAGAGGCTGATGACGGGATCGGTGAGCGCCGAGACGAGCGCGAGGCGATCGTTGGGATAGCGCGCGGCGAGCGCCGCCGTGAGGCCTGAGAAATCGTCGGCACAGGAGGGACACAGCGGCGTCACGATGTCGCCGAGGTGCCAGGCGCTGTAGAAATTCGCGCGGAGATCGGCGGGGATGCCACCGCCCTCGAGCAGCGGGCCCGCGTCGTCGACGAGCGCCATGCGCGCGGCCGGGAAGGCGCGGCGGAAGAGATCGTAGTTGAAGGTCGCGCCGAAGCCGCCCGCGCTCGTGCCCGAGACGACGACGCGCGAGGGCGCGGGCCAGGTGGCCAGGAGGCGCGCCAGCGCGGCCTCGGCGTTCTTGCGCCCGACGTGGTGCATGGTGCGCACGTCGAGTGGACCTTGGTAGGCCTGGACGTTGTTGCCGCCGTGCAGGTCGCCCGTGCAGTAGGGAATGAACACGAAGGTCGACGCGCGAAACGGATTCGCGACGCGAGCGCGATCGAAAGGTCCCACACCGATCTGCGGGGCGAGGGCGTTCCACTGCGCGCGAGCGAACGGGCCATGGACGGCGCTGTTGACGACGAAACAGCTCGCGTAGTCCCAGCAGGCGCCGCCCCCCTGGAAGTAAACGAACAGATCGCCGCCCGCGCCGGGGTTCACGGCGAAGCCCGTCGGAGAGCCGTCGTCGCACGCCGACTCCGGCACGTCGATCCACGACCACTGGCCCGCGGGCGCGGCGAGAGACGCTCCGGTGGCGTCGGTCGGGGCGGCGCTGTCAGCGGCGCTGTCAGCCACACCGCCGGCGTCCGCGTCCTTGACCGCGGAAGCTCGGCCGCAGGCACCCGTCAACAATGCGAAGAGACCGAGAAGCTGGACATTCTTCATCGCGAAACTCGACCCCGCCGGACCCAAAAAGAAAAAGGTTATTTTGCCAGGGGCGCTGACGTGAACGCGCATCGATGCGGGGTCATCGTGATGTCGACGATCTTCATGCCGACTAGATCCGCACGCGTAACGCGACGCCGAGGTCGAGGAGCGAGGGATCCCGGTGAAACGGCGCGACGTCGCAGGGGACGGTCGCCGCGGGCGGCGCGCCGGCGGGCCCGGGGGGCGACTGTTTCGCGAAGTACTGAGGGTCGTTGAAGCCGAGCCGGAACTCGCCGCCCGAAGAGCCGTAGTGCACGCCCACGAACGCTTCGAGCGTCATGTGCGTCAGGAGCGTGTACGAGTAGTCGACGCGCGAGATGTAGGACTGGTCGGTGAGGTTGGAGAGCGTCGAGATCGTGAAGGTGCTCAGGTTCCACGAGTAGGGCATGGGGAACGACGCGAACAGCGCCGCGTATTGTCGACCCGTGTAGAAGAAGTTCAGCTGCCGCGTTCCGCTCGTGTTGAAGAGCAGGCCGGGGTACAGCTTCGTGTCGGAGTAGCCGGGCTGGTTGTAGAAGTACTCGGCGCCGAGCGTGAACATGTCGTTGTCGTTGTACTTGTGCGACCAGTTCACGCCGCCCACGGCCTGCGTCTTGACCCCCGAGAGCTTGCCCAGCTCATACTGCGACGCGAGCGTCTGCGTCGTCGCGCCCGGGGGCGTGTCGCACGCGAGGCCGGCGGGCGGATCCTTGACGCGCTGGACGACGGTGAAGTCGTCGCCCGCGCGAATCCCGACGTCGGCGTAGACGTCGAGCTCCCAGATGCC